>JBFIHF010000045.1:0-27348 GCA_041601915.1 Bradymonadaceae bacterium
CGACGCAGGCGATGCTCTTGCATCGTCGAGGAGGACCGAGAAGAGATCGTCGCGCGGACCCGGCGAGGGTGGCGCGAGACTTCTGGGCAGGTGCACTCGGTCCCACTTCACGCGCTAACGATCCGCTGGTCCGCTGGTCCGCTGGTCTGATGGTCAACTTCAAACTTGGACCCGTACTCCGGCCACGGAGCCACCCACGCGAAGCGTCGGGCGGCCCCTCGTTGGCTGCGGAGCCGGGCTGCTCGACGCTTCGCGTGGTGGCTCCGTGGCCGGAGCGCGGGTCCAGTTTGAAGTTGATCGGGGACCAGCGGACCAGCAGACCAGCGGACCAGCGGATTTTTGGCGCCTTTCTTAGTGAACTAGGTCAGGGTGCTGGCTCGTCTACGCCCACCAGATTCAGGCCGCCCGGGTATCCGTAGGACACGGCGTTGTTGAAGCCGTACGCCTGCAGCCCGAACGGCTCGGCGCCTTCGATGACGTGGACGCCCGCCTGAACCTGCACGGTGCCGACCTCCCAGTTGCCCGCACCCACACCTTGGAAAATGGTGTCCGCCACCGGGGCGCCGTCGATCGTGATCGCGACGCCGGCGGGGCGGATGATCAGCACGTAATCGCGCGAGTACCCGGTCGGAGTGAGCACGTGATAGTCGGCGCGGTACTGGCTCTGCGGGACGGCGAGGATGAACGCCGGGTCGCCGGTGCCGTCGTCGGTCTGCGCCTGGGACACCAGGAACTGGCCGACCGAGATCTTGCCGGTCGCCTTGATCTCGAAGCTCTGCCTCGAGAAAAACGCGGTGACCTCGCCCTTGCCGAGCGAGATTTGACCGGCGCCGTTCTGCGGCGGATCGAAGGTGATCGTGACGGGTTCGGCGGCGACGATGCGCCAATGATCCTCGTGGTTGCCGCGGTCCGGGCTCAGCGATGCGATGTACTCGTTGCCCCACGCCTCGACCGGGAACAGCTGCTGCTCGAGGTGGTCCGCGCAGCAGGAGTCTTCGCGATCGGTGTTGTCCGGGTTGCCGATGACGGCTTCTTCGTGGCCGGCGAACACCGCGATCGGCTTGTCCGCCAGAATGTGCGTGCCGCTGAGGTCGTTGGCGCCGCGCCCGATTCCCGCGTCGGGGTCGCCGGCCTGCAGGTTCATCACCTGACCGTACGACAGGCTGATGCTGCGCGTGAATCCGGCGGTGAAGTTCGGGATCTGATCGCCGGGCATGATGCGTGCGGTCGGCGTGACGTTGAGGTTCGTGGTGCCCGGCGAGGTCGCGACGATCGTGACGTAGGAGTGCTGGCTCTCGGGGCAGAACTGCGGGCTGATGCACGGCAACATCTGCGAGGGCCAATCCAGGACGTAGTACTCCTTGCCGTGCGCTGTGACCGGCAGCAGCAGCGAGGCGTCGTTGGAGTAGACGCGCTCGTTGTTGAGGGGGTTGAACTGGTGGGCGATCACGGGCGACGACGCGAGGATCTGGATCGCGCGGAACGACAGGCTCGAGCCGGAGACGTCCCAGCGCGGCATTTCGAACGCCCGCGCCTGGCCCACGGGGACCACCGGATCGGCGATGTTGATCGTGACGCCGGGTCCGCGGGGCACGAACGAGATCGTGGCCGGCGTGGGTCCCGGGTTGCTGATCACAACCGCGTGCGGCACTTCGTCGGGTTTGGGGTTCGTGCTGGGGTCGGTGTACTGGTCGAGGTCCACGGTCCAGTACTCGCAGCCGATGTAGCTGGGGCCCTTGCCGCCCAGATCGCAGATCGACTTACAGCTGCCGTTCTCACACAGCGTGTTCTCCGGGCACGGCTGCGGGTCGCCGTAACCGGTGCCGTCGGCGTTGCACGACTCCATCACCTCGGGCGACTGACAGTGTAGCGTGCCCGTGATGCACCGTTGCGTCCCGCACTCGCCGAGCAAACACCACTCGCCGGGCGCGCATGCTTCGGCGACGATCGACGAACCGGACGCGCTGCAGACGGATCGGGTCGTCTCATCGGTGCAGGCCATCGCCTCCCCCGGGGTGCACGTCCCGCCGTTGGGCAGCGGTGTTTCCTCGCCCATCGTGGTGTTGTTCGGCGGTGCCGTGGTGTCGTTGTTCGTGGCCGTGGACGGGCCGTTGTTGGTGGAGCCGACGCGGTCGGTCGGTCCCTCCGTAGGCTGCCCTTTTTTCGTGTCACGGCCGCAGCTGACGATGAGATTCGTGGCGAGCAAGAAGACGAGGAGACGCGACATACACAATCCTACAAGAGGCTACACGGGAACACGTGTCCCTACGTGGCGGGATCGGCGCCGGGTAAACAAAGTTCACCGGCCGGCCACACCGGGGTGTGGTGAAAATGCCTCGATCGGCCGGAACGCCACAACTGATCTGTGGTTTAGGTGTCTCGATCGTTGTCGGAAGACACGTTCGATGGCAACCCGGCCTCCCACTTTCGCCCATGCCTCGCGGTGATCCGCTCGATCAGTGTTTTGGCGGCGAAGACGGCACGCGAATTGCTACTGAGAGGTCATCACGCCGGAGTTTGAACCATCCAAGGAGTTCCTCGTGGCCAACAGCACCCTGAAAACACTTCTCTCCATCGCCTCGTCTGCAGCGGTCTTGACGCTCGGGCTCGGCACCGTATCGGCCCAGGACGCGCCTGGGTATGAGTGCGACAACGCCTTCGGTGACTGCGGCACCCCCCAGATGTCGGGCGGTGGCGGTTGCGGCTGTGGCGGTGGCAGCATTCTCGTCAACAACACCGACTACGGCGACACCTACCAGTTCGCCGACGACTACGACGACGACGGGCGCGAGGATCCGGGCGACAACTGCCCGCGCGTGTCCAATGACTCGCAGGCCGACGGCGACGGCGATGGTGTCGGCGATGCATGCGACAACTGCCTGGGCGCCCCCAATGATCTGCAGTCGGACATCGACGGCGATGGCATCGGCGACAACTGCGACCCGGACATGGACGGCGACGGCATCCTCAACGTCGACGACAACTGTGCTCAGGTGCCCAACCCGTTCTTCAACGGCGCGACGACGCAGCCGGACACCGATGGCAACGGTGTTGGCGACGCCTGCGACCCCGACATCGACGGTGACGGTCTCGTCAACCTCCAAGACCCGTGCCCGATGAACGCGTTGATCACGACGCCGAACCAAGAGCAGCTCGCGGAGTGCTTCCCGGACACCGACGGCGACGGCGTCGACGACATCCACGACATCTGCTCGGGCATCTTCGATCCCGACCAGCTCGACACCGATGGTGACGGAATCGGCGACGGTTGCGACCCCGACATCGATGGCGATGGCATCCAGAACGTGTTCGACAACTGCTCGCTGCGGGCCAACAACGACCAGATCGATGCCGATCGCGACGGAGTCGGCGACGGCTGTGACGACCGCCACTGCTTCGTCGTCAACGGCGACGTGGCCAACTGTCTGGACCCGCTCGCTTCGTTGCAGGTCTTCAGCCCCGACATGCTCGGGCAGACGGGCACCGACGTGATGCTGCGTCTGTTCGCCAACCGCGTGAACCAGGCGATGCGCTTCGATTGGCGCCTCGTCTCGACGCCGAAGGGCTCCGACGCCTACATCGACTCGCCGTCGGGAACCGTGACGACGTCGACCCCGTACGAGTACCACTACCAGGTCGGCGAAGTGCCGCGCCTCAAGGTCGATGAGCCGGGCGTGTACGAAGTCGAAGTCACCGTGCAGACGATCTGGGAAGACCGCGTGTCCGGGAACGTCGAAGAGACGCGCACCTACCGCGCCGCGCTCAACATCGATGGCGACGCCAAGCCGATTTCGCCCAGCGACAGCGATGACGGCGGCAGCAGCTGCAGCTCCATCGGTGGCGCCGGGCTCGGCTCGGCGTGGCTCCTGACGCTGGCCGTCGTCGGAATCGGCCGCCGTCGCCGCCGCAAGGCTGCGTGAGTTAGCACCGGTTGAACCGAGCTCCTTGGAACGAGAGGCGAGCGCTAGCGCTCGCCTCTTGTTGTTTCGGGGCCCGCGTTGCCCGCGCCCGTCGCTGACGGGTCTGATACAGTGGCCGGAAACCGATCCTTGGCGTCAAACTTCATCCCGAGGTACGGTTCTTGCGACGAAGACGAGCAGGAAGATCCATGAATATGCGACGCCATCCGACCAGCCTTCGTCATCTCGTCTTGATCGGTGGCGTGACGCTCTTCTCCTGCACCGATGCACACCTGCAGCCGCAGGCGCTCGACGAGCTTCCCCCGCTGGACAACTACCTCGAGATCCGCGGCGAGTACTGCACCGAGCCGAGCGCCAACGTGACGTTCCCGCTCAAAGTGCTCTACCTCCTCGATCAATCGGCCTCGTTGCAGCTCACGGACCCGGAGAACCTGCGCTTCGGCGCGCTCGACGAGTCGCTGAACACCGTGTCCGGCCAGCCGAACGCCGAGTTCGCGTTCATCGGTTTTTCGTCCTGGTCGCGTCAACAGACGTTCACCCGCAATCGGGCCGATGTCGCGATGTTCACCGACCCCGCCGGGGGTCTCGGTCCGGCCACCGACTACCAGGGCGCGCTAGCGACCGCCGTGCGGCTGATCGAGCAAGACATCCTCGCCGCGGGGCCTGCCGAACGCGCCCGCACCCGCTACATCGTCAACTTCATCAGCGACGGGATCCCGGAGCCGCGCTGCAATCCCGGCTGCGAAGACGATCAGACGATGTGCTCCAACGGCGACGATGACGACGGAGATGGCACGATCGATGGCGGAGACACGGACTGCGCGAACATCGGCGACAACGTGCTGCACCCCGACAACCTGTACGGCGTCTGCAACACCGACCAGGACGTGCCCGATGACGTCTACGTCGACTACACGGGCATCTGCCCGGAGTACAACCAGCCCTCCCAGATCATGGGCCGCGTGCGCGAGCTCTTGTCGTTGTCGGACATCTACTCGGTCGGCGATATCACACTGAACACGGTGTTCCTGTTCACCGAAATGACGATCGTCGATCCCACGCAGTTCGGCTACGACCGCGCCCTGGCGCGGTCGCTGCTTCAGGGGATGGCCGACGCGGGGGAAGGCATCTTTCGCGACGTCAACCTCGGGGTCGCCCAGGGCGACTTCCTCAACTTCGACATCACGTCGCTGCAGGCCGATCAGACCCTGACTCGCATGCTGGCGTTCAACAGCCACTCCGTGCGTACCGGGGATGGGCTGATGATCGACACGGACTCCGACGGATTGTCCGACGCGTTCGAGACCACGCTCCAGATCGACCGCACACTGGCGGACACGGACGGCGACAACTACAGCGACTTGTTCGAGGAGCGACTGCGCTCCGAGGGCTTTGACCCCGCCGACCCACTGGCGCCGGCCGTGCAGTGCTCCGACGCTCGTGATGGCGATGGCGACCGACTCACGGATTGCGAAGAGACCTTCCTCAAGACGGACCCCAACGCCGCGGATACCGACGGCGACGGAGTCCTCGACTGGATCGAGTTACTCGTCGGCACCGACCCGCGTGTGGCGGACGGTCTCGCCGATTTCGACTTCGATGGAAACACGAACCTCGAAGAGGTCCTCGCGGGGACCAACCCGATCGTTCCCGACGCCGAAGCCTACCGGACCGACCGGATCAGCTACGACCTCGACGATCTCGGCAATCAGATGGTCGCCAACCCCGACAACGGGCAGCTCGAAGAGCGCCACTGCTACAACTATCAGGCGCGACGCATCCCGATGGTCATCACGCCGGTCCCGCGTCAGAGCGGGCTCAACCGGATCCTCGTGTTCACCTCGGAGAAGGCCGCCAAGGTCGCCGGCGTGCCCGGCGAGGTTCGCGTGGCGTGTTTCGAAGGGTTCTACAACGGGCCGCAGTCGAAGAACCCGGCGAGCGGCTTGATCGACGTCTCGCGCGAGGGGATCACCGCGCAACGCGACCGTCTCAACACCGCGATCGGCGAGCTGAACGCCGATTGCTCGGAGCTGACGGCCGGCGCCAATCGCACGGGCGTCGAGGCTTTGACCCGCAACACGATGCCCCCGCGCATCCAGATCGGTCGCAAGCTCTACAAGCAAGCCGAGCTCTTCGACATGATGGCGCGGACCGTGGACCCGGGCATGGTGCCGACGTTGCCCCAACTGCCACATGCACTGTTCGTGGCGATGGCGAGCTTTGACCCGGAGCTGCATTGTTGGCGGCCGTGGGAGCTCGACATCGTGATCCAGTTTCTGGGAGAGATTCACGCCTCCTGCGTCGCGCGAAACGGAGCTGCTCCGTGAGTCGCCGGACCTTCGCCCCCGCCATCCCGCTCATTGTACTGCTCGCCGCGCTGCTGGCGTGGGGGTCGTGCACGGACGTCAAGCTCGAGCCGATCCCGTCGGAGAAGGTGCAGCGCGACGACAAGATCAGCGTGCGTGGCGACTTCTGTACCCGTCGCCCCCAGAGCCTCGTCTTTCCGCTGCGGGTGCTGTTCGTGATCGACGCCTCGGTGTCTATGGAGATCACCGATCCACCCAACCCGGTCACCGGCGAGACGGGCCGCGAGGTCGCCGTCCGGGAGACCTGGCAGGACTTGCTGTCCCAGGGCGTCGAAGGGATCCGTATCGGCATCATCCGGTTTTCGGCTCAGGCTCAATCGCGCACGCCGGTCGACACGAACATGGACGGCATCCCCGACACCTACTTTACGGCCAGCGAGGCGCAGCTCATCGCAGGCACGGCCGCGCTCGGGATCACGGACCGCACGACGAACTACATCAACGCGCTCAGCGAGACGTACCTCGAGCTGCGCAACGAGCTGCTCAACGCGGAGCTCGAGTCGCTGCCGCTGTCGAAGTACGTCGTCGTGTTCGTCTCAGACGGCATCCCCGATGTCGACTCGTCGGACGACCGCGGCAACAACCTCGACCAGATCGTGGAGTCGGTCGAAGCGATCAACAAGCTCATCAAGACGTTCCGCGTCGGTGACTTCGCGCTGCATACCGCCTACATCGCGTCGGGGCAGGCGGCGTTCGACGCCGAGGCGCAGGACCTGCTCAAGCGGATGGCCAACGCCGGCGGCGGCAACTTCCGCAGCTTCCCCAACGGCGAGGAGCTCAACTTCCTGTTCGTGGACTTCTCGGTGCTCCGGCGCGTCTTCACGCTCAAGACGTTCTCGGCGATGAACATGAACGCGGTTCTCGACAACGCGCAGATCACCCCGGTCACCATCCCATCGGTCCTGCCCGCGGGCACGAACATGGGGATGGGTGCCACATCCGGGATGCCCGAAGAGAACCTCACCGGGCTTGGATTCGACATCGATGGAAACCCGGTGCCGATGCCGAACCCAAACATGTTTCTCGACATCGACGGCAACCTGTATCCCGATTGCGGCGAGCCGCTCACGGACAGCGACGGCGACGGCCTCAGCGATCTGGTGGAGATCGAGATCGGCAGCCACCCGCTGGTCCCCGATACCGACGACGACGGCCTCAGCGACTACATCGAATGGGACCTGCGCGGCGACGGCCTCAACCCGATCGACCCGTCCGATGCCCAGTGTTTCGTGCCCGGGCCGTGCATCGACATGAACCCCGTCGATGGCTTCTGTGACTGCCTCGGCGACCGGGACGACAACGGCGTGTGCGACTGCGTCGACGATCCCGACGAAGAGTGTGTCGACGCGATGGGCCACGACTGTGTCGACACCGACATGGACGGACTGTGCGACTGCCCGGACGTGAACATGGACGGCCGCTGTGACTACCGCGACCGCGACCGTGACGGTCTCAATGACTGTGAGGAAGTGCTGTTCGGCACCTCGCAGCGCGGCAACGACACCGACGCCGACGGACTGCCGGATCTGACGGAGGTGCGGTTCAAGACCAGCCCCGGTGAGAACGACGTCCAGGAAGACCTCGACGCGGACACGACCCTCAATGGCATCGAGATCCAGGCCGGCACCAACCCGAGCTGCCCCGACGCGGCGTTCCGCTCACGGCTGGCGTACCGGTACTCGCTCGACGAGCTCGGGATCGATGACGCCCGCACCTGCTACGAGTTCGAGGTCTCCAACATCTCGCTGCTGCCGACCCTCAACAACCCCGCGGCCGCCGGCGGTGATGGCTATCCCGGCAATGGCTGGAATCGCGTGCTGTTCTTCGCCGGCGAAGTGGCGTTCGATGACCCCGATGCGTTCGCTCGCTACCGGGTTGCGTGCGTCGAAGCGGCCTATCATCCCGACGAAAACGTCCGAAATCCGCCGTCGGGGCGCTTCGCGCTCCAGGAGTCGGACTTCGTGGAGGTGCTCGAATTCGACCCTCTACTGCACTGCAAGAGGCCTTGATGAGCTACGTGTCCAAGTGGATCCCCTTCGTCCTCATCGCCGCGTGTTCCGGCGGCACGACCGAGAACAACACGGTCGTCGAGCCGGGCCAGTCAAAATGTGAGCGCGACGACGCGAGCGATCCGGCGACCGCGGCGACGTTCGCGGTCGGCGAGGCCGTGACCGGGTACGTGTGCCCCCTCGAGGATGAGGACTGGTTCAAGCTCTCCGTGCCGGCCGGCAGTGCGCTGTTTGGCATCGAGCTCGCCCTGTCCGCACCGTTGAGCCCCGTCGAGTTGTCGTATGCACTGTGGTCGTCCAACGCCGCCGGTACGCCGGACATCGTCGTCGCGCAGCCGCCGAGCACCGGCATCGGCATCGGTCAGGCGCTGAACTACACGCACTGCGTCGCTCCGGGCGAGTACTTCCTCGTCGTGCGCGACTCCGGCAACGACGCCGAGGACTTCCGGCACCCGTATACGATGACGACCGTCACGAAACCGGACCCGGATACCCACGAGCCCAACCCGGCCGCGGCGACGGCCACGGTCACCGCGATCGGTACGCCGCAGACAGGGTACGTGGCGTGTCGCGGGGACGAAGACTGGTATTCGGTCGATGTGGCGGACGGGCAACTGTTGTCGATCCAATTGGCGAGCCCGATCGCGACGTACCAGCCCACGATTCGGGTGTTCGATGCCGCCGGCGAGCTGCTGGTGGAGGAGATCAATCCGTCGGGCTCCGTCCAGGCGACTGCCATCAATCGCTACCAGGTGCTGCCGGGCGCCGGCGCGTACTCGATCGTCGTCTCCGACGACGACAACGAGAACGCCGATCCGAACGTGCCGTACACGCTGACGGTCAACCTCGTCACCGACACTGACCCCAACGAGCCCAACAACCACCCCGACGAGGCGACCCCGCTGTCGCCGTCCGCGACGACGTGCGGCGCCAACTTCGGGTCGTCGTTCAGTACGACCGGCACGATTGGCTCGCCCGGTGACGACGACTGGTTCGTGTTGCCGCTGAACGGCTGCACGAACGGCATCATTGAAGCGACGGTCGAGCTGCAAACGGCGGGTCGACCCGCGATGGAGCAGTGGGACATCGCCGCGAACGTGCAGGCGACGGTGACACTGGTCAAAGGCCACACGCCGTCGCCGTGCGCTGCCGACGGCGACTGCACGTCGCTGCAGGCCGCGTGCGAGGAGCCGCTGGAGTGCGCGGGGCTGTTCGAGACGTGTTTGAACGACGGGCTCTGCGCCGGCGCCACGGTTTGTCTGCCCGAAGGCGTCTGCGGCGCCAACCAGACGCAGCGCCGCTACCTCTGCCCGCCGCGCCTCGCCGAGTGCATGCCGAGCAACACCGCGCCGCAACCCAATCGCGCCCGGCTCTCCGCGCCGATCCGCGGCGAGTCGGTGGTCTATCTCCGCGTCGGCGATTTCCAGTCCAACGGCGCCGCGCCCGATGTGCCGTACACGTTCACGGTGCGGGTCCGTCAGGACCCCGACACCAACGAGGGCAACAACCTGTACACGAACGAGATCCAGAACCCGCTGCCGATCAGGGCCCACCAATCGTTGGCCGTCGATGTGCCGGTCCACGACTGCACCGTGGGTGATTGTTGCGATGGGACCAACAATATCACCGGCAACATTGGCTACGAGTTCGACCTCGACTGGTACCACTACACCCATCCGTGTCCCGGCACCGACTGTACGGTGCGCGTGAACTACCAGGTCGGCGCCGGCCCGGTGGACCTCGTGATGAACATCTTCTTCGGCGACAATCTGTGGTTCACGGCGTTCGACATCGACGAGCAGCCGATGCAAGCCGCGATCAGCGGTGCGCTGGGCGGGACCACGGCCGGAGACTCCTGCTTCTACGCGTTCAACGGCCACGGTAACGACTACTACATCCTGGCGCGCGACCTGAACTCGCTCTACCCCGATGAGGAGAACATCCGTCCGGAGTCCAAGGACTGGGACTCGGATCAGACCTACTCCTTCTGCGTCGAAAAGGTATCTAACACATGCTCGGTTCCCCCATGCTCAACAGGAATGCTCGGTTGCGACTCGCCCTGACGATCGCGTGCGTGAGCCTCGTCGCTTGCGGGACGCCCGAAGAGGACAACGCGCAGACGAATAACGCGACGACGCCCTCGAACGTGAACCCGAACGTTCAGCCCGGACCGCGGTGGTCGACCGTGACGGTGGACAGCGATCAGGTCGGGCTTCACGTCCGGCTCGTGCACTCGGGCTTGGGTTTTGGCCTCACGTACTTCGACACCGCTGGGATGGCGGACGGCGAGTGCGACGTGATGACCGAGAACAAGCCCACGCGGACGCTCTGGGGACTGAACTACGCCTCGAGCGCCGACGGCACGACCTGGGCGAAGGAGCTCAT
Organism: Bradymonadaceae bacterium; assembly: GCA_041601915.1. Classification (GTDB taxonomy): domain Bacteria; phylum Myxococcota_A; class Bradymonadia; order Bradymonadales; family Bradymonadaceae; genus JBFIHF01. The sequence continues at coordinate 10,681 of JBFIHF010000045.1, forward strand.
CGCCGAACTGCTCCACGTCGGTTCCCCGGTCGGAGCCGATCTCGTGTTCGACGCCTCTGGCAACCCGATCGTGACCGCGATGACGGGCGAACCGCTGCTCGCCTCCGCCACTCCGTACTGCGGCGTCAATGACGTCGGCCTGTGGACGCGCAACGGCGGGACTTGGAGCGGTCAGTCCGTGGTCGCCGACAGCGGCGAGGCGGCGACGGGGTTTGGACCGAGTGATTTCGGCTCGGTTGTGGGGTACTGGCCGTCGATCGCGCTCGATCCGAGCGGTGAACCCGCGATCGTCTACAAGGACGTGCACGCCGGCGCGATTCAGTCCGACGACATGCGCCGCGCCGACCTCGAGCTCGCGTGGCGCCGCGGCGGAAGCTGGGACAACATCGCCATCGATTTCGGCGAGGGCGGGGGCGACTTCAATCGCATTCGCTTCGACGGGCAGGGCCGGCCGCATGTCGCCTACTACCGGCCCACGGAAGACCGCACCATGCCGGCATTGGGGATCTGGATGACGCGCTCCGTGGACAATGGCGCGACCTGGGAGAAGGTCCGACTGTTCCCGACTGGTACCTCCGAGGGGCCCGATTTCGTGTTCGATCCGACGACCGGTCGCCCGGTGGTCGCGTACTACAACAGCGAGCGGGGTTTCCCGCAGCTCGCCGAGCTCAGCGATGAGGCGCAGTTCGAGTCGGCCGCGCAAGGTTGGACGCTCTCCGACATGGGGGACTCCGCGTACGACGAGGGCTACCGCACGTCGCTCGCGATCAGCCCCGGTGGCACGCTCGCCGCGGCCTACTACCGTTGCACGAAAGCGAGCCTCGGGTTCGGGGACTGCAAGCCGGCAAACGATGCCCTGATCTTCGCGTATCGTGACCGCGGCACCTGGGTGCATGAGGTCGTCGATCCGGGCGACGAGCTCGGCCTGTGTGGCCAGTACCCATCGCTGGCGTTCGATGCCACGGGTATCGCGCATATCGCCTATCAGTGCGAGGCGACCGGGGCCGGCACCATCAACAACGAAGTCAAGGTGGCCAAACGTGCAACTGCGCTCTGAACTCATCGCGCTCCTGTGGGGGGCGATGCTGTGCACGACGGCCTGTTCCAAGGAGGAGGCGACCCTCGTCGGCAGCCTCGGCGACTTCTACGACCTGCGCCACGATGTCGTGCGCGCGCGTCTGTACCGCAGTGAGCTCGCAATCGAGTACGTCCGCGAAACCAACGAAGTGCCGGTCCGTGTGACGGTGCTCACCGATCCGCCGCTCGCGGTCGGTACCTACGACCTCGTGGTATCCGGGGAGATCTCGGGACGCACCGACGGCGTCGAGATCCCGCGCTATCGGACCGGTGAGCTTCGACTCCTCGAGTTCGACGCCAACGATGGCAGCCGCGTGAGCGGTGAGTTCGAGGCGACATTCGAGACGGGCCGCGATGTCGCGTCGCTGGCCGGCAAGTTCGACACCTCGCTAATGGTGATCGAACGGGTCGGCGGCTACGATGTCGACGTGGAGTTCATCGACGTGCAGCAGTTCAGACAATGACGGCAGCTTCCAAGACCCGCGCCGCCCTGTTGGGCGTCACCCTGCTACTCGGCGCCGGGTGTATTGACGACACGCGCCTCTTCACGCAAGGCCGCCTCGAAGACCCGTGCAACAACGCGCTCACGGTCTGCAATACCCAGGCGGGCTGCACGATCCACAACGAGTCGTTCTACGCGGGCGAGTTTCCCGGCGGCCTTCGATTCATCGTGCGCTCCGAAGGCGAGAAGAACACCCTCACCGCGCGGTTTCTCCTCGACGACATGATCTTCCCTGGCACCGAGATGTTGGTGCAGGTCAAGACGCCGGACTGCGGCGACTTCACCGAAGAGCACATTCAGAACCGGGACTTGTTCGAGTTGTCGGGCGACGATCGCGTACTGGAGTACATCCTCGACCTGCCCGGCCGCGGTGATCACCTGCTCGAGGTCTTCAGCGACATGAGCGCAACATACCAGATGACGACGACGGTCGAGGCGAAGTAGCGTCCTGTCACCCTCGCGCAAAAGCGCTAAGCACGTCCGATTCCATCGTTCTGGCGCACCCACCGGGTCTGGGCTATATCTCGTCCCGTTCGACCCCCCTCCGAGCGGTGTAATGCGGATCTTACCGGCAGCTCTCGTCGCCTTCGTGTTGGCGCTGCCCGCCACTGCGTTTGCGAAAGACGATGCCAGCCCCTACTCGGCCGTCGTCATCCAGAATCGCAAGCACGACCCAACCCACGAGTTCACCGTGGGCGTCGGCATGCTTCCCGTCGATGCGTTCCGCAAGAGCATCACCGCGAGCGGAGCGTACACGCTCCACTTTTCGCCGCACTTCGCGTGGGAAGTCGCGCAGTTCTACTACTCGTTCCACTACGATACGTCGCTGAATGCGGAGCTCGAAGCGTTCGACCTCCAGCCGACGCCATTTGAAGTGCTCGACTTCTTCCTGATGTCAAACTTCGTCTACAAGCCGTTGTACTACAAGGGCTCGTGGAACAACCGACGTCTGGTCTATGGCGAGATTTTCCTCGTCGCCGGTGGCGGCTACGGCTGGTTCACGCGGTCGTCCAAACCAGGCCTCGACCTCGGGATCGGCTTCCGCCTGTACGCCGGCAAGGTGCTCTCGTTCCGATTTGATGTGCGCTACAACGTGTTCTTCAACGACCAGATCTTCCAGAACTTTCAGACCGAAGAGGAGCTGCACCTCGGTCTGGGGACGTCGCTCTCGTTTTGACCACGCCGTTCAAAGCCTGGCTCGCGCTGTCTGCGATCGTCATCGCAGCGGGATGTTCTGCGCCGAAGCTGGCCGAACGCCAGGACGACGTGTTCGCCCAAGCGGTCGAGGCCTCGCTGTCTGAGAATCACGAAGTCACGGCCGCTGCCGCGTTTCGGTACGTCTCGGACACCTCGCCCGACGACCCGCGCTACGACCGCGCGCTGAGGCTGCTCGCGCAGTCGACCGAGAAGCTCGGTTTCAACTACGCGGCCTCGATCTGGTATCTCGAAATCGCGTCGTCGCGCCGCGACCCCGAGATTGTCGGGGACGCGATCCGTGGCCTCGAACGCATCATCGTGAACCACCCCCACAACCGGTACCTGCTGGTGGACGGGTTCATCGCGACGGCAGACATCGACGGCTTGCCGTCTGATGCTCAGGCGTTCGTGTACTTCCATCAAGGGCTGGATTCGCTGCGCCGCGGATACCCCGATTGGGCCGCGCAGCTCTTCGCACAGATTCCGCGCAGCGACCCGTATCGCCTGCGCGCCGAGTACATCATCGCCGTCGACACCGTCATGGAGTACGACCTCGATCAGGCGAAGACGCGCCTGGAGGCGATGCTCGCGATCGAGGACGCGCCGGAAGACGTTGTGCTCAACGCGCGTCGAACTCTGGCCCGCATCGCGTTCGAGGAGAAGCGCTACGACCTGGCGCTGACCTACTACGAGACGATGCGTAGCGAGGCCAAGGACGACCCGAGCTTGCTGCTGGAGATGGCCTGGTGTCACTTCTACCTCGGCAATCTGGAACGAGCGCTGGGCCTGCTGATCGCGCTCGACGCGCCGGCCTACGAGGACCTCATCGCGCCGGAACGCTACCTGTTGGAGGCGTTGACGCTGCAGAACCTGTGTCAGTTCGAGCCGGCCCGAAAGGCCGCGGTGCGTCTGCGTGAGCGGCACGGCGACGCCCTCGAAGACCTCTATCGCGGCGTCCCGCTCGACGAGTCCGAGGCGTTGCGCAACGCCGCGTCCTTGCGCCCCGGTTCGGCGGAGCTCATCGCGTTTCGAAAGAACGTCGAGCGCGAGTCGGAGCGCGTCTCCAAGCAGAAGCGCCGCCTTGGCGAAGACCTCACCGCGGGATTGGACGCGGTGTACGACCATGGCGTCGACGAGGCGCGACGCGTCGAAAGTGCCGAGATCGGCACCGCGATGCGGCGGGTGAGCCAGGAGTTGCTCGCCGCCGAAGAGGGCGTGCGGCTGATCCTCCACGAGTTGGGGGTCGCGCTGTTGCGCGGGCGAACGCGTACCGTGCCCACCGGTGGTGATGAGACGGACACCGTCGGCCGGCTCGACGTCGTCTACCGGTTCGACAGCGAGTTCTGGACCGACGAAGTCGACGACCTCGTCGTGCGCATGGAGGACCGATGCATCGATTGATGATCGCCACCATGCTGGTCGTGACGGGGATGTACTTCGCGGTCGGATGCGCGACGACGAGCTCCGAGAACGTGTCGGACCCCAGCGAAGTCGAACGCCTGCGGCTGCGCATCACCAAGGTTCGCAACGCGATCGACGAGACGCGCACCACGATCTCGGCGTCGCGCGGCGCGACCTACCTGCCGGAACTGTACGTGCGTCTCGCCGAACTGCTCTCCGAGGAGGCGCGCTATCACTACCAGCTCGCCTACGAGCGCGAGCAGCGGGCGAGCCGCGTGATGCACGTGCCGCAGGTGCGCCTGCTCAAGGACGAGTCGATCGACATCTACGAGACGGGGCTCAGCCGGTTTCCGGACTCGGACCTCGCCGCACGGATGCTCTTCAACGTCGGCCACGAGCACCGCGAACTCGGAAACTTCGAAGAGATGATCAAGGCGCTGGAGCGCCTCATCGACTCGTACCCCGAGCACCCGCTGCGCTACGACGCGCTGCTCGTGCTCGGCGACTACTACTTCGACCAGCAGGACATCGATAGCGCCAAGAAGTACTACGAGGACATCGTGCGCGGCCCGATCGCGCCGTCCACGGGGCTCGGCCACTACAAGCTCGCCTGGGTGTGGGTGAACATGGCGGAGTGCGACCGCGCGCTCTCCAACTTCGAGCTCGCGATCGACAAGTCGAACGAGTGGCAGGAGATCCAACTCGCGGTGTTGCGCGGGTCGGGCAAGTCCGATGCGACGGGCGCCATGACACGCGAGGAGACCGGTCTCGTCGACACGACGGACCTGCCGCAGAGCCAGGAGGCCGCGCAGCAAGACATCGACGTGCGGCGCGAGTCGCTCGTCGACCTCGCCTACTGCTACGCCCGTGAGAAGAAGGACAAGGACGCGCTCCAGTACTTCCGCGAGCGCGCGTACAACCGTCCGACGTATGTCACAGCGCTCGCGAAGCTGCTCAATCGCTACCGCACGCTCGACAACTACAATGGCGTCATCACGGTCGCCCGGGAACTGCTCAACCTCGGCACGTCGAACGCCGATCGCGTCGATGACGCGCGGTCGTTGTTCGCTGCGATCGACAAGAGGCGCCGCTACGAGGACGTCGACAGCGACGTCGCCGCAATCGCCGGCACGCTGACGCGATACTACTCGCGCGCCGAAGTGACGCCGAAGCAGCGCCAGGAGCTCATCACGGAGTTCGAGCTGTACCTGCGCGACATCACGACGTCGGCGCAGGAAGAGATGAAGAAGGGGGAGGGGCTGTCGAAGGTCCGCGCCGCGCAGAAGCTCGGACGCGCCTACGCGACGTACGCCGACACCTTCCCGAGCGCCGATGAGCTGCCCGCGATGCTGCTCAACATGGCGAACGTGCTGATCGTCGCGAAAGACCCGCTCGAGGCGGGCCTGCGGGCCCTGCAGGCCGCGACGCTCGTGGAAGGCGAGGCCCGCAAGGGCGCGCTCTACGACGCGATCGTGCACTTCCAAGCTTCGCTCGAGGACGTCGGCGGGCGCCGGCAGTTCGAGCGCGTCACCGCACGGGCATCGCTTCGCCGTGCCGCCGCGCAGCTGCTCGCGTTCAAGCTCGGCGAGGAGAAGGAACGACGCGTGAAGTACGCCGTCGCGCAGTCCTACTACGACGAAGGCAACTACGAGGCCGCGATCGACCGATTGACGGCGCTCGCCTACGAGTACCCGCAGACCGACGAGTCCGACGCCGCGATCCAGCTCGTGCTCGATAGCTACAACACGATCAACGACTACGATGGGCTGATCTACGCGAGCCGCCGGTTCCTGGCCAAGGGCTCGCCCGCGACGAACGACCAGCAAGAGCGCACCAAGACCGTTCTGGCCGCCGCTGAACAGCGCAAGCTCGACGAAGTCTCGCTGTCCGCGGCGGGCGAAGACGGCGGCGATCTCACCGAACTCCTGAAATTTGCCGAGCGCCACAAGGGCCGAAATCTCGGCGAGCGCGCGCTGCTCAACGCCTTCGTGGCGGCGCGAGCCGTCGGCGATACGACGCAGATGTATGCGTTGGGCGACGAACTGACGAAGACGTACCCGAAGAGCGAACAGCTCCCGGGCGTGTTCAGCACGCTCGCACAGACGGCCACGGCGCGGTTTGAGTACGACACCGCCGTGCGCTTCTTGCGGCGTGCGGCGACCGTCAATCCACAGCAGCGCGTCGGCTTGCTCATCGCGTCCGGTGAGTTGCTGGAGCAGCTCGGGGACCGCAAGGGCGCACTCGAAGTGTTCGCGGAGGCGGTCGACTCGTCGGAAGGCGTCGCGCGGACCGAGGCGCTGCACAACCTCGCCGCGATGCTGGAGCGCATGGGGACGCCGGACCAGCTTCGCAAAGAGGTCAAGCCGCACATCGAGTACGCCGACTCCGAGACCCTCGCGCGGTACGGACTCGCCGTGGTCGCCGACGGCCGCCCCGACGAGGGCGAAGCGCTGCTGAGCCAGGCGCTCGGCAACGACACCTCCGACAACCTCGAGACCCAGGCGCGAGCCAACTACGGCATGGCCGAGGTGTTGCTCGCCACGATCCAGACCTATCCCAAGCCGGACAGCGTCGATCTGATCGAGGAGTATCTCGCGATCATCGAGGTCACGCAGCAGAGCTACCTCAAGGCAGCCCGAACCGGGCAGCCCGAGTACGCCGCCGCGTCTTTGGCGCGGCTCGGCTTTGCGCTGGCGATCGCCGCGAAACGCCTCGACGGGGTGACCGCGCCGAGCGAGTTGCCGCCCGATGCCAAGAAGGCGGTCAACGACGCGATCAAGTCGCGGGTGACCTCGCTGAACAAGACCGCCAAGGAGGCGGTCGATGGGTGCGCCGCTCAGCTCTGGAACCTGCGGATCCTGACCCCCGTCATCGCCACATGTATCAAGGGCAAGGCGCTCGCCAAGCCGTTCCCGCCCAGCGACGACTTCAAGACCCGCAACGCGAAGGCGAAGCCGAAGGTCAACGACGACCTGTTGGAGCGGCTGTCGAAGAATCCCGAAGACGTCGAGGGCCTGCTGAAGCTCGGCGAGTCGTTCCTCGACCAGGGTGACCCGCATGCCGCGCGTCTCGTGTTTGCGCGGGCTGCAGGCGTGGCCGGCGACTCGCACGTCTACAACCTCCTCGGCATCGCGAGCTACACGATCGGGGACGTCAACGGCGCGTTCGGTGCGTTCGTGCAGGCCGCAGAAGGCGGCCTCGAAGCCGGGCGCCAGAACCTGACGAAGCTCCTCGAAAAGGAAGGCCTCACGAGCCAGGCCGGCCAGGTGGCCGAGCAATTCAAGCAGGGCAAAGAAGGCGGGAGGGTGATGCCATGAAACTCATCATCTACACGCTATTCGCGGTGCTGGTCTGGTCGTGCGGAGCACGGGTCAAGCCGATCTCACTGCACGATCAATCGATCCCCGTCGACAGCCGGCGGTTCGTCGCGGACACCCAGGACGCCGTCTCGATCGCGCGCGTCTCGCGCGACGAGGCATCGCGAGAACTCGCGTCGGTGCGCCAGTGGCGGCGCGAAGTCGTCCGCGGTGTGGCATGGCCTGACAAAGCGTCGAGTGCCATCGATCAGCTCGAAATCCTCGCCGACAATCGCGTCGAGCTCGCCGAAATGGAACTCGATAAGGCCGATGCCGCGCTGGAGCTCGCGCTGGCGAAGTACGACCTCGTCACGGCCGAGACCGCCATTCGCCACGACATCGCGGCCTACAACCTCGAGCCGCTGCGCGCGCGCACCGACGAAGCGCGGCTGCGCATGACATCGTTGACGGAGACCATCATCCTCAAGCGCGACGAGATCGACGCGCTCACGACGAAGTGGTGGACCGCGTACGCCGGCTGGGCCAAGGGCGGTGACACGCGCCTGTACTACGTACCGTTCATCGACATGGAGGCCTCGAAGGCCCCGGCGAAGTCGCGAAAGAAGAAGGAGACGGTCGTCGCGAAGAAGGACAAGAAGGGCGAAGACGGCGACGAGGAGAAGGGCGATGAGAAGGAGCCCAAGGACAAAGACGAGAAGAAGTCCGACGACTCCGACACGCTCCGGATCTGGTGACCGATGGAACGTCGCACTTTCCTGAAGGCGACCGCTGCCACGCTGAGCCTCCCGGTGCTCGCTTGTGAGAAGAAGCCGCCGACCGCTGACGTCGCCGCGCCTCCGAAGCTCCCGCCGCCCTACAAGTACGAGTTCTACAACCCGGGCGAAGTCGTCACGCTCAACGCGGTGCTGGGACGCCTGTTTCCAGCGAACGACCCGTCCGGAGCCCCGTCCCACATCGACGCCAACGTGGGTCCATACATCGACAAGATGCTCCTCTCGACGGACTTCCGCGGGCTCGAGCGCATGATGCACGGCGCGATGGAGTTCCTGCAGTCGGTCTCGGTTCGGCGCTTCGCGGGACCGTTCGACACCCGTCCGCCCGAGATTCAAGACGAGATCCTCACGCAGTTTCAAACCGGGGCGGTGAAGGGGCTGCAGTTCCCGCAGGCGCGCTGGTTCGCGATGTTCCACGCCTTCGCGCTCGAGGGCTACTGGGGCGACCCCAAGTACGGTGGGAACTTCGACCAGACCGTGTGGACCTGGGCCGATATCAACCCGCACTGCGCCCACATCCACCTGAGCTGCGGCAACTGAGCCGCCGGCGCGCTTCCCGGAGACCGTGTTGACCAGCCCGCTCCCGATGCCCAGCTTCAGCGATGAGGAGGTGGATGTCTGCATCGTGGGCAGCGGAGCGGGCGGCAGTCCCTTGGCGGTCGAGCTCGCCCGGGCCGGCGCGAAAGTCGTCGTGTTGGAGAAGGGGCCCTGGTACACGCGCAAGGACTTCGACCACGACGAGATCAAGAACGCGCGCCGCAACCGCTGGGTTCCGTACGTCAGCGACGAACCGCATCTCATGAGCCACGGCGGCGGCGAGGCCGTCCCGACGAACGAAGGCTGGACGTCCAACTGCGTTGGCGGCGGGACGGTGCATATGTCCGGCTTCTTCTACCGCCTCGACCCCGAGGATTTCCGGCTTGCGACGCGGTACGGCTCGGTGCTCAGCGCAAACCTCGCCGACTGGCCGATCAGCTACGAAGACCTCGCGCCCTACTACGACAAGGCCGAGCGGACCGTGGGGGTCTCCGGAAAGTGGCGCCAACATCCGTTCGAGCCCCCGCGGACCGCTGACTACCCGTTTCCCCCGCTCGAGACGAACCCGCTCGGCACGTTGGTCGACCGCGGCGCAAAGTCGCTCGGCTACAACGTCTTCGGCACGCCGCGCGGCATCATCTCGAAGCCGTTCAACGGCCGCGCGCCGTGCATCTACTGCGACTTCTGCGGCAGTTACGGCTGCGAGTCCGGCGCGAAGTCCAGTGCGCTCGATGCGCTGCTCCCCGCCGCGTTGGAGACGGGGCGCTGCGAAGTCCGCGCCCATTCGATGGCCTTCGAAGTCGTCACGAACAGCGCCGGGCGTGCGACGGGGGTGCGCTACATCGACAAGAACGGCGCTCGTCACGAGCAGAAGGCGCGGATCGTGGTCGTGAGCTGCACGTCCGTGGAGTCGGCTCGGCTGCTGCTCAACACCGGCATCGCCAACGCCAACGGCCTCGTCGGCAAGAACCTGATGTTCTCGACCCTTGGCAAGGGCTACGGCACGTTCGAGCTCGGCAAGCTCGATGAGAAGCTGCGACCGCACGACAAGAACCACTTCATCAACCGCTCGCTGCGCGACTTCTACTTCCTCGACGAACTCAAGGGACAGTACGACAAGGGCGGGGTCCTCGGGTTCCTGCTGCCGCACCGCAACCCGATCTACACCGCGGACCGCATCGCGTCCGAGCACAGCCCGCCGCTGTGGGGTGCGAAGCTCAACGCTGCCGTGAAGCGGTACTACGAGGAGATCCGCGAGCTCGAGTTCGAGGTCTACGGCGAGTACCTCGCCTCGGACTACACGTTCGTCGCGCTCGACTCGAAGACGAAAGACAAGTGGGGCTTGCCCGTCGCGTCGATCACCGTCGGACCGCACCACCTCGACCTCGAAAACTCGAAGCGGCTCGTCGACAAGGGCCTCGACGTGATGCGAGCGGCTGGCGCTGACAGCGTGCGCGCCGGCACCGTGGGCGGCGCAACCTACTTCCTGCAACACGGCTCCTGCCGCTTCGGCGACGACCCGGCGACCTCGGTGCTCGACGTGAACTGCCGCAGCCACGAGGTCGACAACCTGTACGTCGTCGACGGCAGCTTCATGCCCACGTCCGGCGGCGTTCCGACCACACTGACGATCATGGCGAACTCGTTTCGCGTCGCCGACCACCTCGTGGCGCGCTTCAAGGCGGCCGATGTTCCGCGTTGAACCGGTGCTCGTCGCGCTGGCGCTCGTGGTCGGGTGCAAGAGCAAGCCCGCAGAGCCCGTGGCCGCGGCAGCTCCGGCGCTGCACGCCGTGGGACCGCGGGTCATCGCCAACGACACCGCGTATCCGCTCTATCTGTACGGCGAGGGCTTCGTCGAGAACATGGAGCTCGAGCTGCAGTCGAAGCGCTTTGCGGTCCGACGACTCTCTCCGACCCTCGCCGCGGCGACGGTGGAGGGGCTCGTGGTGCCTGAGGCCGATTCGCTCACGACGCTGAACGCCACGCTTCATGCGGGGGTGAAGCCTGCGGGAACCTCACCGCTCACCGTCGTGAACGACGCAGACTATCCCTGGCCGTACGCGCTCGCGGTGATCGGGGGCGAGGTGTTCGTGGCCTCGCCGACCACGGACACCGTGTGGCACTACGACGCCAAGACGCCACCCGTGGCGATCCCCGTCGGCGATCGGCCCCGGGCGCTCGCGCACTACAACGATGGCGCCAAAGACTGGCTCGTCGTCGTGCACGAACTCGATGGCCGCATCCTTCTGCTCGACACGGCCGCGCCCACCGCCAAACCGCGCACGATCGAGTCACGCGCGCAGGCGCAGGACATCGAGGTCCAGGGGAGCACGGCGTACATCACGAACCGCCTCACGGACCGCGTGCACATCATCGACCTCGCGGCCGGCAAAGAAGTGGCGAGCTGGCCGGTCGGCGAGAATCCCCGGGCCATCGCATCTGGCGGTGGAAAGCTCGCGGTATCCAACCTCAATGGCGACAACCTCGTCCTGCTCGATCCTGCGACGGGTGCGCGAACCGAGGTCATCGTGGGCCCGTCCGCCCGTATCGTGGGCGGGCACACCGAGCCATTCTCCGATTCGGTGATGGGACTCAAGGCCCCCCGCGACATCGTCTGGTCCCCGAAGCATCAGGTGTTCCTCGCCGCGACGCTCGGGCCCAACATCGGCCCGAACGACCAGCGGATGGAGATCTCCATGAACAGCGGAGTCTCCGTGATCGAGGCCGGTGGCACGTTCCGCCACCACGTCTCGATGTTGCGCGGCAACGCCGAGCACATCGCGCTCGACGAGCAGAACGACATCGTGCTGGCCGCCGACATCTCGCGCGGCCGCGTCGTGGCGTTCGACCTCACGGCGTTGTTGGCGGGCGACAGCGGCGCCGTCGTCGCGCAGCTCTTCATCGAGCCGCCGGCCACAACCAGGCCACTTCGCCCGGCCGCCGACCACGGAGTCGACCGCCGCGCGACCCTCAGCATGTACTCGGGACCCGCCGCGATCGTGCTCGACGGCGGCTTCGCCTACGTGCTGAATCGCTTCACCGGCACCGTGAGCAAGATCGACTACGCGGAAGCGGCCGTTGGCGGGCTGCGCGTGGTCGCCACATTCGCGGCGCCCGACCTCGGTCAGCAGATCCAGCGTCGCGGCGGCGAGGTCGTCTTCTACACCGACTTGGGCGACAGCCGGATGAGCTGCGACACGTGTCACCACGAAGGCCACAACTCCGGGATACTCTTCACGAAGAGCAGTCCGATGCACATCTACCGGACGACCTCGCTGCGCTCGATCAGCGAGACCGCGCCTTACTTTACGCCGGCCGGCTTCCCGTCACTCGCCAAGATCTCGCACTTCGTACTGGCGCGCAATCGGTTGAAGAACGGTCCCCCGAGCCTCGACGAGGTCGCCGCGCTGACGCTGTATCAGCGCACGCTCGCGCCCCCGCCCAACCCCTACGTCGGCGAGCAGGTCGAGTTGCCCAACGGCGAGCACGGAAACGTCGTCGCCGGCGCCGCGCTGTTTGCGGCGAACTGCAGCGGATGCCACCCGCCGCCGATGTTCACGCCCGATCAGGCGGTCGAAACGCGCGGAAAGCTCTACGACACCGGCGACGTCACGATACCGCTGCGCCCCGACCAACAGGACGCCACGCCGTACCCGGTGCCCGTGCCCACGCTCGTCGGCGTCTGGGACAATCATCCGCTGTTTCACGGCGGCCAGGTCGGCAACAAACTGCAGGATGGCCGCGTCGTGCCCACACCCTTCGCTCTTGCCGACGTGCTCGACCGCAGCAACCACTTCGACGCCACAAAGCTCGATAACCGCGCCCGGTCGGACCTGCTCGCCTATGTGCTGACCCTCTAGGTCGCGCCCCGTACTCAGGCCAGACGCCACCCCGCGAAGCGGCGATCGGCCGCCTCCCGGCCTCGCCGCCAGTGCGGGATGTTCGACGCTTCGCGTGGTTGGCTCCGCGGTCTGAGCATGGGTCCAGTTTGAGTTTGAAGTAGACCAGCAGACCAGCAGACCAGCGGACCAGCGGAACCATACGCTGTTGTGGTGATTGCTAGTTGCAGAGGGTGTCGTCGCGTGCGCCGGGGGCGACCGTGACCGGCGAGGTGCACTCGAAACGAATGCGCTCGGACCCCTCAGCGACGACCTGCGCGCAGACCGGAATCACGAGCGTCGGGAAGTTGTCGGCATTGGACTGCACGACCACCGCGATGTTGTCGGGTCCGCCGGGTGCCTGACGTTCGTACGTGATGCGCAGCGCGGCGTCCTCATCGCGCTTGGGTGTCGGCGGCTGCGGGCCTTCGAGCGCGAACTGCAGCAGCGCGTCGGCCGAGCCTTCGAGGCAGACCTTCTCGATGTCGAGCCCGCCGTTTTCGGTCTTCAGCAGGATCACGAGCTCGTACGGCACGCGGTCCGTGGTCCCCGGCTCCGGGTCGTTTTCGCCCAACGGATACATCTGACCCAGTCGTGCCGGACTGACGTTCGGCAAGATGTCCACGTCGCCGCTGCCGCCACCATCGCGACACGCCGATGCGCCCAATCCCAGCAGTAGTACTGCAGTAGCGAGCTTCTTCATGCCTGAACTCTCATTTGGTCTGGAAGAAGAACGGGTAGACGATCACGACCTCGCCGCCCTTCGGTTTGGGGAACTTCATCGACTTGATCACACCGAGCACGCAGGTCGACACCGCAGCGTCGTTCAAGGTGCTCGATTGCTCGCGCGCTTTTGTGACGCTGCCGTTCGTCTTCACCGTCCACTCGAACGAGATCTTGCCGGCGAGCCCCGGCTTCTTGGCCAGCTGTTTCTCGTAGCAGCGCAGAATCGCCTGCTGATGCTTCGAGATGACGGCGTAGACCTCGGCTTTGGACAGTGAGCCCTGCACCTTGCCCAGTGCCTTCGACGCGTTGACCTTCCCGCGCACGCGCTCGTCCGTCGGGCGCGCTTCGAGTTTGCCGGTGCCGTCTTTGACGCCCTTGGTCAGATCACCGAGCTTGCCGCCGCCGCCGCGACCGATGTTGACCTCGTCGCCTTCGATCGCCGCGATCGTGCCCGCGACCCGCAGCGCGGAAGGCTGTCCGGGCGTCTTGACCGCATCGATGTTCGTGACCGTGTCCGCGACGGTCTCGCCGTCGCCGACCACGGGTGTCGTCAGCGCCGCCACGAGCGAGTTGGCCTTGGCCTCGTCGTCGGTGGTCTGTGGCTTGGCGTTCAGCCGCTTGTCGAGCTTCTTTCGGACCGACTTCGGCACGCTCGGCTTCTGCTCGGTGGGATCGACCTTCTTCTCAGTCGGCTTCGACACCTTCTTGGGCTTCGGCTTGGGCGGCGGTTCCGGCTTGTCCTTGGGCGGCGGCTTGGGCTTCGGTTTCTCGAGACGCCCTTCCGCGAACACCTCGACCTGTTCGGCACGCTCGATCGTCATCGTCACACCGAGGGTCTCCGTCAGCATCACGAAGCCGAACCCGACAAAGTGAGCGACGATCGAGATCGCGAACGCGCCAAAGAACGGTCGCAACACTTCTTTGGGGTCGCGCCGGCGCACTGCGGCGGGTGTATCCGGCGGGCGGAACGACCGAATCAGGTACGTCGCGCCGTCCTTGTAGATCGTGGCCTGCTCGCCGAACTGCAGCCGGAAACGTCCGGGCGGGCTCGGGATCGCCTCGTTCTGCCCATCGATGAGGCGGATCGTGCCCTTCGTCGCGCCCTCGTAGGTGACGGTGCTCTTCTCCCAGCTCATTGCGACGCGTAGGTCGCGATCCTGGTAGGTCCGGCTCAGCCCCTGAAGCAGCCCGTTGTCCGTCACGATCCCGTTGACGACCTTGATGACCTCGACGACGCGTCGCTTGCCGCCGGCATCGGGGGCGCTCGGATGCGTGACGACCTGCTCGATCGGGAACGGCTGGATGAACTCGCCTTCGTCGTCGTCATCGTCGTCCGGATCGATCACATAGCCGGCATGTGTCTTGATCCGGAAGTCCTGCGGGTCGCGCGGGCGTCGCGATGGTTCGGGCGGGGCCGGCTCGGCCCGGGGAGCTTCGGCGCGCGGCGGCTCGACGGGCGCCGGCGGCGGCACGTAGGTGTCGACGGGTTCCGGCGACTGCCACGCTGCGGGCGCGATCTCCTCCAGCGAGTAGTCGACGTCGATCGCCGCCTCGTCCGCCGGATCGTAGCGGTCCTCGAACGCCCCCATCTGCCCGAGGTGCCGCGGGGCGAGGTCGTTCGTCTGCTCCATCTCATCGGGCGCGTGCACCGGCTGACCGCCGGTCTGGTTGGTCGCGCGCCCATCGTCGCTCTCGTCGAGCACGAGCTCGAAGTCCATGTCGCCAAAGAGCTGCTTCGCGTCGAGCTGCACCGCGGGCGGCTGGCTCTCCGGGATCGTCTCGTCCACAGTATAGCCGTCGCCGGTGAGCGGCTCGGTGTACTGCTCGCGCCGGCCGCCGGCCGCGCCGAATGGTGTGTCCGATCCGACGTCCCCGCGCCCCAGCTCGCGGAACAGCTCCACGGCGCGCTCGGCATCCGCCTCCACGACGGCTCGCAGCGCCTCCGACCACAGTGGCTTGTGCTCGGCAAAGAGCTGGCTCACCAACACCGCGAGCGTCGCCGGGGCGACTGCCGCGTACTGCGGGCGCACGTGGTGTTCCAGCGTCGCCAGGAGTTGCCCGCCGTCGACGAATCGATGCGCGGGGTCCTTGGCCAGGGCTTGCGCAATGATGCCTTCGAGCTCTCGACTCACGCTCACGTTGTACAGCGACGTCAGGTTCGGCTCGACGGTGGCGATGCTCCGCATCCGCTCGCCGGGCTGCGCGCGGCCGTACAGGGGCTGCCCACAGAGCAGCTCCCAGGCGATCGCACCCCACGCGAAGATGTCGCTGCGGACATCGCGCTCGCCGCGGAACGCCTCGGGGGAGACGTAGCGCCAGTGTGTCTCCCGCAGTGTCTCCGCCTGCTCAGACCGAGCGAGCAACACCAACCCCGCGTCGAACAGCCGCACGCCGCCGCGATGGTCCATCAGGACCGTGCCGGCGCCCATCGCGCCGTGCGCGACCGGCGCCAACTGCCCGGAGTCATCGACCGCCGCATGCAGCGCGGCCAGCACATCCGCGATTTGAAACAAGATCTCGACGACCGTCGTGACGGGCAGCACTTCGCCCGTCTGACGGATGTGACGATGGTGGACCGAGCCGACCGTCTGGCCGGGGAACGACGCCCGCAGCACCGTGTAGTCGTCGCCGGTCTTGCCGTGGCTCAGGATCGGGACGAGGTTGTGATTTCGCACCGCCGCGGCGCGCCCCACCTGACGATGAAGCAGGATCAGCTCGCGGATCGAGGCGCGTCCGCTCGGAATGCGCTGCATGAACGCCAGGGGCGGCGCCCCCGGCTCCCGGCTCAGCCCGCGGGCGAGCCAGGTTTCCCAGAGCCCGTCATCATCGAGCTTCCCCAGCAGCTCAAAATCTTCGAAACGCAGGCTCAAACTAGTCGCTCACTTCTTGTCGGACTTCTCTCGGGCGGCCTTCTCACGGTCGGCCTTGTCCTTCTCGGCCTTCTCTTTCTCGAGCTTCTCCGCCTTCTGGATCGAGGCCTCGCGGGCTTTGCGCCGCTCCTCCTCCTCCGCTCTAATACGTTTCTCGATCGCTTCGGACTGATTTCTGCGGAACTCGTCCGCCGATTCGTCGCCCAGCGTCTTGGTCACCGTGTCATCGAGGTAGCTGGTCCGGCGCTTCACCATCGACGGCAACGGCCGTGTCGCGCGCTGGAACAGGAACACCGCGCCGGACGCGCGCTCGCCGCGAATCAGCCGTGCATCGAACTCCATGCGACGGCCGCGCTGCAGCGAAGACGCGCCCGCGGTCTGGTCTTGGGC
>JBFIHF010000046.1:0-27023 GCA_041601915.1 Bradymonadaceae bacterium
CCCCGCAGCCGTCGTGGAAGCAGAACTTCGACGACGTGACGGTCGAAGTCATCCGTCCGGAGGACCTCCCGAAGGCGGAGGAATCGATTTTGCCGGCGGCTCTGAGCCGCAAAGGCGCGCTGCCGCGACCGACCTCGCTGGAGACGCTGCGTGAGTCCTCGGCCGCGATCAGTGATCGCGTAATCGAAGTCATCGTGGTGCCACGCAACAACTCCCCGGTGCGGCAGTCCACGATCATCGTACGCGGCGAGGCCGTCTGGCTCTCCGCGAAAGCGGGCGCGGTCGAGCCGGTGCTCGTCACGAACGCCCACTACCTGCTCGACGCCGAGGCGGTGTTCGTCAAAGCAGCGCCGAAACGCAAATCGGGCGCGCTGCCGACCGCGCCGCGCCGCAGTATTCAGGAGATTAACCTCGGTGCGGACGTCAAGGCGCTGCTCGCGGACCCGGCACTGGTGCCGGCGAAGGTGACGAACGTCGATAAGCATCGAAATCTCGCGACCCTCGAGCTCCCTGACAACCGGATGCCCGCACCCGCGGCGGGCCTCGTCTTCTTTCCCATCGATGATCAGGCGATCGCGACCCCGTACGGCTTCAGTCATCAGATGGGCTCGACCTTGGTCGCGACGGCGTTCCTCGCGCCGTCCAGCAAACGCGACGAACTCGAGTTCTACCTGCACAGCTCGTTTCCCGTGATCCTCGGAGCGCCCATCGTCGCCGACGACGGGCGCGTCATCGCGATCACCGCAGCCCGGCACCCCACCGAGCTCGACCGAACGTTGGTCGTTCCGCCACGCGCGCTGCGTCGGTTCGTCGCCAAGGTTCAGGGCATCGACGTCTCGGCGGATGCAAAGAAGTAGTTTCCAGACGAGGCTCGCGAGCAGCGTTGACGGTCGACGCGTCGCGGTGGGCCTGAGCGGAGGGCTCGACAGCGTCGTACTGCTGCACGCGCTGGTGTGCGGCGGCGCGCAGGTCTGTGCCGCCCACGTCGACCACGGGCTGCGGGTCGACTCGGCCGATGATGCCGCGTTCTGCGCCGATCTGGCTGCGCAGCTCGGCGTCCCGTTCGCGAGCACCGCGGTCCAGATCAAACCCGGCAACTCGACGCAGGGGCGCGCACGCAACCAGCGCTATGCCGCCCTGGTGCGCCTCGCGAGTGAACTCGGGGCCGACCTGCTCGCTCTCGGTCACCACGCCGACGATGCGTGGGAGTCGATGCAACTGCAGGCGGAGCGCGGTGCGGGTGCGATCGGAGCGGCAGGGCCGCGCGTGTGGTCGAGCTGGTGGGGCTTCGAGACGGTGCGTCCGATGCTCGGCGAGCGGCGCGCAGCGATCGAGCGGTACGCCGCCGAGGCTGGCCTGCGGTGGCGTGAGGACCCGTCGAATCACCAGCTCAAGTACGCACGCGCACGCCTTCGTGCCGACCCGGTGGCGCTGGACCCGGCCCAGATGGCGCTGATCCGCGACCGGGCAGCGCAGCTCGCGCGAGACGTTCATGCCGTCACCGCGCGGGCGCGAGCACTCACCGAAGTCGAGTTCGACCGGGCGGCGCTGGCCCAACAGCCCGACGAGGTACGCGCTCGAATCCTTCTCGACGCCGCTCGTGCCCTGCATGGCGAACTGTCCGCCCCGCTCGTGCACGAGCTGTCCGAGGCCGTCGTCGACGATAATCGTTCGGCCCGCTCGTACTGCGGCCGGCACGTGGTGGCTGCCGTCAGTTCCGCCGTTGTCTCGCTCGTCGGAACGCGCGGTCAGGGGTTGCGCCTGCTCGACCAACGTCGCACTCCGACGCTTGCCGTCGTCGCCCCCATGGAACTGCCGTGGTTCACCCATCGTGTCACGGTCGGACACGGGGCACCGAACACCGCGGGCTTCGCACTCGCGACGACCGATGGCGTCACGTTGCGCGGTCCACGCCCCGGCGATCGCATCGTCACGGCGCACGGCGAACGGCGCGTCGTCGAAGTGCTCGCCGAATTAGAGGTTCCCCCCGCCGGGCGATGGTGTTGGCCATGTTTGTACCGCGATGATCAGTGCCTCGCGGTCGCCGACGGTGCGGTCGCGATCGACCCGATTGTTTTGCCTCGCGGGCAAGAATCTGGAATTTTCGTAGGGTGGGAGCGCTTGGTTTCCACAGATTTCGCGGTCCAAACGATGAACTCGCGAAGGTAGCCCGGCAACCGGCTTTGCACTATAGTCGCGGGCCGCCCCTTTCTGCTGGTCGAGGGTTGCAGTGTTCAACAAAATGCCGCTCCGCGCGTGGGTCATCCCCGCCGCCTTAGTCATCCTGCTCATCCTGGTGTTCAACATCCTCACGGATGGAAGCCGCGATGCGAAGGCGATCAAGTTCAGCGAGTTCCGGACGGCCGTCGAAGCAGGACAGGTTGAATCCGTCGAGATCAAAGAGTTGGAGATCACCGGCGAGTTCAAGCCGGCGCACCTCGAGAAGCTGAAGAAGACCAAGGCCGAGGCGCAGTTCAAGACAACCGGTCCGATCGGCGAAGACCTCCAGGACGTGATGGCCGCCAAGGGCGTCACGTACACGTTCAAAAAGTCGGAGGAAAACGGGCTGCTTCAGCAGATCCTGATCACCACGATCCCCCTGCTGTTTCTCGTGATCCTCCTCGTCTTCGTGCTGCGCCAATTCCAGGGCGGCAGCGGCAAAGCGATGACGTTCGGCAAGTCGAAAGCAAAGCTGCTGAACGAGAGCTCCAACAAGGTCACGTTCAACGATGTCGCGGGAATCGATGAGGCGAAGGACGAGCTCCAAGAGATTGTCGAATTCCTGAAGAACCCGAAGAAGTTCACGCGCCTCGGAGGTCGGATCCCCAAGGGTGTCCTGCTGATGGGCCCGCCCGGTACGGGCAAGACGCTACTTGCGCGCGGTGTCGCGGGCGAAGCCGGCGTGCCGTTCTTCTCCATCTCGGGTTCCGACTTCGTCGAAATGTTCGTGGGTGTCGGCGCCTCGCGCGTCCGCGACTTGTTCGAGCAGGCCAAGAAGCACGCCCCGTGCATCATCTTCATCGACGAGATCGATGCCGTCGGGCGCCACCGTGGCTCGGGCCTCGGCGGCGGACACGACGAGCGCGAGCAGACGCTGAATCAGCTGCTCGTCGAAATGGACGGTTTCGAATCCAATGAGGGCGTGATCCTCGTCGCGGCGACCAACCGTCCCGACGTGCTCGATCCGGCGCTGCTGCGCCCGGGTCGGTTCGATCGACGGGTAGTGGTCGCGCCGCCGGACGTGCGCGGCCGGGAACTGATTCTCAAGATCCACACCCGTCGAACCCCGATCTCGAAGGACGTCGATCTGTCGCGCATCGCGCGTGGCACGCCCGGCTTCTCGGGCGCGGACCTCGAAAACCTCGTGAACGAAGCGGCGCTACAGGCGGCCCGACTCGGCAAGGACCGCGTCGAGACCGCCGACTTCGAGCACGCCAAGGACAAGGTCCTGATGGGTGCCGAACGCAAGTCGGCCGTCATCGGCGAGGAGGAGCGCAAGGTCACCGCGTTCCACGAGGCGGGCCACGCGCTCGTCGCGATCCTGCAAGAGGGCGCCGACCCGGTCCACAAGGTCACAATCATCCCGCGTGGCCGCGCCCTGGGGGTCACCCAGCAGCTGCCGACCGAAGATCGCCATACGATGTCGAAGTCGTATGCGCTGCAACGCATCGCCGTGATGATGGGTGGTCGCGCAGCCGAGAAGATCGTGTTTGACCAGATCACGACCGGCGCCGGCAACGACATCGAAGTGGCGACCGACCTCGCGCGGCGCATGGTGTGCGAGTGGGGGATGTCGGACACGATCGGACCGCTGTCGTTCAGCGACGCACGGAGCAACCCATTCCCTGGTGGGTACGGCGGCGGCGGCGCAGCGCACCGTCCCTACTCCGAGGCGGTCGCCGAGGAGATCGACGCCGAAGTCCGCGGCATCGTCATGGAGCAGTACGCCCTCGCCGAGCAGCTGCTCATCGACAACCGGCGGATGCTCGACATGATGTCCATCGCACTGTTGGAGTTCGAAGCCCTCGACTTCGAGGAGATCGAGCTCTTGATGGAGTTCGAGAATCTCGACGCGATCCGCCGCCACCGCGCCGAAAACGAGAAGCCGTCCGACGGCGAGGAGTCCGAGGCCCAGGAGGAGGAGGAGCGCAAGCCGAAGACCGGCTTCACCTCGAAACTCAAAGAGCAGGCCACCCTGCCGAGCTTCGAACCCACCTGAGCACCTGACTAGGTGCGCTTGGCCGCGGCGTCGACGACCCGAACCACATCCACCATCGCGGCGACGTCGTGCACCCGCACGATGCTCGCGCCGCGCAACGCCGCGATCGCCACCGTCGCAGCGGTGCCGTGCACGCGCTCGGTGGCCGGACGCCCGGTGATCGCGCCGATGAAGCTCTTGCGCGAGGTGCCGACCAGCACCGGGTAGCCCAGCGCCGTAAACTCGTCGAGTCGACGGAGGATCTCGAGATTGTGCTCCAGCGCCTTACCAAAGCCGAAGCCGGGATCCACGATGATGCGATCCGCGGGGACGCCCGCCTCAATCGCGCGGGTGGCGCGTTCGTCGAGGAACGCGAGGACCTCCTTCACGACGTCCGTGTAGTGGGGTGCGGCCTGCATCGTCCGCGGCGTCCCCTGCATGTGCATCAGCACCAGCGAGGCGCCGAACTCCGCGGCGACGTCGGCGATCGCGGCGTCAAAGCCGAGCCCGCTGATGTCGTTGACCATCTGGGCCCCCGCCTCCAGCGCCGCGCGTGCGACGGGGGCCTTGGTCGTGTCGATGGAGACGACGGCACCCGGCGCCTGGGCGCGGATCCGTGCGATCAGCGGCACGGTGCGCTCGATCTCCATCCCCACGCTCACCTCGCGGGCGCCAGGCCGGGTCGACTCTCCGCCGACGTCGATGATGTCGGCACCTTCGTCGAGCATCTGAAGCGCGTGGGCGACCGCGCGCCCCGGGTCCACGTACCTTCCTCCATCCGAGAACGAGTCCGGCGTCACGTTCAGCACGCCCATCACTCGGGTTCTCTCCGACAGCGAGAGCGTTTGCGAACCAATCATGCGTTCTCCTTCACCGTGCCCGGTTCGGGTTCTTGCCCCGAAACCAGTTGTCGATACAATCGATCGTCCGGGCGAGTCTGATGGAATTCATCTACAACACACTAGGGGTCCAAAACGGGGCCGAGATCATCATCGCGATGATCGATTTCGCGATCGTCTACTTCGTAGTCTATCGCATCCTGCTTTTGATCAAAGGCACACGAGCGGTCCAGATCCTGATCGGTCTGATCGTCGTGATCTTGTTGTACTTTCTGTCCCGCAACGACTACTGGACGCTGCCGGCGACGAACTGGTTCATCGACAAGTTCATCGCCAATTTCATCATCATCATCGTCATCATCTTCCAATCCGACATCCGTCGCGCGCTCGCCCACTTCGGGCGCACCACGATCTTCTCGACGAAACAATCGATCGAGGAAACCCAGGTCCTCGAAGAAGTGATCAAGGCGTCGCAGATGCTGGCCGCACGAAAGATCGGCGCGCTGATCGCGGTGGAGCGCAATGCCAACCTCGACGACTTCACCGAGGAGGGGGTCAAGATCGACGCGACGGTCACCAAAGAGGTGCTGTTCAGTGTGTTCCTGACCGAGCACCAGAACCCGTTGCACGACGGGGCGGTGATCGTGCAGAAGGGGCGCATCGCGGCGGCCGGATGTTTCCTGCCGCTGTCGAACAATCCGCAGATCGAGAAGTCTTTGGGCACTCGCCATCGCGCCGCGATCGGCCTGACCGAGGACACCGACGCCGTGATCGTCATCGTCTCCGAAGAGCGCGGCGTCGTATCGATCGCCTATCGCGAGGAGCTCTTCTCCGACCTCGACGCCAACGAGATGCGCGACATGCTGCAGGGCATCTTCGCCGGTGACGACGACACGGAGTCGTCGACGCGCGGAATCTTGGAGCGCTTCCGCTCTCGCCGCGACCCCGCGACGACCGGACGCCACGAAAGCGTCAAAGGAGGCGACACGTGATGCCGACCTGGATTACTCGCGTTCTGATGGTCAACGGATCCCTGAAGCTCATCGCGTTCATCCTCACGCTCTCCCTGTTCATCTGGGTGCGCGAGGACCGCGAGTCCGCGGTCACCGGCCACGTCCCGATCCGGCTCGTGATCCCAGAGGGGATGGTGCTGGTCAGCGAACCGGTGGATCGCGTTCGAATCACGGTCGGCGGGCGCTGGTCCGATCTCAACAAGTTTGACCCATCCCAGTTGCCGCCGATCACGCTGGCGGTCAGCAAGGACACCGCGGGCCTCGTCGGTGTGAGCGCGGAAATGATCCGCGTGCCGTCCGGTCTGCGGGTCACCTCGATCCAACCGAACTCGGTGCGCGTCGAGCTGGAGCCCGCCGAAACCAAAGCCGTGCCCATTCGGCCGCGTCGCGTCGGCGATCCCGGCGCATCCTTTGACCTGGGCGAGATGCGAGTCACGCCGGACAAGATCGAGATCACCGGTCCGCAGAGCTCGGTGCGCAACCTCGACTTCGTCTGGACCGAGCCGGTCGACGTCACGGACCGAACCGAGTCGTTCGAGAAGCGCGTGCAGCTTCGGATCGACGACCCGTTTCTGCAGTACGACGTCGAGCGCGCGATTACGGTCCGCGTGCCCATCGCGACCCAAGAGGTCACACGAACGGTCCAGGAGGTCGGTGTCGTGGGCGTGAATACATCCTATGCCGTCGACGTGCGCCCCGAAGTGGTCACCGTGACGCTGCGCGGGCCCAAGCCGACCGTCGACCGCATGACGTCGGACACGATCTACGCCGCCGTCGACCTGACGGCGGAGAGTCAGAAGCCCCCGGGGCGGTTCACGAAGTCCGCCAAGATCCTCAACTTGCCGCCGGATGTGAACCTCGTACAGTTCTATCCGACCGAGTTCCTCGTGACGACGCACCGTGTCCCGCCCCCCGAGCCGCAGAACGCGCCGCAGAACACGCCGAGCCCCCAGGCTCCCGCACCCAAGCGGCCAGCCCCGGACGACGCGCCGGCGCCCTCCCCCCCTTGATTTTGGGCGCACCGCGCGTCACATTCTCGCCGCACCCCGCCTGAAGGTGGCACGATGGTCGAACGCAAACTCTTTGGCACCGACGGGATCCGTGGTGTCGCGAACGTTTACCCGATGACCGCCGAAGTGGCTGTGCGCCTCGGACAGGCCATCGCGTGGCACTTTCGGCGCAGCCGCCAGCCGGGTGGTCACCCCGCGCGCATCCTGATCGGGAAAGACACCCGCATCTCCGGCTACATGTTCGAGTCGAGCCTCGCCGCCGGGATCACCTCGATGGGCGCTGACGTGATGCTCGTGGGCCCCCTGCCGACGCCGGCGATCTCATTCTTGACGACCGGGATGCGCGCCGACGCCGGCATCGTGATTTCGGCGAGCCACAACGCCTACCGCGATAACGGCATCAAGATTTTCGGGCGCGATGGGTTCAAGCTGCCCGACGAGGAAGAGGCGCAGATCGAGCGATTCGTCCTCTCCGAAGAGCCCCCCGTCATCGACGCGGAGCACATCGGAAAGGCGATGCGCATCGATGACGCGTCCGGGCGCTACATCGTCTTCCTCAAGGCGACGTTCCCCAAGGATCTGACGCTGGACGGCCTGCGCGTCGTGCTCGACTGCGCCAATGGTGCCGCCTACAAGGTCGCGCCGACGGTGCTGCGGGAGCTGGGCGCCGAGGTGTTCACGCTGGGCACCGAACCCGATGGGCGAAACATCAACCTCGAGTGCGGATCGATGCACCCCGAGCTGGTCTCGCGGCGAGTGCTCGAGACGCGTGCCGACATCGGGATCTCACTGGACGGCGACGCCGACCGCGTGATGCTCGTCGACGAGCGCGGGCGCGTCGTGGACGGCGACAAGATCATCGCGCTGTGTGCGATCAGCCTCAAGAGCGAGGGGCTGCTGCGCAACGACGCGGTCGTCGCGACGATCATGAGCAACATCGGCCTCGAGATCGCGCTGAAGAAGCACGGCATTCGGCTGGAGCGCTCCGCCGTTGGCGACCGCTACGTCGTCGAAATGATGCGTGAGGGCGACTACAACCTCGGCGGCGAACAGTCCGGGCACATCATCTTCGGTGATCACACGACCACCGGCGATGGCATGATCGCGGCCTTGCAGGTCCTCGCGATCCTGCAGCGCGAGAGGCGTCCCCTCAGCGAAGTGGCCGAGGTGATGAAGGCCTATCCACAGGTCCTCATCAACGTCGAGGTCCGCGAGAAGCCGCCCCTCGAAACGATCGACAAATTTCAAGAGACGCTGCGCGAGGTCGAGGCGGAGTTGGGGGAGGACGGCCGCGTCGTGGCCCGCTACTCCGGCACGGAACCCAAGGCACGGGTGATGGTCGAGGGGCCCGACGAACGGACAGTGAAGCGTCACGCCGACTCACTCGTGTCGAGTCTGCGCTCCGCCATTGGCACCTGAGGATCTGGACATGAAGAAGCCCCCCATCCGACCGAGACTCGGGGTCAACGTCGACCACGTCGCGACGATCCGCCAGGCTCGTCACACGAAGTATCCGGACCCGATCGCGGCCGCCATCGCCGCCGAATCAGCCGGCGCGGATCAGATCACCGTCCACCTGCGCGAGGACCGACGCCACATCCAGGACCGCGATCTACGGATTCTGCGCGAGACCGTTCAGACGCGGTTGAATCTGGAGATGGCGGCGACGGCAGAAATGGCGGAGATCGCCCGAGCGGTGCGCCCCGACATGGTGACGCTCGTCCCGGAGCGACGCGAGGAGCAGACCACCGAAGGCGGATTGGACGTCGTCGGCCAAGAAGCCGCACTCGCCGCCTACGTGGAGGAGTTGCGACCCTTCGGCGGCGAGATCAGCCTCTTCATCGACCCCCGCGCCGACCAGCTGGCCGCATCGGCACGCATTGGTGTCGAGGCCGTGGAGCTACACACGGGCGACTACTGCGCCGACCGGCGCGCGTTTTCGACCATCGCGGAGTACGACGCGTTCGTCGACACCCAGTTCGACAAGTTGAAATACGCGGCCAAGGCCGCCGACACGATGGGCCTCAAGGTCGCTGCCGGGCATGGGCTGGACACCAAGAATGTCCTGCGCGTCGCCGCGATCCGCGAGATCGTGGAGTTCAACATCGGCCACAGTATCGTGGCGCGAGCCTTGTTCATCGGTTTCGAGGCCGCGGTCCGCGAGATGATCGATGCGCTCGAGAGCGGACGACGTCGCTTCCTGGAGGGCTGACCTCAGTGCTCCTCGTGACGGCCGAACAGATGCGCGAGATGGATCGACGGACGATGAACACCGTCGGGGTCCCCGGGATCGTACTGATGGAGCGCGCGGGATTGGGGGCCGTCGACGCCCTGATCCGCCATTTCGAGATCCAGGGCCAGACGCGAATCGGCCTGCTGTGCGGCGGTGGAAACAACGGCGGTGACGGATTCGTCATGGCACGCCTCCTCCAGGAACAGAACCACGATGTCTGGGTGGGCACGATGCGCTCCACCAGCAGCTACACGGGCGACGCCGCGCAGAACCTCGCCGTGTTGGAGCAGCTCGGCTTCTGGATCCACGACCTCTCCGGCGTCAACGGAGACGAACTGCACATCCACCTCGAGGACGTCGCGCCATGCACTGTGTGGGTGGATGCGCTGTTCGGCACGGGGCTCGACCGTGACGTCGTGGGCAGTTACGCCGCCGCAATCGAGTTTCTGAACACCCAGCCGCGCGTGTTCTCCGTGGATATCGCCAGCGGTATCGATGCCGACACGGGACTCGTGCTCGGATCGGCGGTCCAGGCCTCGGCCACCGCGACGCTCGGCCTCACGAAGCTCGGGCAAGCTCTGTACCCCGGCCGTCAGTACGGCGGCGCGCTGTATCCGGTCGATATCGGAATTCCGGCCAGCGTGGTCGATGACGTCGGGTGGTCCGCAGAGTGGTTGGTGGAGCCGCCCTGGGTCGCGTCGCGCGCACCGACGCTGCACAAAGGCGACGCGGGGCGGGTGATCGTCGTCGGCGGCGAACCCGGCAAGACCGGATCCGTGCTGATGAGCGCCAGCGCCGCATTGCGAAGCGGCGCCGGCCTCGTCGCCGTGGGCACCTACGACGACACCGTCGCTCAAGTCGCGCCGGCCGTCCCCGAAGCGATGGGCGCCGGGGTTCTCGCGCGCACGATTGAGCAACGCCACGCCGACGACCTCGAGGACTTGATCGCGTGGTCGCACGTGATCGCGGTGGGACCCGGGATGGGCACACACGCCGGGGCGTTCGAGGTCCTTCAGGGCGTGCTCGATTCCGATCGGCGCGTCGTCGTCGACGCCGACGGATTGACGTTGCTCGCCGAGAACCGCATGCAGCTGCAGCACGTCGAGGTCGCGACGCTGGTGCTGACGCCGCATCCCGGCGAAGCCGCCCGACTGTGCTCGTGTTCGGTGGAGGAGATTCTGGAGGACCCGATCGGTCGAGCGATCGAGATCGCGCAGGACTGGGCGGCGATCGTCGTCCTCAAGGGCGCCGCGACCGTGATCGTGGACCACGAACCGCTCCGGATCGCCGTGAACCGCACGGGCAACCCCGGCATGGCCACCGCGGGGATGGGAGACGCGTTGACCGGGATCATCGCCGCCCAACTGTGTGAGCCGTTGCCCCCGTTCGACGCGGTGTGCACCGCGGTGTGGGTGCACGGGATGGCGGGCGATCTCGCCGCCGAGCAATGCGGGCACCGAGGGCTGACGGTCAGCGCGCTACTCGACGCACTACCGCAAGTCTGGAAGAGCCTGGAGCGCAGCTAGTGCACCTGCCCAGAAGTCTCGCCCCACCCTCGCCGGTTCCTCGCGACGATCTCATCGCCGTCCTCCTCGACGATGCCGGACTAGTGCAGCGAAGCCTCGCCCCACTCATCTTGGCGTTCGTGGCCACCGCGTGCGTGCCGACGCCCGAAGATCCGCTCGACTTTGGCTCGCTCTGTCGGCCGGCGACCGCCCAGTGCCCGTCCGCGGTGCTCCTCGAGCGTGATGTCAGCGGTCGCAATCAGGTGGACTACGTCGTGCGCAACGTGGGCCCCGATCCCGCAGCGGTCGAGGTCGTGGCATTGGTCCCGTCCGCCGATTTCGGCGACGGAACCGGGGAGATCGATCCCGATGACCTCGTCACGCGCCGCGTTCACGAAGCGGTCGGCGCGGGCAAGATCGCCGAGAACAGGTTCACGGCGCAGAATCTCGGCGTCCGAGACGCGTTCCGGTTCGGCGTGCGCTGTTCGGGATGCGAGGTCGAGCTCGACTGGGTCTACGCGTCGGTGCCGCGCGAGTGTTTCGAGACGTCCAACTGTCCGGCGGGCTGGGCCTGCGACGAGACATTGGGGCGCTGCGCCGAGTGTCTCGTCAACGCGGATTGCAACTCGGACCAGCGCTGCAACACCGAGAGCGGCCGGTGCGATCCCCCGGACACCACGGCGGGGTGCGCCACGGCGGCGCCGTCGGGTTGGCTGTGGGGACTGCTCGCGCTCGGGCTGGTTTGGGGCTCGTGCCGGCGCCGATGTCGCGCCGCACTTCCGTTCGCGCTGGCGCTGCTGGTCGTGCCGGCGACCGTGCGTGCCTCACCGCCACGAGCCGCGATCGCACTCGGCGCCGGCCCCCGCGTGATGGCCGGGGCGCTGGGATCGGTGACGAAGCGGGGGATCGGGCTCTCCGTGCAGCAGGAACTGCGCTGGCGGCACATCGGCGCGTCGCTGGCCCTCGGGACGTCGTACTTTCTCACCACACAGACGCCACCCCCGTTCTCGCGCAGCTTTCAGACCTACGGGGTGACGCTGGGGCCGAGGTTCTATGCGCCAATCCGACTGTTCGAGCTCGTGGCGGGCCCCGACTACCGTCGGCTCGGCACCGCGAACAACAGCCTCATCCGCCTGACCGGCACACGCACATCGTTCGATGCGGTGGGCGCCGTGCTGGGCGCACGCTTTCGTTGGTCGGGGCTGGAGGTCCGCGTGGAGGGCGGCGGCCACTACATCGTGGCACTGGACACGACGATGATCTCGGTGGACCTCGCCGTTGGATTCACGAACGCGCAGTAGTGCTATTTGCGCTTCACCCGGTGCTTGATGTCGCGCTTGCTGACCACGCCGGCCTCGACGAGCGCGTCGACGAGCGCGGTGATGATCTCGCGCTGCTGCTGGATTTCGCGGCGCAGTTGGGCGATCGACTCGTCGTGACGATCGACGACCTCGCGTAGATTCAACCCTTCAGCCTCCGACTTTTCGTCGAACAAGCTAAAGCCGCCCGCCGAAGGCGGATCGTGCCACCCGTCATCCTCGCGGGCGAACGGGTTGGCGTCCGCCGGACTGTCGGCCTGATCCCATCCCGGAATGCCGGAGCGATTGCCCGCCCCGCCCCATCCGGTCGCATGATCGAGGAACGCGTCGAACTCATCGAGCGCGGCATCGTGTCCCTCGGATTCGGACGCGGGCGCGGCGGACTTGCGGCGCGCGGGCGCTTCTTCTGGGGCGCGCTTGCGGCGCGGCTCAGGCGGCGGCGCCGAGTCGTCGAGCACGATGAGCGGCGGCGGCAACGGCGTCTGCGCGGGGTCCTTGGATCGGGGCGCCGCCTTCTTCACTTTGGGGGCCGGCGGCACCACGACCTCGTCGAGCACGATCTCCGAGCTAGAGTCCCCGCCGAGGCCCAGCTCGCGAGCCACGGCGGCGACCTCGCGGGTCGCCGTGCGGTGCTCAGGAGCCTCGGCCCACGCCTCCTGGAAGTAGAAATGCCGAATCGCACCCTCCAGCCATCGGCGCGGCGCGACCTGCACGTTGGGACGCTTCCCCGTCGCGGTCTTCAGCGAATCGATGACCGACTGTGCCGCCTCCGGGTTGTAGACGGCGACCGTCACCTGGTCCGCCGACTCGCTCACCGCGAACGGCAGCACCCCATGCTTGTCCGCCATCGTCTTGGAGATGAACTTGAGGGCTGTCTCGCTCACCGAGAACTCGCCGACATTGACCGTCGACAGTTCGTAGTACTCGGCGAGTTCGCGCGCGATGCCGGCTTGATCGATCTTCTCGTCGTCGAGCAGTTGCTCGACGACGCCGGTCTTCGCCTTGGTGGCGCGCAGAATCATGCGCTGCATCGCGGCGCGAGAAACGAGACTGGAATTGACCAGATGATCGACGAGACGACGGTCCATCACCCCTCGCGGTGTCGGAGTTGACCGACCCTAGGATTCCACAGCGAGTGCGGGCACGCAAGAGCGTTGCCCGAACGCCCGGTAGCCCGGACAACCGACCCGCCGAAAAACCTGCTGCACCGCCGTTTCCACGCTAGATTGAACGGTGGTTGAGCGGCAGGCGGCAGCACCGATGCGTGCCGATGCCGTAGTGGACCGCGTAGGCAGCGGGCCTGCGCCGGTCACGCATCGAGGATGCCCGATGAACATTGTCATCGTCGGAATGGGAGAAGTCGGCAAATACGTCTCCCGCGTGTTGGTCAGCGAGGGGCACAATGTCGTGATCATCGACGTCGATCCCGGCGCGCTCGCGGCGGCGGAGGAGACGCTGGATGCGATGGTCTTGCGGGGGCACGGAGCCAACGTCAAGACGTTGCGTCAGGCCGGCATTCAGAACGCCGATCTGTTCATCGCGGTCACCGACCACGATGAGGTCAATATGCTCAGCGCGATCCGGGCCAAGGAGCTCGGCGCGAAAGCCACGATCGCCCGCGTCGCCGACTCCATGTACTTCGACGAGGACCGCGCGTCGTTCGCCGGCTTGATGGGGATCGACCTCGTCGTCAACCCCAACGCCCTCGTCGGCCTCGAGATGCACAAGATCGTGCGGAGCTCCAACGCGATCGCGGTCGAAGACTTTGCCGACAATCGGGTGGAGATGATCCAGCTTCCGGTCGATGAAGGGGCGTTCGTCGTCAATCGGCAGCTCAAAGACATCAAATTGCCGTCGAACACCCTCGTGGCCGCCATCATTCGGGACGACGACGTGATGGTCCCCGGTGGGATGGACGTCATCCGCGCCTCTGACGAGCTCCTCATCGTCGGCCGCGTGGAACAGATTCCCAAGGTGGAGAAGCTCTTCGACCGCGAGCGCCGTCGCTTCACGCGTCGGGTGATCATCGTGGGTGGCAGCCAGGTGGGCGCGACGCTCGCCCACGCCCTGGAGAACGACGGCATCGATGTCGTCCTGATCGACCGTGATCGTGAGCGATGTGCGGAGCTGAGCCGAACGCTTCGGAACTCCGTCATCATCAACGGCGACGGCACGAACATCGACCTCCTCGAGGAAGAGCGCGTTGACCAGTCTGACGCGTTCGTCGCCGTCTCCGGTCGCGACGAGGTCAACGTGATGACGAGCCTGTTGGCCAAAGACCTCGGCGCACAGCGCGTGATCGCGCTGGTGCACAAGCCCGACTACAGCGCCGTCTGTGAGCGGCTGGGGCTCGACGCCACACTCAGCCCGCGCCACGAAGTCGCCAAACAGGTTCTCAAATGGGTGCGTGCGGGCTCCGTCGTCGGCATCACGCCGGTCCTCGAGGGCAAGGGCGAGTTCTTGGAGTTCATCGCGCCGGCCGACGCGCGCATCGTCGGCAAGCCGATCCGATCGATCGACTTCCCGCGCGGCGCCAACATCTGCGCGGTCTGCAACCGCGAACGCGCGTACGTGCCCAGTGGCGACGATGTCATCGAGGGCTCCGACCGGGTGATTGTGTTCACGACTCCTCGAAACCGCGAAGCCGTCGAACGCGCGTTTCGCAAGAAGCCAGCGTTCTCATTGTGAACGGGGAATGACGTGAACTATCGGCGGATCGGCCGCAATCTCGGAATGATGCTGCTCCTGCTCGGAGCGTGCATGCTTTCGACGTTGTTCTGGACCACGGGGCTCGTCTACGACGAGCCGACGACGACCGTCGCCCTGCTCTGGAGCTTCGTGATCACCGCCGGCAGTGGCGGCGCGCTCTGGTTGTGGGGGCGCAACGAAGGCAGTGGCACGATCCTGCGTTCCGAAGCGATCTTGATGGTCGCGCTGTCGTGGTTCCTGCTCGGGGTGTTCGGCGGATTGCCGTATCTGTTCGACGGCGCGTTCACCAACCCCGCCGATGCCTACTTCGAAGCCATCTCGGGCTTCACGACCACCGGGTCCACCGTGATGGTGGAGATCGCGGACCATTCCCGCGGACTACACTGGTGGCGAGCCCTCACCCACTGGCTTGGCGGGCTTGGGATCGTCGTGTTGTTCGTCGCCCTCTTTCCGCAGCTCGGGGTCGGCGGCAAGTTTCTGTTCAAGAGCGAAGTCCCGGGCCCGATCACGGAGGGGCTCAAGCCGAAGATCCGCGAGACGGGACGCATCCTTTGGTACATCTACACGACGTTCACCCTCGTCGAGTTCCTGATCCTCTGGCTGGCCTGCGACATGTCGGCCCACGATGCGGCGTGCCACGCGATGGCGACGATGGCGACGGGCGGCTTCTCCACCCAGAACGGCAGCGTCGCCGACTACGACTCCGCGCTCATCGACTACGTCATCACGCTGTTCATGCTGCTGGCGGGCATCAACTTCGGCCTCTACTTCTCGATGTGGCGCGGGCGCTGGCGCGACTTCTTCCGCGACCGCGAACTGCATGTGTATCTAGCGTTGATCGCCGTCGCGACCGCGATCGTCACGCTCAACATCTGGCAAACCGGAGCGGTCGAAAAACACGGTTCGCTCGTCGACTGCTTCCGGTACGCCATCTTCCAGGTCGTCGGTGTGATCACGACCACGGGCTTCGGCACCGACAACTTCGACGTCTACCCGCCGTTGTCGCAGCTGTTGCTCGTGATGCTGATGTTCGTCGGCGGGATGGCCGGCAGCACCGCGGGCGGGATGAAAGTCATCCGCTTCGTCGTGATCTTCAAAGCAATCTACGTTGAGATCTATCGCGTGTTCCGCCCGCAAGTCGTGATGGCGACCCGTGTCGGACGTGCCGTCATCGCGCCCGAAACGGCGTCGGCGATCCTCGGGTTCTTCGCGATCGGCGTGCTGACCTTTGCGGCCGCTTCCCTGTACATGGGCTTTCTGGGCCTCGACATCGTGACCGCCACCACATCCGTCGCCGCGACGCTGTTCAACATCGGCCCTGGCCTGTCCAAGGTGGGCTCGATCGAGAACTTCGCGTTCATCCCGACGAGCGGGAAGATGGTGTTGAGCTTCTGCATGATCCTCGGACGTCTGGAGTTCCTGACGATCTTGGTCCTTCTCCTGCCCGAGTTTTGGAGGCGCTAACATGCATCGCCTCCTGACCGTGATGACCTGCCTGTCTGCGGTTGGCGCGGTCACCTACGTCTACGGCCCACCGATCTCCGAGATCGCGGGCATGTCGCGCTGGGGCCTCGGCGTGGTGATTGGCACGCTGCTGCTCGCGGTGATCGCCGGCGAGTTGTGTCGATTCGCGAAACTGCCGCGGGTCCTCGGCTATGCGGTGATGGGGCTGGTCGCGGTGCCGCTGACGACCGGAATCTTCGGTGTCGGAGGCCTCGACAGCGTCGCGTACTTTCACGACCAGGAGGCACCCTTTGCGGCCGCGGCCCTGCTGACGGGCCTGTCGATCGGCCTCGCGTTCAGCTTCGAGCGCCTCGCCCAACATCTGCGCGCGGTCTTCGCCCACATCCTGGGTCACATCGTCGTGGGCGGCGGCGTGATGTTCGTCGCGTTCTGGGGCATCCACGGCGCCTTCGCGCCCCTGTCGCTGGTCACGGTCACCCCCCTCATCGTCGCGGCGTTGATGACCGTGACGTCGAGTCCCACCGCCATCTATGCGGTCAACGCGGACATGCACGCCGAGGGCCGCTTCCCCGAGCTCCAGATCAACGTCGCGGTGATCAAGAACCTGCTGATCGGCGCCACGACCGTGGTGCTGATCGTGGCTTTGGACGTCGGCTTCGACGCGGCGGCCTTCGACCCCGTCGCGTTCGTGAACGCCCACTGGATCAACCTTTCCGTCGCCCTAGGCGGGGGGCTCGCGTTCGGTCTGCTCCTGCTGGGCGTGCTGCGCACGGCGTCCAATCAGGTGGTCGTCGTCACGCTGACCGTGGCGGCGATCGTCGCGATCGTGTGGCCACACTCCGCGATCGCGCTGTTCGGGGTCGGCACGATCGGCGGCGTCGTAGCGCGGAACGGGTCGCAGCACGGCTTCAACTTGTCCGACTCGCTCGACCGATCGAGTCCCTTCTTCATCAGCGTGGCGATCGTGTTCGCGATCGTACAGACCCCGCTACCTCACGTTGGCGAGCCCTGGGCAATCGCTGCAGGGCTCGTCGTCTTGCGCACCCTGGGCGTGGTCGTCGGCAGTCGGCTGGCTGGTGCGTTGACCTCCAACAGTGAGACGACCCACTTTTCGTACTCGATCCTCGCGCAATCGCTCGTGGCGCTGTTCTTCGTGCAGACGCTCGCCAACGCCGGACCGAGCTTCGAGTTCATCGCGCTCCTCGTGCCGCCGATCGTGGTACTCAACTTGATCGCGGGCTCCTTCCTGCACCGCATGGCGCTGGTGCGGTCCGGTGTCGCGATCGAAATCCAGGCCGTGGAGGATGCGCGATTCGTCGTACACCAGCGCTCACCCGCTCGCGGTGCCGAGGGGTCGAAGCTCGACGATGAACGGTCGCTGTTGCCGCCCCCGAATCTCGAGGACCCCGCGTTTCGCAGCGAGAGCCTCAATCGCATCGCCATTCGCCTGCGTCAGCGCGCGCATCGCGCCCAAGACAACCTCGCGCGTACGTTCTTCGACCCACGCCGCGACTACGTCGAGCATGTCGTCGCCGAAGCGCGCGCGCGCCTGCAGGCGCACGTCCTCGAGACGTTCCAGGAGCTGCGAGAGGTCTCCTCCGCGTCCCAACGGAGGTCCGCGATC
Source organism: Bradymonadaceae bacterium (assembly GCA_041601915.1). GTDB lineage: Bacteria > Myxococcota_A > Bradymonadia > Bradymonadales > Bradymonadaceae > JBFIHF01. Next base: position 17,915 of record JBFIHF010000046.1, read on the forward strand.
CGCGGGCGGCGGTCCGCCCTCGATGCCGAGCTGCTCGAGCTCATCCTGACCCTCGGACCGTCGCACGAGCCGGGGCGCCTCCACGAGACGCTTGTCGAGTTCGTGCACGAGATGGAGCGCGCCTGCCAGGTCGAGATCCACGTCCGGGCGCCCGAAGAAGACGCGACCCGCGAGCCCGATCCCAACGACGGCGCGATCATCAAGGCCCGAAAGGCGTTCCACGCGATGAACACGAGATTCGGGCCGCGGCCGGTCCGCATCGTTCCGGTGCGAGCGCTCGCGCTTCACCACCTCGGCACGGGCCTGCCCCGTCATCTGGAACCGGCCGTTCACCTCGACGGACGATTCCGGGTCTTCCTGTGGCAACGATTGACGAACGCGTACCTGCGGATCGACGAGATGTACCTGCGCACGCTGGTTCATCTCGATGACGACAAGGGCACGGACCCCGAACTGGGTGGCCCGAGCACGATCACGATCGACGTCGACGCCATCGCGCGCGAGTCCGAAGAGCTCGCCGCGTTCGACCAGCGACTCAACGAACTGAGCCCCGCGGCTGCGGGCCTCGAGGTCGAAACGATCAGCGAGGTCGAGCCGCTGCTGGCCGACGCCGAGGCCGTCGTGGCGGACGATCCCGTGCTGAGCGCATGGGCGCAATTCGTCGACGAGTTCCCCACCGACTTCGACGACCTCGAGAACGACGTCGCGACGTTCGAAGCCGACGTTCGACGACGGCTAGTGCTCGCCTTGGACCCCGCCTACCGCGCGTTCCTGCACGACCTCCGGCGCGCCGGGACGTACGCGCTGCCGGCCCGACAGATCGAAGCGGAGTCCGACGTCGACGCCCTCGATGCGCTGGGTCTGGAGATCTCGCACTGGCGCACGCTCGCGCGGGCGTTCGTCGACCGACGCGCGATGTTACTGGGGTTCCGCGACCTCGAGAGCAACCTGCGGACGTTGCTCGACTCATTCGTGACCCAGGTCGAGACCGAGCTGTGCAGCCATCTGACCTACTACCCGGCCGAGATTTCGGAGCGCTGTGACGATGTCGTCGCCGCGCTGCGCGACACGTTCGCGGTGGACGCGAGCGATGCCGATCTCACCGACGCGTTCGTCCAGATTCGACACAGCCTCGCCGACTTCCTGCAGGAAGAAGCGCTGGCGTCCGTGCACCTGATGCGCGAGACGAACCTGTTCGGCGAACTGTTGCGCAAGTTCACGGACCGAATCTCGGACCTCGTTCGCGAGCAGCGCGAAAGCTTCAGCCTCGTGAACGAGGAGTATCTGGACGCCTCGGAGATGGTCAGCGCCCGCGGCTTCGAGCCAAGCCCCGTCGCCTTCCAAGAAGTGCTCGATCGGCACTTCGTCCAGACCACGATCGCGTCCTTCAACGAGCTGTCGATGCGCGTCCAGAACGTCGTGGACACCGTCGCCAGCGGGCTCGGCGAGGTCAACCGCGTCGTCAGCTTCAACCTCGACGCCGCGCTGAACGAGCTGCGCACCGACGATGGCGAAGTGGCCAACCGCACGCTCGTGACCGAGTTTGCGCTGGGCGGCATCCGGCGAGCCGGCGACCAAGCGGCCGATCTACTGGAGGTCGTGCAGGCCGAGATCGACGGGATCGACGCCGACATCCTCAACCGAACCGTCGAGCATCTGCGCGCCGTGCGACGCTACCTGTTCGACGAGTCGATGGGCCGGCTCGAACGTCTCGCGTTCGAGGTCGAAAAGGACCGTTCCCAGCTGCAGCAGCAAGGCTCCGACTTCCTCCGCGGCCTCGGTGGGACGGCGCTGCACGGCCTGTTGCGCGCCGCGCAACCGGCACGAGTCGCCGCCGACCTCGCGCGGCAGCGCCTCCAACTCGACGAGGCTGGCCGCGACGAGCTGGTCGAGGATGTCGGCATCGCGACGTTCGACGCCGAGCAGCTGCGGCTGCTGCCGCTGGCCTACCGACGGCTCTTCACGCCGACCCCGGTCGAGATTCCCGAACTCTTCGTCACACGCGCCCATGGGCGCCAGCGATTCGAAGCGGCCATCGCGCGCTGGCACGCGGGGCGTCGCGTCTCGATCGTCATCAGCGGAGATCTCGGCGCGGGCAAAACCAGCTTCCTGCACCGAGCGCTCGCCGACCAGTTGACTGCGGCGAAGCTCGTGCGGTGGAACGTCCGGGAGCGAATCACCAGCGAGGCGGCGCTCGCGGCGGCGCTGAGCAAGCAGTTCGGCGTGCGGCGCAGCAGCACGATCTCGAGGCTCCTGGGCGCGATCCGGGACGACGAGACCCGGCGCGTCGTCGTCGTCGACGGCATCGAACGCCTGTTCCTGCGCACGATGGCTGGACGCGACGCGCTGCAGAGCTTCCTCTCCCTCGTCTCGCAATCGCCCCCGGAGTTGATGTGGCTGGTGACCTGCAACACGACGCTGTGGGCGTACCTCGAGACGATGCTGTCGGCGGAGGACTTCTTCACCGACCACATCGCGATCGACAATCTGGGGCGAGCGGACACCGAGGCGCTCATCGTTCAACGGCATCGCGTCAGCGGCTACTCGCTGGAGTTCGAACCCGACACGGCAGAGCAGATCACACCCTCGCGCTTCACCGGAAACCAGCAGGACCGACTGCGACGGCGCTACTTCGACCGGTTGTACGAGGCCACCGACGGCCATCCGCTTCTGGCGCTGTACTACTGGCTCGCGAGCCTCACGCCCGCCGAGCAGAGCGACGAGCTGCGTGTTGCCCCGCTCAGGGCCTTGCGCGTCGACCACCTGCGGCGCTTGGGTGACGACAAGCTCATCGCTCTCGGCCAGATCCTGCTTCACGAGGAGATTTCCGAAGAAGGGTTCGCGGCCGTGATGCGCACGAACACTGAGGTCGCACGGCGTGACTTGGCCTATTTCGAGTCCCTGAATCTCGTCGTGCGAGAGCCCGGACGCCGCTTCCAGTACCGAATCAACGAAGTGCTCTACCACGACGTCGAGCGCGCGCTTCACCACCGGAACATCGTCTAATGGAGCCCACCCTCGCCCAACATCTCAGCGAGATCGACCAGATCTTCGAGACCACGCTCGCGCTGGTCTTCGTGGCGGGGCTGGCGTTCATGCTCGCGGCGCGACTCACCCGCCTGCAGGCCCAGCTCCGCGATAAGCGTGGCCCGCTGCAGCGGATCGTCGCCTGGCTGCCCGTGTTGCAGATCGTCGTCTGGGTCGTGGCGGGGCTGGGGTGCTTCCTGCTGCTCCTTCAGGCGCCCGCTGTCGTGGTGTTTGCACTGCTCATCCCCGCGCTACTCGCGCTGGTCCTCGCGTCGCGCGACCTGACGCGAAACGGGGTCGCCGGCGCCGTGCTCGCGTTTGAGCACTCGATCCTTGCGGGCGACCTCATCACAGTCTCCACGCCGACCGGAGACGTGCGGGGCCAGGTCATCGCGATCGGTGTCCGCCGCACCCTACTGCGCCGCACTGACGGCAGCGAAGTCCTGCTGCCCAACCAGACATTGCTCAACTCGACGGTCCGAACCAATCGCGGCCACGAACAAGACAGCGCGGTGGAGATCGAACTCGCGGTACAGCAGGGTTTCGACACCGCGGAGTTTCCGCGGATCAGCGAGGTCGCACGATCGGCGGCGTCCGTCTCGCGGTTCTCCTCGCCGCACCGCAAGCCGGAGGTGTTCCTGGAGGCGGCGCCCGACGGAACCTATCGCGTGACTGTTCAGGCGTACGCGTTCGGTCCCGACTACGTGCGACACCTGCGCACCGACGTCGTCTCGCTGTTCAACGAAGGGCTCGCTCACAAGCCGCCGCGCTAACCGCATCGGCGAACTCCGTGACCGCGGCGCGCACGATCCCGCGCGCGTGCTCGAGCTCCGCGACGTCGGCGACCGTCGTACCGAGGCACCGCAGGATCGTCTCGTAGCGGTCGACCGGCGCGCCGATCGCCTCGGCGGGCCCCACGCGACGTGGCGTGTCGAGGTCCGCCCCACCGTGTACCTGACCGAGCACCCCGTCGGGGGCCCGATAGGCAAAGTCGCGCTTCAGCGCCATGTAGCGGCGAGCGGCGTGAGGAACCGCCATCACGTCGGCCGCGGTTGGCATCACATGGTTCTGCGCGGCGGTCTGCTCAAACAACTGGCGCACGAACAACGGGTCCGTGACGACCAGTCCATACGTGTAACTGTCCGAACAAGCCGCGATGACCAGCCACTTTTCCAACGGCCGCAGCACGGCGTGGGCCGCGCACAGATAATCCTCGCACGTCGTCCGGTCGTACACGCCGCAGTCGCGGCCATCGACACCGCCGTTCTGCAGCGGGTGTACGAGACACCCCACCCGGCGGTCATCGAGCCAGCCGAGGAACGGACAATTCGGGAGCCCACCGACGTGTTTGTCCGCCGTCACTTCCCACGCCGCGCGAAACCTCGTCAGCGAGCCCGGGTCGTGAACGTCGGCGTCGCGACGGAACGCAGCCGTGCGCGTCGCGAGCTGCGCAGACGTTTCAGCCACGCCCATGTTGCGGTGATTGTACATGCCGCAGCAGGCGCCGCAGCTCTTCGTCTCGTCCGGTTGGCACAAGACGGCGGGGACTTCGATCAAGGGCACTTCTGCTGGGGATTCAGCACGCGGGCGCCCTTCGGTACTTTGAACTCGAATCCCTTGTCCGGCAGGTTCTTGTTCACACGAACCTTGGCGAACAGGATTTCGTTCATGTTGCCATAGGGATCGTAGATGACGGTGCGCATCACTTGGAACGTCGCGGGGTCTAGGGTGAAGCGCAGCTCCTTGTACTTCGGCGTCGCCTCTTTGGGCGTCAGCTTGATTTCGGGCTGCGCATCGGTGGACTTCTTGGTGAACTCGACGTTGAACTCCTTGAGGAGATCGCCGGTTCCCATCAGGAAGCTCAAGCTCGTCGGGAGCTGACTGTCCTTGAGGCACTGCTTGAAAACCTGTTTGAAGTCGTACTCGTAGACCCAGAACGAGGAGCCGTCGCTGACGTACAGCTTGTCGCGGGTCCCCTCCTCTTTCATGTAGTCCCAGCGCATCTTGCCGGGCTTCTTGAAGTACACGCTCCCGGTATTGACCTTCTTCGCGCCGGCGGCGAGGTCGTGATAGGTCTGCGTGAAGCTCGCCTGATAGTCTGCGGTCTGGGCGTAGAACTGCTGGACGCGGCGCGCGACCTCGTCGGCGCCGGGAGCCTTGGGTTTCGCGTCTTCCTGAGCGCCCGCGGGCGTCGCCAGTACCATCAATGCAGCGAATGAAAGTGCAGTTCGTCGTATCATCGTGTTCTCCTTAGCGCGGCGAAGCTTAGTGGAGGGCTCGTCCAGCCGCAACCGGTTCGACGCTGGTTGGGCAGGGTCATTCACTCTCGACATGAACGCGGGCCGTCGAGTGCACAGCTTCGTCGCCCACGTGTGAGGTCGTGCGCCAGATCACGTCGCCCGCCGCGATCCGTCCGCGCGCGACGTCCCAGATCACGATGCCCTCGCCCGTCCCCTGAATCTGGGCGTTCACCACCGCCTGGTCGTTGGTGGCTTCAATCTCACTCGTCCCCGTAATCTCCATCCGAATCACCGCTCCTCGATCGGTCTCCCCCACAACCTCTGCGGCAAACTCCGTGTTCCCCTTCGCGGTCGACGCCTGCAGCCCGGACGCGGTCGTGAACGGCTGACTCCAACGCCAGGTTTCGCCGGCCCGCACAGCATCGCGCGGCAAGCGGGGGTGCGCGACACTCGTCAGTTGCCCGATGACGTCGAGCATCTGACGCAGCTGCGCTGCCTCGGCCGACACGAGAGTCACATCGACGATTTCTCCCGTGGACTTCAATCGGAGTCGTTGTCGTGCCGTCTCGACGAGCCGCTCGACGTCGCCGGCCAACGCGGCAGCAAAGGACGAGCCGTCGGACTCCATCGTCACCGTGACGTCATCGAAGGAGCGGTAAAACGTCGTGATGTCGCCGTCGACCGTCGCCGCGGAGTCTTGGACGAGGAGCTTGATCTGCGTCCGAACCGTGTTCCCCGCGGACTGCCGTTGCTGGAGCAGCGTCACGCGGAGCGCAACCGGTGCCACACCGCGTGTGAGGCGGACGGACTCGATCGGCGTGAGCTCCCGTTCAGGCGGCATCGGCAGCTGATCATCGACGGGGCGAGTCGCGAGCACGCGGGTCGGCGGCGCCACGGCGAGCCACGATCCCAACACCATCACGATCGTCGCGATGAGGAAGAGCGGCCAGATGCGCTGTCGTACTACCGGATTCGACATCCCCCCTGATATCCCGCCGACGCGCATGACAGCAACTCCGGGTTTGCCTCGCGCTGGACGCCGCGAGTAGCATAGCGCCATGGTGCGAAGTCTAATTGTCATCGGCGTCGTGGGCGCCGCTCTGAGTTGCAACGGAACCACCCAAATCGGGGGGCCGCCCGATGGCGGTGACGTCGCGGTTGCGCCGCAGGATCTAGCGATGACGCCCGACACGCGCGAGCCGGACCTCGGTCCGCAGCCCGACCCGCTGTGCGTCGGCGTCACGTGCACGCCCAACGCGGTGTGCGGGCGCGGCACCTGCTGGTGCGCGCCGGGCTTCATGGGCGACCCCGCGGTCGGCTGCACGCCCGGCGATCCGTGCGCCGATCAGATGTGTACCTTCGGCGCGACCTGCACCGACGCGGGCGCATGCGTGTGCGATATCGGCTTTGAAGCCAACACCACACGGTGCGACGCGGTCGCCAATGATTTCCCGCTCGACCGGACGGTCGAGGAAGTCTGCGCGCGCTGGACCGCCGAATATCCAGAGACCGCCGGCGTGCGCTACCAGACCGCGCCCGCCGACCAGTGCGACCCGGGCGCACTCGACCCCACCTACCAACTCGACGCGGTGCGACGCGTATCCCTGTATCGCTGGCTCGTCGGCCTGCGGGCGGTTACGACGACGGCCGATTATGCGAAGTGGTCGCAAGCCTGCGCAACGACGCTCGACGCGCACAACATGGGCGCCACGAACACGATCGGCCCGGAGTTTACGTGCTACAGCGCGAACGCGGCGCAGGGCGCGCTGAACTCGAGCGTGCTGCGGGGCGCGAGCAGTGCTGCCGCCGCCGTCGACACCTTCGTCGAGGACGCCGCCGCCGCCGCGCTCGGCAATCGACGATGGATTATGAACCCCGGCATGGGCGCGACCGCGTTCGGGTCTCGGGGCGACTACACCTGTATGTATGCGATCGACGGCAACGGGTCGTCCACTCCTCCGTACTTCGCCTACCCGTTGGGCGTTTTCCCTGCCGCGGCCTTGCGTGGGCGCTGGATGTGGGGTTCGTCCTCGCTGTTCGCCAACGACACGACGACCGTCACGGTGATGGATTCGGCCGGCGGCAATGTGGAGGTCACGAACGTGACCCCGTTGCGCGGCAACATTTTCCCCGGGGTCGTGGCGTGGGAAGTCGCTCCGACGCCGCCCGGCGAGTACACCGTGACGCTTCAGGGTCTGGCGGGGGCGATGAACGAGCTCACGTATCCTGTGAATCTCGTGACGTGCCCGTGACGGAACGTCGCTTCGAGTGCACACGCTGCGGCGCCTGCTGCCGGCGGCCCGGGGTGATCGTGCTCGCCCCCGACGAAATCGTCGACATCGCCGCCCACCAGGAGATGACGGTCGAGGCGCTGATCGAGGCGTACGGAATCACGCCGCGCGCCGGTACGTGGTGGATACGGCTTCGCGCGCGGCCGTGCCCGTTTCTGGTCGACGACCTCTGTTCGGTCCACGACGTGAAACCGCGCCAATGCCGCGCGTACCCGTTCTGGCCCGAGATCGTCGAGTCCGCGGCGACGTGGGGCGCCGAACGCGAACTCTGCCCGGGTATCGACCAAGGCCCGGTGTGGTCCGATTCCGACGTCCAGCAGATGCTCGAACTGGCGGAAAGCTGACGTGACCACCCCACCTCGTCCATTGCCACGACTGTTCGTCGTGTTGCTCCTCGTCGTCATCCAGATGGGGATCGCGCTTCCGGTCTTGCCAGCGCTCACCCTCGCTCTGGGCGGCAACGCGGTCGATATCGGCCTGTTGTACGCAATTCAAAGCTTCGGACAGTTTGCGATGTCGCCGGTCTGGGGCGCGATGTCCGATCGGCTCGGGCGCAAGCGGGTGATCCTCCTCACCATCGCTCTCGTCTCGGTGTTCGAGGTCGCGGCCGCGTTCGCACCGACGTTGTTCGTCTTCTATCTGTGCCGTCTCGCGATCGGACTAGCCGCCGGCTCGATCGCCGCGGCGTCGGCGCTGATCGCCGACGTCACGACCGTCGAATCGCGATCGCGTGGGATGGCCGTCGTCGGGATCTCGTTCGGCTTGGGCTTCACGATTGGGCCCGCCATCGGCGCCGGACTCGGCTACATCGGTGCGGACGGGCCCGGACCCCTCGCCGACGGGCTACCGTTTCTAGTCGCCGGCATCATCGGGGCATTCACGCTGGTGCTCGGCGCGTGGATCTTGCGCGAGCCCGCGAAGTCAGCCGACGAACGGGTCGCGAGTCGCAGCTCGAGACCCACGTTCGGCGAGCTCCGCGAACTGCTGCGCGATCGCACCGTGCACGCGATGCTGGTGTTGAACTTCATGTACACGCTCGCCGCGTCGGTCCTGGAGAGCACCTTTTTCGTCTTCGCGTTCGGCCGCTACGGCTGGGACGAACGCCAGGTCGGGATGGTGTTCGCGGGCCTCGGCTTGCTGATGGCCTTTCTTCAAGGCGGGGTCGGGCGCGCGAGCGGACGATTCGGCGACCGCAGGATGGTCGCGTTTGGCCTCGTGCTGGTCGGCAGCGGCTTGATCATCGCGCCCTTCTTCACGTGGGCTCCGATTCTGCTCGTGTTTCTGGGCGTCTCCACCGCCGGACGCGCGTTCGCTCATCCGGGCATCCTCGCCCTGATGTCGTCGACCGCGCCGGCGCGCGAAAACGCAGGCCGCGTGATGGGCGCGCTGCAGTCCGCCTCGAGCCTCGGACGCATCGTGGGTCCCGCTGTGGGCGGCGCGGTGTTCTTCTACCTGCATCCGGACGCCCCGTTCTGGGCCTCGGGAGCCTTGGTGTTGCTGGCGCTCGTGTGGTGGTGGCATCGCACCGACGATCGTGAGGATTGACGACGC
>JBFIHF010000047.1:0-26922 GCA_041601915.1 Bradymonadaceae bacterium
CGTCGAAACCGAAACGGGATCTCCTTCACGAGCAGTCGATCGACCCACGCGACAAAGCCGGCGGGCGCCGCGAGGCCAGGCACCAACGGCGGCGGGCGGTCGAACAGTTGCTGACGCGCGACGCGCACCACGGATTCGCCGGTGAACGGCGTTTGTCCAGATGCGAGCTGGTAGGCCACGCACCCCAGCGCGTACAGGTCGGTCCATGGCCCATAGTCGCGCCAGCGCGATTCGACCTGCTCGGGCGCCATGTACCACGGAGTGCCGGCCGACGAGGCGAACACCTCGCGCGTGGAGATCGAACGTCCCGACGCGTGCGAGATCCCGAAATCGGTCAGTTTGCAGTGCACCCCGTGCGCGGATTCGGTGAGCAGGACGTTTCCCGGCTTCAGATCACGATGCACGATGCCGCGGGCATGCGAGTGGGCGAGGGCATCGAGGATGTCGAAGAGCACCGCCTTGAGCGTCTCCCAGTCACCGACGCCGGGCAGTTGGGCGAGGCTGCCGCGCTCCGCGAGCTCCATCGCGAGCCACGGACTGCGTCGCGGGAGTTCGCCGTCTGAGGAGCGCTCCGCTGCCGAATCGACGAGGCCGAAGTCGTACACACGGATGATGCGCGGATGCTGCATTCGAGCGACGGCGCGCACCTCGCGCTCGAACCCGTCCAAGTACAACGGGTCTTGTGCGTTGGCGCCGGCGATGACCTTCACGGCGACCGGAGCATCGGTCAACTCGTGGCGAGCACGCCAGACCGTGCCCATCCCTCCCGACGAGATCGGCGACTCCAGCACAAATGCGCCCAGCCGAATATGCTCCACCATGCCGCGATTGTACGGCGCGCGCCCGAGTCGCTCAACCACGCGCTGAGTGATAGAATCCGATCATGCGTGAAAACAAGATCCTCTGGTACGTCGTGTGCGCGATCCTGTGTTGGGCCCTGTATGCGGCGACGTTCGACACCCGCGGCAACTTTGATCCGGTGGCCCAGTCGGACGTGATCGAGCACCGCATCGGATGGCGACTCGGCACGGTGGCCAGCGATGCGAACCGTTCGATCGAGGAGCAAAACCGCGGCGCTCAGCGCGTCGTCGACGGTCGCGCCCGCCGCGTGCACAAGCGTGTCGACGAGCACGAGACCAAGAAGCGGTGATCTCGGCGACGGACAGCTGAATGTGGAAGAAACGCGTCGCCGTCGTTCTCGCGTTGTTACTCGTCACGGCCACGTTTTACGCCGCCACGGTGGATGACGAGGGCGAGTTCGCCCCCACGACCGACGTGACGAAGATCGTGCACCGGATCTCGACCCGAGTGAATGGGGTCGGCAAGGAAGCCCAGCGACAGAAGAAGGCGCTCGATCCGCCCAAATCGAAGAACGTCTTGCGCAACAAGCAGCGCCAGTTCAACAGCGACAAGTGGTGACGTCATCGGCGCGCGGCTACTCGATGAGCAGTCGTGCAGCGGCCGCGTAGTCGTCGAACGCGTCCTCGTAGCGACGCCGACGTTCGCGAATGTGGCCCGCAATCAGGTGAAACACCACGGAGTCGGTCACGGTGGGGTCCGCGCGCTGCTCCAGCCCTTCAATCTGCTCCATCGCGTGGCGGAAATACTTGCGACGCGCGAGCACGTAGGCGTACGCCAGCCCTCGCTCGCCGACGAACCCGTGCCGCGGCGGGGCGCCGTCTCGCTCGAGGTACATCATCGCTTGCAGATGCTTGCTCCCTCCGGCGGCATCACTGACGAGGCCGTGTAGTTCGCTGTTCGGCCAGGGCCAGGCCCGGGTCACGGCCTCCTCGAGGTCGAGGTCCTCGGCGTGTCGCACCGACCAGTAGGTCTGCGTCGGCGTCAGCTCGTCGGTCGGTGAGATGGCGGCGAGCGACTCCGCACGCGGCCGGCCGACGAGGCGGTCCGCGAGTCCCGGCTTTCCGGCTTTCCACGCCGCGATCGCGAGTTCGGCTCGCTGCTCGGTCCCCCAGCCCTGTGGCCAATCCGCGAGGTGTCCCACCGGATCACCGTAGTCGTCGGTTCGAAAGTAGCGCTCCTGGAAGTACTTCTGCCCGACGTCGTAGCGGATGAGGTCACGCGGGGCCGCGAACTCGAGGAGTCCGTTGTCGTCGGTGTTCAGCGGGGCACCCGCGATGAACGTGCGGATCTCGTCGCCGTTCATGAACATCAGCCCATAGGCGTCCCACGGCGACGAGATCCCCGCGCGCTGGAGCTCCGCTCGGACGACGTCGTTCTGCCACGCCGCCGCGAACCCCTCGGGCGACAGCTCGATCGGCTGCTCGCTGCCGATCAAGATCAGGTCGGTGCCCTTGGGCATCGAGCTGAATGCCGCGACATGCGGGAAGACGGCGGAGAACGTGGCAAAGATCGTCTTCACGTTCTCGGGGCTGATCTCGTAGAGCTGGACCCACTGGCCGAAGACTCCACCCGGCGCGAGCCGTCGACGCGCCCGCCAGAAGTGCTCCACCGTGAACAGCGACGCGACGCCCGCGATCCACGGATTGGATGGCTCCGAGATCACGACGTCGTACATCTCCCGCGAGTATTCGAGAAAATTGCGCCCGTCGGTTTCCACGATCGAGGTGCGCGGGTCCGACAGGGGGCGGTGATTTACGTGGTCGAAGAATCGCGAGGCTTCCAGCATCGCCGGTTCGATCTCGACCACCTCGAGCCGCGCGAGCGGCCACTGAAGCGCCGCGCCCGCCGTGACGCCGCTGCCGAATCCGATCATCGCGACATTTTCGTTGCCGACGGGATGGTCCGAAGAGCGAATCATCATCGGCAGCAGCGCGACGAGGATCTGAGTCGCCATGTCGTGGCCGTCGGATGCTTCGGGCTTGCCGTTGGCCTTCAGCGTCACCAGCGCGCCGCGTTTTTCGACCGTCGTCGTCGCGGTGATGCCATCGGCGTAGAACACGAGTTCCGGGTTGTCGGACGCGAACTTCTTGGCGTCGAACAGCTCGCGGGCCCAGTACACCCGGAACATGCCGCGGGTGAGCGCCACGCGGTCCATGGTCGGCCCGAACGCCACGGTTGCGGCCGCGACCACGGAGAGCACGCCCAGCAGCATCGCCTTGGGTTTCGCGTACGACTCGCGCAGTTCGGTGGCCACCCAGCTCAGGGCGACGAGCAGGTTGACGGTCAGCATCAGCGTCATCGCGCCATGCAAGCCGAGCAGCGGCATCAACACGAAGCCGGCGAGGAATCCTCCGCCGATCGCGCCAGCGGTGTTGACCGTGTAGGCGCGCGCCACGTCGGCGCCCGCGTGTTCGCGGCGCGTGGCGAGCGCTCGCACCACGAGCGGGAACGCCGCGCCCTGCAGCGCGATCGGCAGGAACACCAGCGCCCCGACGAGCACGAACTGAAAGAGATAGATCTCTTCGGCGGAGCCGATCTGTTCGCGCATCCGCGCGAACAGCACTTCCGGGAGGTCGTCGAGCACCGCGAATGCCGCGGTCGCAAAGGTGACGAGCAACAACTGCGTGGCCGCGAGCCACGCCACCGGCCGCCGCACGCGATCGACGAACGATGATGCCACGGCGCTGCCGCTTCCGAGGCCAAGCAGAAACGCGGACAGAATCAGCGTGAACGAGTAGGTCGAGCTGCCGAGCACGATGACGTAGGCGCGCGTCCAGAGCACCTGGTAGGTCATCGACACGAGGCCGGCGACCCCGAAGCCCACGACGACGATCTGAGTCGCCCGACGCGAGGTGGGCTCCGCGGTCAAGGTGCGTCCAAACGCCTCATCGAGGTCATCGCTCGGCTCCTCGAGCGGCGCGAGGTGCTCGTCGGAGAGAAACGTCGCCTCGGCGGCGAGGACGATGAGGCACAGCAGTACATTGAGCGCCGCGAAGGCGTAGTTCGTCGCCGCGAGCCCGAGGGTCGGCAGCAGCACGAATCCAGCGAGCAGGGACCCCCCGCACGCGCCGAGGGTGTTCGTCGCGTAGAGCAGGCCCACACGCCCATGGAACCGCTTCGACGATCGCGATATCCACTGACTCATGAACGGCAGCGAGGCGCCCATCAAGGTCGTCGGCACGACCAGGATCGCGAAGACCGCGACGAACCGCAGCGCCGCGAAGGCGACGGGTTCGTCGAACAGCCGCACGAACAGCGAGCCGTAGACCGCGGGGAGCTGATCGAGCAGGAACGGGACCAGCAGCGCGTACAGGCCCACGCCCCCCTCCAGCAGCGCGTAGATGCGAAGCGGCCGTTTCGTGCGGGCCGCCCATTTGCCCGCCAACCACGCGCCGAGGGCGAGGCCGGCCATGAACGCGGTGAGCAGCGTGCTCAGCGCGAGGCTCGTCGTGCCGAACACGCGCGCAAGCGACCGCTCCCACAGCACCTCGAAGACGAGCGATGTGAACCCGGACAGGAAAAAGAAGGCGAACACGACGTTGTGCACGGAAACCTCTCAGTCGCGCACCATAGCAGGCTGTGGAGCAACTGTGGACGCTCGACATCGTGCTCGCCGAGGACCCCCGTCGATGCGATGGGTTGAGTGTTCGCGCGGGCCGAGCTAAAACCAGCGCCCGCGGCTCGACGGACTGGGCCGCAAGGAAGTAGGACGAACGGATGAGCGGACCCACGCAGTACAACGTAGCGATCGTCGGCGCGGGGCCAGCAGCCCTGTATGCCGCTCAGCGTCTCGTCAAAGACGGGCACGCTGTCGCACTCTTCAACCGAGACATCAAGCACGGAGGCTTGGCCGAATTCGGGATCTATCCGAACAAGTTCAAGATGAAGTCCGGACTTCGCAAGGTCTTCGCCAAGATCCTCGACGACGAGAACGTGGCGTACTTTGGGCACGTGCGCGTGGGCGATGGCGGTGACCTGACCCTCGATGACTTGCGCGAGCTCGGGTTCGATGCATTGGTCGTCGCTGTCGGCGCGCAAGGCACCAAGTGGTTAGGCCTGCCCGGTGAAGACCTCGCGCAGGTCTACCACGCCAAAGACATCGTCTATCACTACAACGGCTTGCCGCCGTTCTCCGAGACGAGCTACCCGATCGGCGCCGACGTCTGCGTGATCGGGCTCGGCAACGTGTGTCTGGACATCGTGCACTGGCTGGTGTGCGACGTGCAGTGCGCGTCGGTCACCGCGATTGCACGCCGTGGTCCCGCGGAGCGCGCCTACACGGACAAGGAGATGAAGCTCGTGAGCGGTGCCCTCGATGTCGAGGCCGTCCGCGCCGAGATCATGACCCTCGCCGAGCAGTTCGAGGCGGTCGGCCAGGACCCCGCGACGCTCGCCGACGAGATCGTGAAGTTCGCCGATGAGCCGCTCGAAGTGCCGTCGCCGACGCGCTTCGTGATGCGGTATCTGCGGAGTCCGAGCGCGATCGTCGGCGAAGACGGACGGCCCGTGGGCCTGCAGTGCGAGATCACGCGGTTGGAGCTGCGAGACGACGGGACCACGAAGGCGGTGCGAACCGGCGAATTCGAGACCATCGCATGCGATACCGTGATCTTCGCGATCGGCGACAGCATCGAGCCGACGATCGGTCTGCCGCTGGAACCGCGGTGGGGAGCGACGTTCATGACCGTACCCGCCCCGTGGCCCGAGAACCCGGAGCGCGATCGCTACATGGTCTACGATCCCGAGGCCGAGGAGCCGATTTGGGATTGCTTCGTCGTCGGCTGGGCGCGCAAGGCCTCGGACGGTCTCGTCGGGAAGGCGCGTGCCGATGCCGTCCAAGGCTGCGACGAGGTCCTCGCGTATCTGGAAGGGCGGTTCGACCAGGGGCCCGGAACACCCCAGCCCCGAGACCAGGTGTGGGCGCGCGCGGCGGCCCTACTCACCGAGCGCGGCGCGGAATTCGTGACATGGGGCGATGTGTTGAGGCTCACGAGCCTCGAAGAGGAGGTCGCGGCACAGCGCGGATTGCTCGAGTTCAAGTATGCTACAACAGTCGAAATGCTGAGCCTTCTCCGGGAGACGAACCCATGATGACAACTGGCCGACGTGGCATTCTTACGCTGCTATTAGCGCTACTTTGCGGGATTGCCGCGTGTTCGGGCAATTCGCACAAGGCGGACCCGAAGCTCAACGACCCGCCGCCCGAAGGCGAGGCGCAGCCCGCGATACCGAGCGGTCCACCGCTGGTGCGCCAGAACAACGGTGATGCCCCGGCACAGCCGCCCGCCGAGGAGGGGGGCACGGCGGTCACGCGCGCCCAGTTGGACAGTTTCCTCGATCGCGGGCCCTCGTACGTGCTCACCGTGGTCACCGTCGAACCGGTGCACGGCGCGCAGGGCTTTGTCGGCTATCAGATCACGGACGTCACGCCGGGTGTGCGCGCGTTCATCACCCCGCACCTGCGGGTGGGTGACGTCATCACTCACGTCAACGGTGTCCGATTGATGCGGCCCGAGGACTACATGCAGGCGTGGCGGTCGCTGGACAAGGCCTCCGCGATCCGTGTGGACTTCACGCGCAAGAGCGAAGCGATGAACGTGGTGTGGGTCGTGGAGTGAACGACGCAGTCGAGCTCCCGCAACGAGTGTCGTACCGCGCGAGCTTCGGCCCCGTCGTGGCGTTGGTACTCGGCGTCAGCGTGTGGGTGCAGCTGGCGTCGTTTGCGGTGCGCGGCGACGTCGCGGTCACCGGTGCGGTCCGTGCGCTGTCGATCGGGCTGCCGATGCTCGCGCTCATCGGTGGCATCGCCGGGCGCTCCGCGATCGTCTTGCTCGCCCTGTTCCCGTTGACGCTGCTGCCGCCGTTGCTGCTGACACCGGACGGCGCTGCGGCCTCGTTCGGTGACCCGTGGTCCGCGGGGCGCGCCTGCGCCTCCCTCGCGCTGTTCCTGAGCTTGGTCAGCGCGTGGCTCAGCGGCGTCGACAGCGCGACGGCTCTCCCGGAACACGAGGCCCCGCGCGGATACGCGACCGACGCGCGCTATCACATGTACCCGCGGGTGGTGCCGCTGTTGCTGTGGTGGGCGGTGCCGACGTACGCGATTTTCTGGGACCCCGCGATCGTCGGCACGATCGAGCAGAGCTACGGCGACGCCGCGCGCATGGCTCAGATTTTTGCGTCGACGGTCGTTTTCTTTGGGTGGGCGGTCGTCGCGTACATGTGGTTCATCGTGCCGACGCTGAATCTGGAGTACGATCGGCGTGAGATCGTTCGAGGTGCCCAGGCGCTCGTCGCCGTGGGGCGCGGCGAGATCGTGCGGCGGATCGGGCTGACCACCGTGGTGGTCACGGCCGTGACTGGTCTCTTGGCTCTGGTGGTATGACAATGCGTCCGATGGTGTACGAAGGGTTTAGCCTCGCGATGCTGTTCGGTAGCCTGTTCTTCTTGTACCGCTCGGTGGAGTTCCTCGCGCAGAAGGACTACGTCGCCGGACTCATCGCCCTCGGTATCGGGTTCCTCGTGATCCGAGTCGGGGTCGAACTCGGTAAATTCGCGTTCGTGATTCGCAGGGAGGAAGGACGTGAGGAGTGAGACTCTCGCCATCGCCGCCACTGTGCTGCTCGTCGCGGCCTGCCACACTGACCCGAAGCACCCGCGCGGTGCCGCAGCCGTTCCGCAACTCGACGGGCCCGTCGTCGCGACGGTCGGTGGTCGGGCGATTACAGTCGCCGAGGCCACCGAGTTCGCCGCCACGCGGGACAATCCGACGGCCGAGGCGCTCGTGATTCGCGAACAGCGGGTCCGTCAGGCATTGCAGTGGGACCTCGACGTCTCGCTGGAACGAAAACGGGCGATGGTCCGCGCGCTGCTCGCCGATGAGGTCGAGGCGAAAGTCGGCATCGACGCGGTGGAGCCCGACGCGCTCACGAATGAACTCGCCATCGTACGCGCGGAGCTCACCGGCGTCAGCGGCTTTGCGGTGACCTCGGTGCGCGTGGGTTCGCTGGACCTGATCCAGCGTGCCGCCGAGCTGTCCCCGGAGCGCGTCGCCGAACTCAACCGTTTGGTCGTCGACGTCGCGGAGAAGGTCTACGCCGCAGTCCCGGAGGACAACGCCATCGATGCGGTGGACGGACTTTCGTTGGACTGGGGCGAGCCCGATGTGCTGGTGGAGATCTCCCGCGATCTGCGCGTCGTCGATGCTGATGACGTGCGGGAGCCGCCCGCGGGCTGGGTGCGCAGTGCGACGCTCGCCGGGCAGTTGGCCGATCGTGAGGACGGCCAAAAGACCGCGCTCATGGAGCAATCCGGGGTCCAAATGTTCGCCGTGCGCAAGCAGCGAGTGGAACCGCCACCAGTCGACGACGCGCTGGTCCGCGAGCTCGCCGAGGCGCGGGTCCTGCGCGTGAAGCGGAAGGAGCGCGTCGACGAGTTGCTCAGTGGGCTGCGTGATCGGACGAGCATCGTCATGCACCCGCAGCTTCTGGAGGAAGGGCGTTGAACGACACGATTCGCACGATCTGTAGCCGTCGGACCGCACACAGCTTCCGGGCCGATCCGGTGCCCGAAGACGTGATTGCCAGCGCGCTCGAGTGTGCGATTCGCGCGCCGAACCACAAGTTGACGAATCCGTGGCGCTTCACCCGCGTCGGACCGGTTTCGCGTGCCGCGATCGTTGAGCTCGGCGTTCGACTCAAGGCCGAGCGTGGCGGGTTGAGCGATGCACAGCTCGATAAGATTCGAGCGACGCTGTCCAGCGCCCCGGTGTTGTTGATCGCCAGACAAGTGTTGAGCGACGATGCGATCCGCCGTCGCGAAGATTACGCGTCGTGCGCCTGCGCGATCCAGAATATGTCGCTCGCGCTGTGGAGCGCCGGCGTGAGCTCGAAATGGAGCTCCGGGGCCGTGACGTCCGACCCCCTGACCTACGCGATCGCCGGCGTGGATCCGGCCCGAGAAGAGATTATCGGGTTCGTGTGGGTCGGCTACGCCGAACCACAGCCTGAGACCCCGCGCCGAGCGGTGCGCGACATCACCCATTCGATCCCGTAAAACGGGCCGCCAACTATTGACCTGCGCCGCACTACGTGGGCTATAGTCCGCGCTCCCCGACGAGCGGAGATTTGCGGTGAAAATTGGTGTTCCGAGCGAGATCAAGAATCACGAGTACCGCGTGGGGATGGTTCCCGCGGCGGTGAAAGCACACACGATGCGCGGCGGCGAGGTGTTCGTGCAGAAAGGCGCGGGCCTCGGCTCCGGCATTCTGGACAGCACGTATATCGAGGCGGGAGCCACGATTCTCGATACGGCGGCGGAGGTCTGGGCGACGGCGGACATGATCGTGAAGGTCAAGGAGCCGCTCGCCGAGGAATACGGCCTCATGAAGCGCCGTCAGGTGATCTACACCTACTTCCATCTCGCGGCGGTCCCCGATCTCGCGAAGGTCCTGATCGAAAAGGAAATCGCGGCGGTCGCCTACGAGACCATTCAGCTCCCCGGCGGGCAACTTCCGTTGCTCGAGCCGATGAGCGAGGTCGCCGGCCGGATGGCGATTCAGGTGGGAGCCCGCAGCCTCGAGCGTGAGGCTGGTGGCAAGGGCGTGCTCCTCGGCGGTGTGCCGGGCGTGCGCCGGTCGAAGGTCACGATCCTCGGTGGCGGTACCGTCGGCACCAACGCCGCGAAGATGGCGGTGGGGATGGGGGCCAAGGTCACGATCCTCGACACGAACCTGCACCGGCTCCGCTACCTCGACGACATCTTTGGGTCGCAGATCCAGACGATCCACTCGAACCCCGTCACGATCGAAGACCACGTGCTGGCCGCCGATCTGGTCGTGGGCGCAGTGCTCATCGCCGGCGCCAAGGCCCCGCACCTCGTGACGCGTGAACACATCACGGCCATGGAAGAGGGCAGCGTCGTCGTCGATGTCTCGGTGGACCAGGGCGGCTGCATCGCGACCTGTCATCCCACTACGCATGAGAAGCCCACCTACGTCGTGGACGGCGTGGTTCACTACTGCGTCGCGAACATGCCGGGCGCCGTCGCGCGGACATCGACGTTCGCGCTGAACAACACCACGTTGGGCTACGGTCTCGCGATCGCGACGAAGGGCCTCGAGAAGGCGCTCGGCGACGATCCGTGCTTGCTGCTGGGGCTGAACACGTTCGGCGGCCACATCACCTACCGCGCGGTCTCCGAGGCCCTCAACTACGACTACGTCGCGCCGCACACTCTGCTCTGAGTGGGCCACGCCCACCGGACATGGTGTGATGGGCGACCTTTTTTAGACCTGAATGAAATAGACTTCGTTTCGTTTGTGGTTGAGACCGTGAATGCGAAATTTTCGCCCCACGGTCTTGTTCACTAGACCGTAAGCAAAGGACGAGTCATGGCTGTTCGCGAGAACATGGACGCCCAGGAGCGACAGGAACTGCACGGTGCCTATGTCACCGAGGCGGCGCCGCATGTCGATGCACTCTACGCCACGGCGGTACGACTGACGAAGAATGCCGGCGACGCCGAGGACTTGGTCCAGGAGGCGATGCTCAAGGCATACCGGTACTTCGACAAGTACGAGCGGGGCACGAACTGTAAGGCATGGTTGTTCAAGATCATGACGAACACGTTCATCAACCGGTACCGTCGGGCGCAGAAGCGGCAGGAGTTCCTCGTCGATGAGGACTACCGGCCCCTTCAGGAGCGCGCGGTGGCGCCCGAGGACAACCCCTTGCATCAGTTCTTCGGCAACGAAGAGACGATGTTTGGTCGACTCTTCGGCGACGAGGTCAAGTCGGCCCTCGAAGATATCCCGGTGGACTTCCGGATGGTGGTGCTGCTCGCCGACCTCCAGGACTTCGCCTACAAGGATATCGCCGAGATCATGGACTGCCCCATCGGTACGGTGATGTCTCGATTGTACCGTGGACGCCGGATGCTCCGTGCTCGTTTGGAAGAATATGCCATCGAGCAAGGTTACATCGAGCGTAGTGACGACGAGGAGGAGGAAGATGACTCCACCACGACGTCCCTGGATGAGTTCCGAAAGCGACGGGCTCAGGGCTGAATTTCGAGCCCGTCGCACTTTCATTGCGTAAGGTAGGCCAAGTGAATTTGATTTCGACGAACGCACCCACGAGTTGCGTATGACGTGTGACGACTTCATCGGGTTCATCGACGCGTACATCGACCAAGAGTTTGATGAGCGCGAGCACGCAGAGATGGAAGTGCATCTGTCCATGTGCGCCGACTGCCGAGAGCGCGTGGAGTTTGAGGTCAAGCTCAAACGAGAACTCAAAGCTTGCCTGGAGGACAAGGCCCCCGATTCGCTGCGGGACCGGATCTTCCGCGACATCGAGCTGCAAGCCGCCGCGTCGGAAGGCGTCGCGACCCCCGTCGCGGACGTCGTGATGCTTCCGGTCGCGGGTCGCGAGGACCGTCCGCCGGTGCGGCGCTCCGCGGCGCTGCGAAGCGCGTACATCTTTGGGCCGCTCGCCGCGGTCGTGTTGCTCGCCTTTGCCTTGCCCTCATTCACCGTCGCGCCGGCCAAATCGGGCCAGCTTCCGGTCGTGGAACAGACGGTGGACTGGCACGTCGGCAACTACCCCATCGAAGTCACCGGTCCGGACGCCGCACGTGTCACGCAGTGGTTTCGCGACAAGGTCGATTTCCCGGTGCGATTGCCGCACTTCGCGAACCGCGAAGTGAACCTGCTGGGCGGCCGCATCGCCCACGTTCAAGACCGTCGCGCGGCATATCTGCTGTACGAGGTCGACGGTGCGCGACTGAGCGTGCTCGTGTTCAACGGCGAAGGGCTCACGATCCCCAGCGACAAGATCCGGCAAGTCGAAGGCCGTGATGTCGCGGTTCTGAACAACAAGGGCTACGAGGTCGCGGTGCTGCAAGACAGCGGCGTCACGTACACGATCACGAGTGAGCTGCCCGAGGCGGCGTTCCTCGATGTCGTCGCGGCCTCGCTGCGCCACTGATCCGTCGGCGCCACGCACGATCCTTGCCTTTGTCGCCCAGATGATCGATGACAGGTCGCGTGAACACTGGCGCCGCGACCATACTCGTCGTTGACGACGAGGACGACCTCCGAAACGTGATCGACTTCAATCTGAGGTCCCACGGCTACCACACCGTGTTGGCCGCGACGGGCCAGGAAGCGCTCGATCTCGCGGCCGCGACACGCCCCGACCTCGTGCTGTTGGACGTGATGCTACCGGACATCCCGGGGACCCAGGTGTGTGCCCAGCTGAAATCCGCACCGCAGACGAGGCACATCCCGATCATCATGGTCACGGCGCGCAGCGAAGAGATCGACCGCGTGGTTGGCTTTGAGCTCGGCGTCGACGATTATGTCGTCAAACCGTTCAGTGTGCGGGAGCTAATGTTGCGAGTTCGTGCGATTCTCAAGCGTATAGACAAGGTTGACGCCCCGGACGTGCGGGGCGGGGACGGGGATACGTTGTGGTTCGCAGGGATTGAACTCGATCGTGGGCGGCACCGGGTGCGTGTGGACGGCAGCGATACCTCGCTGACGGCGACCGAGTTCCGGCTGCTGGAGACGTTTCTGTCGCGCCGCGGGCGTGTGCAGACGCGAGACACGCTGTTGAGCGACGTCTGGGGTACCGAGATCAACGTGACCCCCCGCACCGTGGACACGCACGTCAAACGCCTGCGTGAAAAGCTGGAGCCCTACGGATCTTACATTGAGACCGTACGTGGGGTCGGCTACCGCTTCGCCGAGTCACCGTGACTGAGATTCAATGGCATCAGCGCCTGCACTGGCGCGGCGCGATCACGTTCCTGCTGCTGCTCATCGCGGTGGAGATCCCGTTTTGGATGCTCGCGTGGTCCCTCGAAGTGGAGGACCCGGAGCGGGCGATGGCGCGCGCGTTGGGTCTTGCAACGGTCGGCGCGCTCGCGACCATCGTGCTGCACACGATCGCCGCGAGCATCTACATGCGCCGGCGGATGGATGCGACGCGGCGGGTGTTGTTGGGCTCCGTAGCTGGCGAGCGGCTGCTGAACCGCGTCCCCGATGAGATCTCGTTGCTCGTCGACGAAGTGGGCGACCGGATCCACGAGATGCGCGCCTCGATGGTGCGTCTGCAGCAAGAGCGCGGTCGCCTGCGCGCGCTGCTCGAAGGGATGGAAGAGGCCGTCCTGATGCTCGATGACGCCGAGCGCGTGCTGGTGGCGAACACGGTCGCCGAAAAGCTGCTCCACTTGTCGAAGAACTACGTCGGAGGCCGCCTGTCGGCGGTGTGCGACGTCCCACGGCTCCAGGCGGTCGTCTCCGAGGTGCTCTGGGCCCACGAGCCCTCGGCGCTCGACATCGACTTCATGAGCAAAGGTGAGGTCCTCCACGTCGCCGTGACCGCCTATCCGATCATGTCGGGAGAGAACGCCACGGGCGTCGTGATCGTCATGCATGATCTCACTCAGCTCCGTCGATTGGAACGCGTCCGTCGCGACTTCGTCGCGAACGTGAGCCACGAGCTCCGGACACCGATCGCGACGATCCGCTCCGCGGCGGAGACGCTCTCGCTGGCCAACCTCGAGCTGGACCCCGAGCTGCGGGAGTTCTTGCCCACGATCGAGCGAAACGCCGATCGGATGGGCACGTTGGTTGAGGATCTGTTGGTGCTGTCGCGCCTCGAGGCAGCCGGCGAAGAGATCTCGTTGCACGACGTGAGTCTGTCGGCCGTGTTTGCCGGGATCGTCGACCAGTGTGACCCGTTTGCGCGGGAGCGCGGAGTCGAGCTGATCATGGACGTCGAAGAGGATCTGCCGCGGGCGTACGCCGAAGAAGGCGCCCTCACACAGATTCTGCAGAATCTGATCGAGAACGGCATCAAGTACACCCCGTCGGGCGGTTCGGTAACGGTCACCGCCCATCGCAAGGGGGCGAAGCGGCTCCGGTTGACGATCACGGACACCGGTCCGGGGATCGGCGCCGAACACCTCCCGCGGATCTTCGAACGTTTCTACCGTGTCGACGTGGGTCGCAGTCGCGACATTGGGGGGACCGGCCTCGGCCTGGCGATCGTGAAGCACCTCGTGCGGAAGCTGAAGGGCAAGATCGAGGTCGAGAGCGAGCCCGACCACGGCACGTCGTTCACGCTGGACCTGCGCGCCTACCGGCCGGAGAAGGCGTCGTGAGCGTGAAGGTGGTCGTGGACGCTCGGTTCGACGACCTCGCCGCGCCCCGACTGGACATCACGGATCGTGGGCGCTGCGCGGCTTGGGTCGCAGAGGCGTTGGCGGACGGGGTCCATGCGGTCGTCGTCGTCGGCGATGACGCGACGCTGGCGGCACTCGCGACCGCGTTCACGTACGACGTGCACGGGCGCTCGGAGCCGCTGACGTTTTACCCGCTCGCGGCGGGGGCGCTGCACACGGTCGCGGATTCGCTGAACGCCGCCGCCGCCTCGAAGCGCAACCTCTCTCGTGCCGTGGGCGACATCGAGACGGGACGGCTCAAGCCGAGGCTCATCTCGACGCTACGAGTCGTCGACTCGATGCAGACAGGCTGCGAGCTCGCGTTTGGACTGGGCCTGGGCGGCATCGTTGATCTCGTGGGCGCCGACCGCGGCATGCGCCGACGCGACGCGCTGAAACAGGCGATGCGCGGCGTGGACATGGTCGATGCGGACGTGTTTGTGGACTGGCAGCCGGTCGCGTCGCGATTCGGGTACCTGCTCGCGTCGTCGGTGGAGCGCTCGTGGTCGGGCGTCCAGATGGGCGCCGGGGCCACGCTGCGGTTCGGCGACTCACCGCTGGACCTCGTGCGTGGCGCGACCCGCGTCGGGCGGGTCGTCGAGCGCGTCTCGGGCGGCCGGGCCCTCGCGTTTCGCCGGGTTCACATCGACACGAACAACGACTATGTTGTCGATGGGCTCGTGCGTCGTTCGACAAAGCCACGGGTCGTTGCGCTGACCCCCGGTCCACAGGTTCGCGTCTTCGCGAAACCGTAGGAGTGCAGATGAACCCGTTCAATCAGGCTCCCCGCGTTGCGTTTCAGCCTCCCAGTGACATGGTCAATGGTGGCGGTTCGTCGACGACGAAGAAAGTGTTCG
Source organism: Bradymonadaceae bacterium (assembly GCA_041601915.1). Classification (GTDB taxonomy): domain Bacteria; phylum Myxococcota_A; class Bradymonadia; order Bradymonadales; family Bradymonadaceae; genus JBFIHF01. Next base: position 14,946 of record JBFIHF010000047.1, read on the forward strand.
TGGGTCTCGGGATCGGCTGTGGCCTCGTGCTGATCCTACTCGGCTTGATGCTGTCGGCGGGCGCGTTCAAGGCCGTGACCTGCTGCAACGACGTCAAGAAGATCGCGGACAGCTCGGTCGGTGCCCAGCAGTTCGCCGGCGAGTTCGCCACCGAGCTCGCCGAAGGCAAGCACGACGAGGCGTATGCGCGCACATCGTCCGCGTTCCAATCCGCGATGTCCAAAGACGCGTTCACGGGCGCCGTGGAGGCGCACCGCGAGCAGATGAAGGCGAGCAAGCCGCGACTGCAGGGCATGGACCTGCAGCAAAGCGGCGGCGACAAGCCGTCGATGGAGCAGTTGGCGAAAGGCAGCTGGCTCATGAGCTTTCAGTTCGCGGGTCCCCAGGATTCGACGATGCTGCTGCTCAACTTTCGCGTCGCGTCCGCGCCCGAAGGGGCCGAGCGCGCGTTTGAGATCGATGACGTCACGTTCGACGAGCGGCCGCGAAATCTCAGCTACGAGCCGCCAGCCGAAGAGGTCCTCAAGGTCCACGACCTCATTCAACGCAGCCAATACGAGGCCGCGTACAATCGCTTGGGTGATCAATTCCGTTCCACCGCCGATAACGCGGCTTGGCGAGCGTTCCTCAAGGATGCCGGCGAGGTGCTGACGGCGAGCGATCTGCAGATTCGCGAGGTCGCCTACAACGACGCGAACACCCAGGCGACCGTCATGGCGCACGCCAAGTCGACGAGCGGCAAAGATGCGATCGTACAGTTCGAGCTTCAGTCCCAGATGCCGGGGCTCGGCTGGCGCATCGTCACGATTGCACCGCTGATCGCGGAGAGTAACAACGCACCGATCGATCCGAGCGCCCCCTCCGGCGAGACCCACGCGGGCGCGACGACGGGGACCGCGGCGCCGGAGGCCGTCGCGCCACCGGCCGTCGACGTGAAGATCTCTCCGTAACATCACCTTCGATTGACGTCGGGACTCGACCGTTGCTATGCCTGCGCGACCCCAAACACGCGAACGTTGCCATGGCAAAATCGAAGAGCGGATTCACGCAGGAAATCGCGGCCGTAAGCCCTCCGGACGCCGATTTCTTCACTACTCACCTCGCCCAGCTTGGCCGCGCGATGCCACACATCGACGCCGAAAAGCATGTGCGCCTGATCCTCAGCGAGCCCAAGAATGAGGTGATCGTCAACTTCCCGGTGCGGATGGATGACGGCGACTTCCGCTTGTTCACGGGTTACCGGATTCAGCACAACAACATCATCGGGCCGTACAAAGGTGGGATTCGTTTCCACCACGATGTGCACCTGAATGAGGTCAAAGCGCTGGCCGCGATCATGACCTACAAGTGTGCGTTGCTCGACGTGCCGTTTGGCGGCGCCAAGGGTGGCGTGACGATCAACCCGCGCGAGCACACCAAGGGCGAGCTCGAGCGGGTCACGCGACGGTTCACGCACGACCTCGGGAACAACATCGGGCCCGAGTACGACATCCCGGCGCCAGATGTGGGGACGAACGCCCAGATCATGGTCTGGATGATGGATACCTACATGAACATGCACAACCTGAGTGACAAGAACGCTCAGCGGCGCATCGTGACCGGCAAGTCGCTCACGTCCGGGGGCAGCCGTGGCCGCGAGAAGGCGACCGGGCAGGGCGTGGTCTACGCGATCCAGGAGTGGGCCGACGAGACGGGGTTCCGTCTGGACGGGGCGACCTACAAGGTGCAGGGCTTCGGCAATGTCGGCAGCCACACCTCGTCGATCTTGACGAAACTCGGGTCGATCTTGGTCGCCGTACAAGACCACACCGGTGGGATCTACAACGCCGAAGGGATCTACACCCGCAAGCTCGCGGACTGGGTCCAGGAGCATGGCGGCGTGGCGGGGTATCCGGGCGCAGAAGCCGTGACGGACGACGAGTTCTGGGCGGCGAAATGCGACATCTGCATTCCCGCGGCGCTCGAGCTTCAAATCACCAAAGAGGTCGCTGAGAAACTCGACTGCAAGCTCGTGGTCGAGGGCGCCAACGGCCCAACGACGCTGGAGGGCGAGCGCGTGCTCGCCGAGAAGGGAATCGACGTGATCCCGGACCTCATGGCGAACGCCGGCGGTGTCGTGGTCTCGTACTTCGAGTGGATTCAGAACAAGCGCTCCGAGTCCTGGCAGCTCGCCGAGATCGACGATCGGCTGCACTTCATGATGAAGCGCGCCTACCACGAAATGCGGGCGTTCGCGCGCGAGCACAAGTGCGACAACCGCACGGGCGCCTACGCGTGCGCCGTCCAACGGATCAACAGCTGTTACGTGGAGCGCGGCGTCTTCCCATGACCCTGCGCTTCGGCGTCGACACGGGCGGCACGTTTACGGACGTCGTCGCCCGCGACGGGGCCGGCACCCTGTTCGTCCACAAGCTCCTCTCCACACCCGACGACCCCTCGCGCGCCATCGCGCAAGGGGTCGCAGCGTTGGGTTCCACCGATTCCGCGTCCGTCGTTCACGGCACCACCGTCGCGACCAACGCGCTGCTCGAGCGTCGCGGCTGCGCAGTGCTGTTCGTGACGACCCGCGGGTTCGAGGACCTACTCGTCCTGCGGCGGCAGCAGCGTCCCGACCTCTACGCACTGGCCGTCTCCCGCCCCGCACCGCTGTCGACCTCGACGTTGGGGGTCGACGAGCGCGTGGCTCACGATGGCAGCGTGCTGGAACCGCTCGATGCGGCGTCCGTCGCGCGATGTGTCGAAGCAGTGCGCGAGATCGCACCGGAGTCGGTCGCGATTTGCCTGCTGCACTCGTACGCGAGCGACGTGCACGAAGTCACATTGGCGACGGCCCTGCGCGCGGCGTTTCCCGGTCTACACGTGAGCGTGTCGAGCGAGCTCAGCCCGGAGTTTCGCGAACTGGAGCGCGCGAGCACAACGGTCGTCAACGCGTACGTGGGCCCGACGATGGCGCGCTACATCGAGCGGATCGGCGAGCGATTACCGCGGGCCGACGTGGAGGTCCTCGTCTCATCGGGGGATCGCATCTCGCTGCATGACGCAGGACAGCGCGGCGTCGAGACCGTGTTCTCCGGACCGGCTGGCGGGGTCCTCGGCGCGGCGGCGGCGGCGGCGGAGCTGGGGATCGAGCACATGATCAGCTTCGACATGGGCGGCACGTCGACCGACGTGAGCCTCTGCGACGGGTCGCCGACCGTTTCCTACGAAGCAGAAATCGCCGGGGTGCCGCTGCGGATGCCGACGATGGACATCCTGACCGTCGGCGCTGGCGGGGGCTCGCTGGCGTACGTGGACCGAGGCGGGGCCTTGCGCGTCGGACCGCGCAGCGCGGGCGCGGTGCCGGGCCCGGCTGCGTACGGCCGCGGGGGGACCGAAGCGACCGTCACCGATGCCCACGTGGTGCTCGGCTCCCTGCGCCCCGAGGCGTTTCTGGGAGGTGAACTCACGTTGGACGTCGCGGCGGCCACAGCGGCGGTCGATGTGCTCGCGCGCCGGCTGGGGCTGGGGCGCGCCGAGGTCGCACGCGGGATCCTCGACGTCGCCGACGCCACGATGGCCCGGGCAGTCCAGGTGATCTCGAGCCGTCGCGCCCGGGATCCGCGGGACTACGCACTGATCAGCTTTGGCGGTGCCGGCGGGCTGCACGCATGTCGACTGGCGGTGCGACTCGGGATCGACACCGTCGTGGTTCCGCGGGAGCCCGGATTGCTTTCGGCATGGGGAATGCTGCACGCCGCGCGGACGCGCCGCTACGCGCGAACCGTGTTGGAGCGCTTCGATGTCACAGCGCTGGCGCGCGTCATCCGGCAGATGCGGACCCACGCGGCGGCCGACTTCGGGCCCCATCTTGACGGTGTCTCGGTCGACCTGCGCTATGTCGGCCAGAGCTTCGAGATCACGGTGGAGGTCGGCGACGACCTGTCCGAGGTGCTTCCTGCGTTCGCCGCCCAGCACCTCGGCCACTACGGGTACTCGTCGCCCAACGATCCGGTGGAGCTGGTGGCCGTCCGCCTGACGGCGACGCAGGTCCACAGCGACGAGACGGGGGCGCCAGAACTGGTGTCGCCCGCAAACCACGTCGCACCGGCCCGCGTGTCGTCGATCGATCTGGGGCGCGACCCGGAGCCCACGCAGCTCGTGGCTCGCGAATCGATCACCGAGTCGCTCGCGGGACCGGCGGTGATTACGGAGTACAGCGGGACGACGGTCGTGCCCCGCGGGTGGACCGCCGCCGTGCGGCGCGGCCATCTCGTGCTGAGGAGCCACGCGTGAACGCGATCGATCTGGAGATCTTTCGGCAGGTCTACGCGTCGATCGCCGAGGAGATGGGGGCGACGCTGATGCGTGCCGCGTTCTCGCCCAACATCAAGGAGCGCCGCGACTACTCGTGCGCAATCTTTGACGCGTCGGGCGAGATGGTGGAGCAGGCCGCCCACATCCCGGTTCATCTGGGCTCGACGCCGATGAGCGTGGCCGCAGCGCTCGAGTTCATGGGCGCGGCCTGGCCCGCCGATCACCACGTGATCCTCAATGACCCGTTCGCCGGCGGGACCCATCTGCCGGACATCACGTTGGTCAGCCCGGTGTGTGACCGGGACGGCGTGATTCGGTTCTATGTCGCCAATCGCGCCCACCACGCCGATGTGGGGGGCATCACGCCGGGGAGCCTGCCGCTGAGCCGATCGATCGATGAGGAGGGTATCCGCCTCGGCCCCACGGTGTGGGGGCCCGATGTGGAGGAGGCGATCTGTCAGGCGAGTCGGACGCCCGTCGAGCGTCGGGGCGACCTGCGGGCCCAGCTAGCGGCGAACCGTCGAGGCGCACTGCGGCTGACGGAGTGGCTCGAGCGTCCAAACTTTCTCGCCGCTGCGGCGGCGCTGCAGGACTACAGCGAGCAGTTCATGCGGGACGTCCTCGCCGAGTTGCCGGCCGGTAGTTGGGAGTTCGCCGATGTGATGGATGACGATGGTCTGGGTACCGTCGACCTCCCGATCCGTTGCCGCCTGACGTTGCGCGACGGTTCTGCGACGGTCGACTTCGCGGGGTCCGCAGCGCAGACGGCCGGTCCCATCAATGTCCCGCGTGCCGTAACGGTCTCTGCCGTGTACTACGCGTTTCGATGCCTCGCGCCGTCCGAGCTACCGTCGAATGCCGGCTACATGCGATGTATCGAGGTGTTGACGGAGCCCGGGACGCTGCTCGATGCACGCGCACCCGCGGCGGTCGCGGTCGGCAACACCGAGACCAGTCAGCGCGTTGCCGACGTCGTGTTCGGAGCCCTCGCCCACGCGGTCCCGGATCGAATCGGGGCCGCGTCGTGCGGCTCGATGAACAATGTGTTGGTCGGCGGCATCGACTCCCGCAGCGGCCGGGCCTACGCGTACTACGAGACGCTCGCCGGAGGGGCTGGAGCGGGGCCCGGTTGGGTGGGGGAGAGCGCCGTCCACACCCACATGACGAACACCCTGAACACGCCGATTGAAGCGCTGGAGCACGCGTATCCGTTTCGCGTGACGCGGTATCAGGTGCGGCGCGGCTCCGGCGGCGTCGGGAACTTCGCGGGCGGAGATGGCATCGTTCGCGAGTACGCGTTCGATTCGCCAGCGACGGTGACGCTGATGACGGAGCGCCGTCGACACGCGCCATGGGGACTGCAGGGCGGCGGGAGCGGTGCATGCGGCCGAAACGTCCTGCTGCGCGGAGGCGCCGAGATCGAACTCGACGCCAAGGTCACGTTCGACGTGATCGCCGGCGACCGGGTCGTGGTGGAGACCCCCGGTGGCGGCGGCTACGGCGGGCCGGATGGTTGATTAGAAGGTGCGCTCGATGGCCGGCTTGACCGCTTCCAGCCCGCTCTTCTTCGGCTTGATCGCCTGCGCCTTCGTCGGCTCTCGCACGACCTCGGCGGCGATGTCTGCGGCGAGGGAGTCCTCCCGATCGATCGCCTCGGAGATCTTGCGCGCGAGCATGACGACGTTGGCGGCGCTGCTCGCCGACGCGCCGGCGCTGCCGGCCGCCGACTCGCGCACTTCGGCCGTGCTCGCGGACGCTTCAGGGACCACCGCCTCATCGCCACCGCGCCCGAGGACCGCGAAACCCACCACGAGGCCGATCACGAGCATGCCGAGCGCCACGAGGCCGAAGCCGATCCCGCGATTGCGTTTCTCGACCCCGATCGCCTGAAGCTCATCGTCGGTGAACGTGCCGGTGGTCCGCAGGCCCGCCCGCGCGGCCTCGAAGTCGCTGGCCGTGGGCAGCGGCGTCATCGAGCTGGTACCGCGCGAAAATCCCGGGATCGGCGCTTCATCCGAGACATCGGGCTCCGCCGCGATCCAGTCCTGCAGCGCGATCGCGTCGACCTCTTCGGCCGGCACGATCGCGAGGCGCGTCTCATCGAAGTACTTGAGCTTGATCGCGTTGAGTCGCTCCGCGACGACCTCGCAGTGCAGCGGTCGCGCGGCGGGGTCCTTGGCCAGGCACTCCATCACGAGGTCGTCGAGCTCGTCGGGGACCACTTCGGCGAGCCCTGGGATCGACCGCAACGAGCGTGCGTTGACGTTGATGTGCTTCATCGCGAGGCCCATCTGGGTCTCCGACGCAAACGGCAAGTTCCCAGAGATCAGCTCAAACAGGATGATTCCGATCGCGTAGATGTCCGCCGGCGCACCAACCGTTTCGCCCTTCGCCTGCTCCGGGCTCATGTAGGCGGGCGTGCCCCACAGCGTACCGGCGCTCGTCATCGTGCGGTCTTGGAGGTGCTTGGCGATGCCGAAGTCGAGCAGCTTTGTGAACTCCTCGCGTTGGTTCACGTTGACGAGGTAGATGTTCTCGGGCTTGAGATCCCGGTGGATGACGTGATTCTCGTGCGCTTCGAACAGCACCCCACAGACCGGCGGCACGATGTTGAACACGTCGCGAAAACTCACGAACGCGTACGCGAGCCGATCGGCGAGGCTTTCCCCCTCGAGCAGCTCCATGACCATGTAGAACGAGCCGTCCGGTGCCTGACCGAAGTCGAACAATCGGAGTGCGTTCGGATGACGCAGCTTCGAGATCGTCCGCGCTTCGTACATGAACCGTGTGCGGATGTTCTCGTCGCGCAGGAAGTCGGCCTTGAGGATCTTGAGCGCGACATCACGTTCGAAATCGATCTGGCGGGCGCTGTACACGTTGCCCATCCCGCCTTCGCCCAGCTTCTTGTAGACGCGGAAGCGGCCGTCGAACAGCGTGCCGACCAGCGGATCGGCGAGGTCGCCGGCCGACACCGCGATGAGCCGCGAGCCGTCGTCCGGACACACCGATTCGTTGGTGCGGAAGTGTTTGCCGCACTTCCAACAAATCCACTCCCCCGCTCCGTGTGTTTCCGCTGTTCCGGGCACTCAGATTCCGCGTCAATCGCTGAGAACAGACTCAACGCCGATGATAGGCGAAGCGAGTCACAGTGGCAACGAGTGGCCGACCACGCCCTCGAAACGTGGAATGGGCGCCGATTTCGCGCCGTGAACGGACCGGCGCTGTTGTCGTCGGCCCAGCGAGGGCGTATCGTAGCGCAGTCCGTGACGGAGGCTGTCACCAGCTTGTTCCGTGTGCCCAACATCTGTCTGGTCTGGCTCGTTTTCCTCGTCCCGATGCGCGTCTTCGCGCAGGTTCCGGCTAACGAGTGCAGCGAGTACGTGCCCGCTGAAGAGCGTCAGGACGCGCAGCGACTGGCCATGCGTGGCGTCGACTGCTTCGAGGCCGGCCAGTACACGGTCGCGCTGCGCCACTATCGACGCGCGCGGACGTTGTCGGACGCCAACCTGCTGAATGCGGCGCTGGGCCGGACGTTTCAGGAGCTCGGCTACCCGGCGATCGCCCGTCGCTACTACCGCGATTACCTGCGCGGAAAGATCGAGGACAGCGAGGGGCGGGCCAAGATCGAGGCACGCCTCGAAGCCGTCGAGACGGCACTCAAGTCGTCCTCGCGGGTCCGGATCGAGTCGTCGCCGCCAGGCGCCACAGTGTTCGTGATCATCGACGGCAATCACTGGGAAGAGCTGGGCGACGCGCCGTTGGATCTCGATATGCGTGCGGGAAAGCATAGCTTCGTCATTCAGCGCGAAGGCTACGTGACCCACACCGCGCAGGTCGACGTCGGCACCAAGCAACATCGCATCGTGCGCGCGGAGCTGGTCGAGGACGGCGCCGCGTTTGCGGTATCGGGCCAGCGGCTGCGGCGGTCCGGGATCATCGCGATGGGGGCGTCGGTGCCATTTCTCATTGCGGGGCCGGCGCTCTACTTCGTGGGCCGCAACCAGCGCGGTGCGGTCGACGAACTGCCGGTTTCGGAGCGGCCCGATGCGACGAAGCGGGCCGTCGCGCTGCAGAACTGGGGGATCGTGTCCACGGTCGTCGGCACGGCGGCGCTGGGGACCGGTTTGGCGCTGTACCTCGTCGGCTCGGCGGCCAATCGACCGGACGATGATAGTGACCCCGAGTCCGAGCCCAGCAGTCACGTGCTGCCCTACACCGACGGCCGCACGGCCGGGTTTGTTTGGGTGTTCTAGGTCCCGAACATCTGCTGCTCTGCTGGTCTGCTGGTCTGCTGGTCCGCTGGTCAAACTCAAACTGGACCCGCGCTCCGGCCACAGAGCTGCCACACAAAACATCGAGCAGCCCGGCTCCGCGGGCAAGCGAGGGCGCACGGCGCTTCGGGCGGAGGCTCTACGGTTTGAGCACGGGCCCAGTTTGAGTTTGATCGGGGACCAGCAGACCAGCGGACCCGCGGACCAGCGGAACGGCGGAGAGGCCTAGGCCCGGGAGAACGTGGCGACCGCCTCGATGTGTGCGGTGCGCGGGAACATGTCGACCAAGTCGAAGGTGTCGACGGCGAATCCGGCGTCGAGCAAGACCCGCGCGTCGCGGGCCAATGTGCCCACATCGCACGAGACGTACACGACGCGTCGGGCCTCCGACGTCGCGATCCAACGAACGAGCTCGAGGGCCCCGGTGCGAGGTGGATCGAGGAGCACGTCGTGTCCGGCGGCGATCGGTGGTGGGTCTCGCGTGAGATCGGCCTCGGCGAAGTGCACGTGTTTCTGGCCGATCGCCGCCGCGATCTGATTGCCGAGCGCCACCGCCGCGGGATCGAGTTCGAACGCCTGAATCTGGTCGTACTGCGCGCCGAGGGCGAACGTGAAGCTGCCCGATCCTGCGAAGTACTCGACGAGGGCCGATCCCCCCGCGAGGCGGCGCTGGACGAGATCCCGAAGCTGCGGCGTCATCGACGCGTTGGACTGTCGGAATCTTCCGGCCGAAAACGGGACCGTGCAGTCCACGCCGATCGCCTCGCTGGCGGCGACCGTGGGGGTGCCCACGATCGTGTGGTCCGGCGCGATCCGGACACCCCGGACGCCCTCGATCGCGAGCACGCGATGGGCGCAGCCATCATCGAACGCTCCGTTCAGCACCACGACGACCTCGCCGGCGCCGGCGGTCTCGATGGCGACCTCGCCCGTTTGGCCGCGCACCGCGTCGCGCAGCGCGGGGAGCCGTCGATTGAGGCGTGGGTCGAGGACCGGACACGCCTCGACGTCGAAGATGTCGTGGGTCCCTGGTGCGACATAGCCCAGCCGCCCGCGGGCGGCGTGCAGCCGGGTGCGGATTCGATATCCGGACGAGGACGTGGCCGCGATTCGTTCGCCGGGTGGCGTCTCGTGGCGGGAGATCCGAGCGAACGCCTCCACGGCGGCCGCGGCCTTCCGGGGGAACTCCGCCTCATAGGCGACGTGCTGAAACGCGCAGCCCCCACAACGATCGAAATGTTGGCATCCGGGCTCGATCCGATCCTCGGAGGGCACGAGCACGGAAATGAGTCGGGCACGCGCCCATCGCTTCTGGGAGCGGACGATCTCGATCTCGACGTGGTCGCCGATGAAGGCGCGCGGCACAAACACCACGCGCCCGTCGTCGAGGTGGCTGACGCCGTCGCCGCCGTTGGCGAGACTTTCGATGTGTACCGTGATCACAGGCTGCCGAGGTCGGGGGTGATTGGCCGATGGGTGAAAGTGTGGAACAATACCACGGCTCGGTTTCACCGATGGTAATTCAATGATGGTTTGGGATTTGGGCAATACACGACGCATCCACTCGTACGCACGCATGGTCGCGGCGCTCTTCGTCACCCTGACGGTCGCCTGTGAGGGTTGCAAGGCTTGCAAGGCGCCCGCGGCTCCAGACGTGGCCGTGGCACCATCGACGCCCGATACCGGAGCGGCCGCCGAACCTGATGTCGACAACTCGGCGGTGGCGATCGAGCTCGCGGAAGCCGCCTCGGAGCGCATCGGCGTTCGCGTCGGTGATTCGGCTCGAGCGCTGTCCGGTGAGATCGAGGCGGCCACCGCGGCCAAGAAGCCCAAGAAGCCGACGCCGCGCCTCAAGGACGAGCCCGAGACGGGCAAGCTGCAGAAGGCGGAGCTGAACAAGGTCTTCGACATCCACGCCGAGGCGATGAAAACCTGCTACGAGCGGTCGCTGAAGCGGAGCCCGGGGTTGATGGGCAAGGTCCGCCTCGAGCTGTTGATTCGATCCTCGGGTGAGGTTCGGAACGCGAATGCGCGCGGGATTTCGCTGCGCGACGAGCACGTCAGCACCTGCATGGAGCGCCAGGCGATGACGATGAAGTTCCCGGAGCCCGACGGCGGCGCGCTGCGGGTGAACAAGACCTACTCCTTCACACCCGCGTTCTGACTGGCGTCGCCTGCGGCTCCGAGGTCCGGAGCTGCGGCACGGGCCGAGGCGCGGATCTTTCCGATCTCATCAGCGGTGCGCTCTCGCGTGGTCCCCGGCGGTGGTTTCGGGGTGGGCGACTCGGTCACGGGCAGTGTCGGTGCGTCGGACTCGCAACCGCACATCGCGCCGAGACCAAGCAGAGTGCCGACGCCGAGAGCCACAAGGCTCACGCGGTTCACGGCGTAAACTGTTCCGTGGGGATCTCGTCGTCGGAGAGCAACTCGATGAGTCGCAACATTCGGACGACCAGCGCACTCAAGACGGGAAACTCTTCCATGTCATCGGACCAGAATTGGATTCCGTTACACGTCCCCGCCGCCTGATCGGAGACGCGGAAGTGATAATTGATCTCGTGGGACTTGCGGGTCCGTCGCTTGACCGTCGCGCGCCAGAAGGGGTGCTCGAGGCACACCTCGTACAGCCGCTTCATCTCGTCGAGGCCGAGCTGAAAACTGAACATGTCGGTTTCGTCGGACTGCCGCCAGGACAACAGCGCCCACCCCGATCCGGAAACCTGGAGCGTAATGATGCCGCGCTCATCATATCGTCCGCCGATCTGGCAGAAGAAATGGAGCCCGAACGTGCTGTCCTTCTGGGCGACTACGGATTGTACCCGCCGTTCTAGAAGTTCGATGGGGTCTGACACGCGCGATCTCCGATCGGGTGCTTTCTTATAGTTCTGCATCCGATCCACCGTCAAGCCGCATCGAGGCTCGCCAACCGTGGACCTGACGTTCGTTGACACGGGATCCGCACCTTCGTAGTCTCCCGCGACTTGTGAGGCGGTAACCACATGTCTGCCGACGACTCTTCCCCAAAACTTAAACCAGAGCTTTCACCGCTGGCGCTTTCGGCGCTGCGCGCGTGGCAGGGCGACACTCGTCAGCTCTGGATCGACCGCGCGATTCTGCTCGCGTTGAGCCTGTTGGTGCTGCTGCCGTTCCTGGGCAGTTTTGGCCTGTGGGATCCGTGGGAGACACACTACGGCGAGGTCGGACGCCAGATCACGGAACGTCGCGACTGGATCAGCACGTGGTGGGGCGCGCATTGGCAGGACGCCGGCGGCAGCCAGGAGGGCACGTACTTCTACTCCAAGCCGATCCTGCTGATGTGGATGATGGCGATGGGGCTGGAGGTGTTCGGGGTCAACGAGTTCGCGATCCGGATCGGCGTGTGTTTGGTCGCGATCCTTGGGATCCAGCTCGTC
>JBFIHF010000048.1:0-26567 GCA_041601915.1 Bradymonadaceae bacterium
CGAAGAGGTCGGTGCCGCCACCGTCCTGCGCGCCGCCCACGGCAGCGTCAAGACCAACAAGCACGGCATCGGCCACATGTTGGAGCGCTTCTTCGTGACGTGGCGAACCGAGGCGTTCGAGCCCGTGCGCGTGAGGGTCCAGGACTACCTGCAACGGCTGTGGGGGGACGACGAGCGGGCGACGCTCGACTTTCTCGACCAGGAGTCCCGCGCGCTCGCCACGATCGCTGCGCCTCACGCCGATCGGACCCCCGGCCAGGACGTCACGTTTTCGTCGTCGGCCGAGCGACTCGCCTGCGTGCAGCGTGTGCTGGAGCGGGTCGCGGCGCAGCGGCCCGTCATCCTGTGGATCGACGATGCGCAGTGGGCCGAAGAGGCCCTCGAACTCGTGGAGCTGCTTCATCGCGTACCCGAACTTCCGATTCTCGTTCTGCTCACCGTGCAGGCCGACGCGCCAGCCGCCGAAGGCGCCCGGGCGATGCTCGACGTGCTCGCGCGTCAGCCGAGCACGCGCCGACTGCGACTGGATTTTCTGGAGCCGCAGCATCAGTTCGAGCTCGTCCAAAAGCTCGTTGGACTCGATGAGAGCGCGACAGAACGGGTCGTGGAGGCCACCGGCGGCAACCCGCTGTTCGCGGTCCAACTCGTCGGTCACTGGGTCGAGCAGGGCGCACTCGTCCCCACCCATCAGGGGTTTCGCGTCCGCGGCGACGCCAACGTCCCGCGCGAAATCCACGGGCTCTGGACGCGCCGGGTGGACGACCTCGTCGCCCGCTCTGGCGGGGATTCGCAGCGCATCGCCCTCGAGCTTGCGGCGACGCTCGGTGATGACGTCGCCGAGATCGAGTGGCAGGCGACCTGCATCATGTCCGAGGTCGACCCCCACGAGCGGCTTGTCGACGAGCTCGTCGATCAGGGCCTCGCCTTGCGGTTCGATGGTGGTTTCTCGTTCGTGCATAAGCTGCTCTCGGAGAGCATCCGCGCCGAGTCCGCCCGGCGCGGCACCGCGCTCGGCCACCACCGCATGTGCGCGGACGTCCTGCATGCGATCTACGGCCGCGATCCCATGCGGGTCGTCGCGCGTGTCGCCGATCACTACATGCGCGCCGAGGCGTGGCCCGAGGCGCTCGATCCGTTGGAGAAGGTGGCCCGAAAGCAGCTCATCGCCGGCGAGCTCGTCGAAGCGCAGGCGACGCTGGGCCAGCGGCAGCACGCCCTCGACACGATGGGCGTCAACGGCTTCGACCGCCGCCGGGTCGACAACTGGTTGTTTCAAGCGATGGCGCATCTGCGGGCCGGGAATCCATCCGAGGCCCAGGATGAGTTCGAACGCGTCCTCAACGTCGCATCGCCGCAGCGCTGGAACATCCCCGTCGCCCTCGCCCAGCGCGGTCTCGGTGAGCTCGCCGCCAACGCCGGGCACCTCAGTGAGGCGCTCGACGCGTTCAATCGCGCGGAAGGCTACTTCGGGGCCGACGCGGACCCCAGCGAACGAGCGACCTTGTACGAGGCGCGAGCCGAGGCGTTCAAGGCGCTCGGCAACCCGGTCGCCGCACGCGAAGATCTGGAGCGCGCCCTCGATTTGCACCGCATGTCCGGCGATTCGCTGCAGGAGGCCAACGTCTTCAACCGGCTGGCCTCCACATTTCTGTCCGAGGGCGACATGGCCGCCGCCCGCGAGATCGCGGAGCTCGGCATCGAGGAGGGGCGCAAGCTCGGCAACCGCGCCGCCGAGGCGGGATGCTGGATGACGCTTGGCGAGATCGAGCGCTTTCAGAACAACTTCCCCTCCGCGCGGCGCTGTTACGGGGAGGCGGAACGGCTCGATGAACTCTCCGGGTCCCGACATGTTTGGGTGGTACGGACCAACGGCGCGATGCTGGAGCTCGCCGCCGAGAACTGGCAGGTCGCCTCGAACCGCTTTGACGAATTGGAGCGGGAACTGCTCGCCGTCGGATTCCAGGGCATGGTCCCGATCATCGTGCTCGGTCAGGCCGTCTGCCACGTCGCCTACGCCGAGTGGGATGCCTACGACCTCAAGTGGGAGCAGGCCACCGCGGAGATCGCCCAGGCGGGGCTCGTGGAGCGCGACATCGCCTGGCTCGCCGAGATCGCCGGTGACTTGTGCGAGCGACGTGACGACCCGTCGCGCAGCCGTCAGGCGTACAGCGTCGCCGTGCACCACTGGGAGACGCTCGGCGAACTCTGGAAGGCGCGTGAGCTGCGCATCCGGATCCGGACCAGCACTCGGCACTAGTGCACTAGCCCTGCCGGCTAGTCCTCGCAGATCATCGCCACAATCGGGATGTCGGCCGCTGCCCAGTCGAGATCCACGAGCTCGGGGCGCGTCAGCCACCGCACGGCGCTGTGTTCTCGCGGTTCGGGCTCGCCGGCCACGATCGCACACCAGTAGACGTCGAGCACGATGGTTTGCTCCCGTGTCGTGAAGGTGCTGCGACCGATCCGATCGCGCACCTCGACCTCGATCCCCAGTTCCTCGACTAACTCGCGCGCTAACGCGGTTCGCGGCTCCTCGCCGTCCTCGACCTTGCCGCCGGGAAACTCCCATTGGCCGGCGAGCGACATAGCTGTGCCGCGCTGGGCGACCATCACCAGATTCTCGCGAGCGATCGCCGCTCCGACGACATGGATTTCAGCGGGCATGTTCCTCGATCTCTTGTGCCAACCAAGCCCTAACGGCTATCGTCGCGGACGTGAATACTAGAAATAGCTTTCCGCGAGTGGGCGACACGTTTCAAGAACGCTACCGGCTCGACCAGGTCATTGGCCAGGGTGGATACGCTCGCGTCTACCGCGCCATGCAAACGGATCTCGAGCGCAACGTCGCGATCAAGGTCCTGCGGACTGCCGATCGGTCCGCGCAGAAGATCGAGGAGGCCGGGCGCCGCTTTGAGCGCGAGGCGAAACTCGTCTCGCAACTCCGCGATCCGCATACGATCACCGTCTACGACTACGGCCGCACCGACAGCGGCGCGCTCTACATGGTCACGGAGTTCGTCGACGGTACGAACCTGCTCGACTACCTCAACGACAAAGGCGCGCTGCCGCCGACCCGCGCCGCGCAGATGATTCTTGGCGTGTTGTACTCGCTGCAGGAGGCCCACGACCGCGGGATCCTGCATCGCGACATCAAGCCCGCCAACGTGATGGTCTTCTCGCTGCCCGGCCGCCCCGATCAGGTCAAGCTGCTCGACTTCGGAATCGCCAAGGCGTTCGAACAAGAGTCCGACGCCCCGGATTCGATGTCGATGTCGCTGACCGGACAGGGTCGCGTCGTCGGCTCGCCCGGCTACATGTCGCCGGAACAAATTCGCGGCGACTCGTTGGGTCCATCCAGCGATTTGTACAGTACCGGCCTCGTGTTTCACGAGATGCTCACGGGGCGTCGGGCCATCGATACCGACGATCTGCGCGCGGCGTTCCGGCAGATCGACGAGATCCCGATCCGGCTCCCGCCCGATGCCGACGTACCCCCGGACTTGCGAGCGATCGTCGAGCGAATGGTCGACAAGAACATCGACAAGCGCTACGCCGCGGCCAGCGAAGTGATCGACGCCCTGTCCAATTTCGTTCGCCCGCCGACCGGTCCCCTCGCGGTACCGGAAGTCGCGGCGCCGGCCGAAAAGGCCGCGCCCGCCCAGCCGACGGACGATGCGGCGGCGATGCGTCGATACCGCGGTCTGGCGATCGCGGCGGTTGTCGTCGCGGCGCTCGCGGCTGCGGCGTCGCTATCCACTGCAATCTGAGGCGATCAAATGGATTGGCCCACAACGCTCGTTGCGTACCATCGGACCAAAGAGTTCACACACGAGACGATCCCCGACAAGCTGTTGAGCAACCACGACCTCAAGCCCGGGACCTGGGCGCTGGTCCGCGTGCTCGAGGGCGAGGTCGGCCTCGTCGATCTGAACGAAGCCCGCGAGGGGATGCTCACCCCGAAGGTACCGGGGTTCATCGAACCCGACATGCCGCACCATCTCGTGCTGCACGGGCCGATGCGCCTGTACATCGAGTTCTATCGAGACGCGAGCATCCCGGACGACGACGAAGAGTCGCCGTAACCGACCGCGCTATCCGACGTACTTCAGGCCGACGGTCACCCGGAGGAACCATGAGACCCGCCACCCTCGCGCTCACACTCTTGCTCGTGTTCTCGTTTGGCGCATGCAACCGCAGCGCGCCGCAAGGGACCGCCGAGGCGATCTCGCCGGCGTCGACCGCGTCGCAGACCGCCGTCGCCGCCGCCGACGTACCCAAAGACGACATCAACCTTCCGCCGGCCGAGATCCCGGCGGTGGGCACCCACCTCGAACTCCCCAACGATCAGTGGCGCGAGCGCTTGACGGCGACGCAATACAACGTGCTGCGCCGGCAAGGGACCGAGTCGCCCGGCAGCGGCGTGTACAACAAGTTCAAAGGCCACGGCACCTACCACTGCTCGGCCTGCAACGCGCCGTTGTTCAGCTCGGAAACGAAGTATGACTCCCGCACCGGGTGGCCCAGCTTCTACACCCCGATCGAAGAGGGCCGCGTCGGCGAGCACCGCGATGACACCCTCGGGATGTCTCGCGTCGAAGTCGTCTGCGACCACTGCGGCGGGCACCTCGGCCACGTCTTCAACGACGGTCCGCAGCCCACGGGCCTGCGCTACTGCATCAACTCCGTGTCGCTCTACTTCCGCCCCAACTGACTCAGGCGTCGTCGACGCCATCCCAGAAGTCACACGTCGACGTCCGCAATTGACCTGCGGTCGACGGCTCCGTGTCGAGCACGATGTGACTGTCACCGGCGGTCGAGTAGGGCGGCCACGCGACGTCAGCGCCGCCGTTCGGGTCGCCCGTCACCGCGAATCGTGACCAGTAGCGCTGCATCAGTTCGCTGAGCGGAATCTCGTCGTCGCGCAGTTTGACGAGCGTGAGCTCCGTCCCGAACACGAACGGCAGCTCCGAGCCGTGCACCGCGCCGAGGTCGCCGATCGGCGTCACGAACGAGTGCGTGAAGTGATACAGCCAGACCGCATGACCGGCGTTCGCCCGGAGGCGCGCGACGCGACGAGTCCCGCACACGAAGCGGTCACCGAGGATCGCCGCGACGGCCTCGACATCGTCGGGGTAGCCTGCCCGCGGATACTGCGCACGGATGACGTCCGCTCGCGTCCCGAACATCTGCTCGGTCGCCGTCGTGTAGTCGATCTCGATGATGCCCTGATTCGCGGCGATGATCGCGAGGCTGCCCTCGTCGGCGTTGCTACCCATCAGCATCGGCGTCGCCGCCGTGGCCAACGCCACCTCGACGTCGATCGGCACGAGCACATCGTCGCGGACCGGCACCCAGGCCGCGCCGTCGCCGAAGATCACGCCCAGCCGAAAGCCCAACGCGTCCACGATGTCGTTCTGCGGCAGTCCGCGCAGGCACGCCACCACGTCCGCCGCCTGATCGCAGGAGACCGCCGCCGCCAGCGCGTCGCCCTGCGCTTCGGCCGCCGCGACGTCGGGCAGCGGCAACAGGCCTGTGCACGGCCCGCTCTGTGAGATTGCGCGGTCGAATCGGCCCTCGCCGTGGCCGCCCGCCACCATCAGGCACGCCGCGATGCCGCCCGCCGACTCGCCGAACACCGTCACGTTGCCCGGATCTCCGCCCAGCGCCCGCGCGTTCGCGGACACCCAGTCGAGCACCGCGAGCTGATCCTGCAGACCGAAGTTGCGGCCCGGCAGCGACGGGTGCGCGAGGAATCCCAACGCGCCGAGTCGGTAGTTCGCCGTGACCACCACCACATCGTGCAGCGTCAAATCTTGGCCGTGGTACGTCTTTTCGGTCGCGGATCCCTGGAGGAACGAGCCGCCGTGGAACCACACCATCACGGGTTTGTTGGCCCCCTCGTCGTAGCCCCAAACGTTGAGCGTCAGGCAGTCTTCGTCGCCCACGAGGCTCGTGAACGCGATGTTGGGCTGGGGGCATCGCGACCCGAACGACGTCGCGTCGAACGGCGTCGTCCAGATTAGGTCCGCCGGAGGCGCCCAGCGCCGCTCACCCACCGGGGGTTGCGCGTAGGGGATGCCGAGGAACACGCTGCGTCCGTCCTCGCGCTCGCCGCCGACCGGCCCCGATGTCGTCTCGATCTGAACGGGTCCGTCGGGACCCGTGGACCCGTCTGCGTCGTCGCTCGCATCAGCGCGGACGTCGACCCTCACATCAAACGACGGCGCGTCCGCGCCGTCGACGCCCGTGTCGCGCGCAGGAGTCGCCTGCTTCGAGCATCCCCCCAACACCAACATCGTGAGGACCGCCCCCAGCATCTTCATAGCGTGATCCGCTTCGCGAACTGACGGGGCGTCCAGAAGAAGCCCGTGCCGATGAAGACGACCAGATGTACGCCCGCCAGCACGATCGCGGCCGAGCCGCCGATGTTCGCCGCCAGCAGCGCCACCAGGAAGTACAGGCCCCCGAGGCCGCTGATTCTGAGATCGTCGGCGAGCAGGCCCGCAGAGATCGTCGCGAGTCCGTACATGACCATTTCGGCGGCGCGCAGAGCGACGATGTCGCCGGGGCTGATCATGAAGATCAAGCGGAACGCCACGATCGCCACGATCACCGTGATGAGCAGGTACGACAGCCGTCGATTGGCGACGGTGGAGAACAGCGGCTTACGAAACAGGAACATCGCGACGGCACCGATCAGGACCACCCGCCAAGCGGACTCGACATACGTCGTCGCGAGGCTGTCTGCCGGTTCATCGAGCCGAATGTACCAGCCCCGGGCAGTGTCCGACGCCCACAGCACGCCCATCAACATCACCGCGACGCTTCGAGAGACGCGACCACGGCTCAGGTCGAGGTCGGCCGCCAGCGATCGCAGCCCTCGAAGCTCCTCCTCGTCCGAGGCGCGCTCTTGCAAGAGGGCGTCGAGCTCGGCGCGCGCCGAGGCGGTCTCCAACCCCTCCTCATCCATCTGCGCGATGACGCCGCGTGCTTGCGCGACATCACGGACCTCGACGGCGTACGACAGCCGTTCGGCGAGGTAGCGACGGTACATGCTCTGCGCCACCTTGCTTTCCGGCCATGACCGCCGCGCCTGCTGGCACGCGAAACGGCACTCCGTGAACAGGTCGTGGATCGCGAAGTCCTGGTCGTCGTCCCGCGGTTTGGACTTCAGCTCCGCGAGCCGATCGAGCATCTGGTCGGCCTGATCGAGCAGCTCCAACGTGCCGCGGTGCTCCAGATAGTCGAGCACCGCTGCGCGGAACGCCTCGACCGTCTCGAAACGGTCCTCCTTCTGGGTCGCCATAGCCCGATTTGCGATCGCGGCCAACTCGGGGGCGACGTGAGGCGGGTACTCGACGGTCGTGTTCTCGAACGCGCTGCGCAACACGTCGAAGAGCGTCTTTCCATCGTGGCGCGGGGTGCCCGTGAGAATCTGGTGCAACAGCGCGCCCAGCAGGTAGACGTCGGTCCGGATGTCCTGCTCGGTCGCCCGATCGTGGGTCATCTCCGGCGACATGTACGCCGGTGTGCCGGCCATCCCGATCACGTCGTCGCGATGGGGCAGTACGTCCCCCGCGTCGGGCTCGTCGGCGATGCTTACGGCGATGCCCCAGTCCAGCAGATACACCTCGCCGAACAGCCCGATCATCACGTTCTCGGGCTTGATGTCGCGGTGGATGACCTCGTGACGATGCGCGTAGCGGACGGCATTGCACAACTGGAGCAGCGTCTCGAGGTGCCACAGCAGGTCGACCTTCGTCTCGGGCAGCGCCTTCGCGGGATCGATCAGCACGTCCAGCCACGAGACGCCTTCGATGCGCTTCATCACGATCAGCGGCGCACCCGCGTCATCACGGCCCAGCGTGTAGATCGGCACGATGTTGGGGTGCTCGAGCCGCCCCGTGACGTAGGCCTCTTGCAGCAGTTTCGGGGCCGTCGTCTCGTTGTTGGCGCGCAGGGTCTTCACCGCCACGTCGCGGTTGAGCGCCACCTGCCGCGCCAGCTGCACGATCCCCATTCCGCCTTCACCGAGCGTTCGGATCATCTCGAGGTCGACCGTCGTGCCAGCCGCCGTCCCGGTGCCGATGCGCGGCAACGTGCGCAGCGCATCGAGCGGGCCCGCGCCGCGGAACGAGTCCGGCACGATCGTCTCGCCGTGCCCCTGCGCGAGCGTGCGGTCATCGAGCGCGAGCGTCTCGAAATGCGTCGAAAACTGGTCCAGTGGTGCGTTCACCCCGACAGGTGTAGTCGGAATGCGGTCGCGGGACAACAAGGGTGGCCCGTGCTCGTCCCGCCTACTTCACGTCGTCAGCGATCGCCCAACCGGCGACACGAACTTGCACGATGGCGCCGACTTGAAGTTGCTTCGCCACGTGCTCCGGGAGTCGGAGGCGGCCTTCCTCGTCCACGACGGCGTGCAGGTCGACCCACTCGCGCTCCTTGGTGCCCTTGCGCGGTTTTCGCACCGCCGTGATCTCGTTGGGCGTCTCGGGCTGAGGTTCGCGGGCGGCCGCTGCGGCTCGGGCAGGTTCGATATCCCACGCCGCGGCCTGGCGCGTCGGGGCCTGGTGAATGGGGTGGGGGACACCGTGCGCGGTGGCTTCCTGCTGCGCGCGGGCGTCCTCGGGAAACGGTGCAAACAAGTCTACTGCGCTGTGCATCTCCACGAGATCGGCCTCGTCCAGGCGGATCGTTCCAGCGGGGTCATCGTTGCGCCTCGCACTCATCGCGGCTCCTTCGCTCGGGTCGGACGGACGGCGAAGTGTAGCGGCCCGATCCCAGCTGACCAAGGGGCGGGCCGTTCGGCCGCTGTGAGTGCGGCTCAACCGGATCAGAAGCCCTGCATCTTGCGCACGATGTCGATCGTCGGTCCGTTCGGATCGTTCCGGAACACGCCGCCGATCCAGTAGATGCCTTCCGGCGTGGAGCAGACCTCGCGCACATCGCACGAATCGCCCGAGCAGCTCAGCTCGGTGCCGCCCTCCGACAGCCGCACACCGTTGTTGTTGGTCGCGCTCGCCGCGTCGGCGAACAGCAGCTCACCGCCGAAGCATGCGTTGCAGCACGGATCGGAGACCGGGCAGCCGATGCGCGTGCACGCGCTGACACCCAGTCCGATGTACCCTTTGAGAGCGACGAATCGACCGTCGAAGCGCGCTCCGTCGTTGAGCAACTCGTCGACCGTCGCGCTCGTCCCGCAGTAGCCCGGAATGTCGGCGATGAAGTCCGGCGCCAGGCACAGCTGCGACGGCGCACACGCCTCGTAGTTCTCGGGGCGCACGAATCCGCCACAGCGCTCGCCTTCCGCCGCGTACGGCTTGCAGACGCGGCTGGCGTCGGCCAGGTACCCACAGAACTCGTCGGTGCAGTCGTCGCTCGTCGTGCAGGACGCTGTGGTCGCTGCACAGATGTTGGCTTTGCAGGACAGTCCGTCCACACAACCGCGATCGTTGGCGCAGTACGCACCCTCCGCCTCGCGCGGCTGGCACACATCGAAGTTCGCGGTGCACGGCGCCATGATGCAGCGCACCCCATTGTCACCGCAGTACTCGTCGGCCGCGCACTCGTCATCGCCGGCGCAAGACGGAACGCCCACGCTCTGCACCTCGATCGAGTAGGTCGCATTCCACACATAGTCCGGACCGTAGACGACCATATAGGTGCCGGTGCGGGTGACCTCGTAGACAAAGTCCGTGACCGCGCCGGGGCGAGCTTCCTCGCGCACCAACGCACGCGTGAAGAACGGTCGACCCTGGTAGGTGCCCAGGGACGGCCCGTACAGCCGAACCGGTCCCGACTCCGAGGCACGAATCTGGAAGTTGAGCTCCTGACCTTCCGTCAGCTCCATCGTGTAGCCGTGGAACCACGACGGGTAGTCGATCTCGCCTTCCACGCCGCCGCCGTCAGGCGTCAACGCGCCGACGATGTCCGTCCAACGGTTGGAGAGCGCATCGGCCTTATCGCCGACCGTCGTGTCAGGGTCAGCGGCGGGCTTGCTCGGCGCGGGGTCGGCCGTCTCAGTGCCACAGCTGGCGAGGAGCGCTACAACCATCATCCATCGAGTCCAGTTCTTCATGTCGTTCTCCGGTCACACATTTGACCGCGCCCTTGAGCACTAAACGTGCCAGCGCTGCCTGCGACGCCGTGAATAGCTAACAGGTTGAAAAGACTCAAGACTGTCGATGGTTCGCGGGCAAATCCGCGGTCGCTCAGACGGCGCCTGCAGTGGCCACCCGGCGAGTCTACTTGCCGCCGCGGAGCCCGCCGCCTCGAAACGATCGGTTCGAGACGCTGCCTCGACGGCTCGACAACGCCCGGTACGAGCGGCCGTGGTAGAAGATGACCATGTCGCCGTTCTTGCGCGTGGATTGCGAATCCGTGTTGCGGTCCGGTGCGCCGTCGAACTGGAACGACGCCACAGCGACCGCGGAGCCGAAGAGGACCAGGGAACCCGCGATCAGCGCTAGATTGTATTTCAGCATCAGTTCCAGCTCCGCCAGTCGTCTCTGAACCGGTCCACAATCACCGGTCGCAGCAGCGTGTTCGGGGTCAGCAGCTCCGCCGGTTGCATGTCCGGGGGGAAGCGAAACAACTCCGCGTCATGCTTCGTATCATAAAACCGCCCCGAAAACTCCCGCTGCGGTGTGTCGGACAGCCCCGCTCCCGCCATCGCGAATCCCCATTGGCCAAACGAAGGGACCTGGACGTGGAACGGTCGCGGCGCAAACCCAGCTTCCTCCATCGTTCGCACCGCCGTCCAGTAGGTTCGTCGCGCGAAGAACGGGCTTCCCAGTTGCGCGACCATGATGCCGCCGTCCGCGACCCGCTTCCGCAGGGTCCGGTAGAATGACACCGAGTACAACTTCGCCAGCGACTCGTGATGGGGGTCGGGCAGGTCCACCACGATGAGGTCGAACGTCCGGTCCGTGCGCTCGGCCCACGTGAACGCGTCGTCGTGGATGACCTCCGGCTTCATCGTCTCAAACGACGCGAGGTTCACGCGTCGAAGCTCGGGATGGGTGCGCGCGAGTTCGACGACCGCCGGATCGAGGTCGACCATCGTCACGGACTCGATCTCGGGGTAATGGCGCAGCTCGCGCAACACCAGGCCGTCACCGCCGCCAAGGATCAGCACGCTCTTGAGCTGCTTCGCGCGAGTCGCCGCCGGATGAACGAGCACCTCGTGGTAGCGGTATTCGTCCCGCGACGAGAACTGGAGCGAACCGTCCAAGAACAGTCGGACGTCGTCGCCGTACGCCGTCACCACCAGCCGCTGATACGAACTCTGGTCCAGGTACACCACCGGATCGTCGTACAGCGCAGACTCGATGCGCCGTTCGATGTCTTTCTCGTTCAGCACGGCGAGGCCCAACAGCCCGATCACCGCGACCGACAAGGCGATTAAGGACTTCCGGTACTTGATCTCACCGAACACCCCGATCGTCACCAACGCGACGATCGCGTTGCAGAGCCCCACCAAAAACGATGCCCCCAACAACCCCCACATCGGTAGCAGTACCAGCGGAAAGGAGAGCCCGCCGACCAGTGCGCCGATGTAGTCGAACCCCATCATCTGGCCGACGGTGACGCGCAGGTTCTGGCGGTGCGCCTCCGAGATGCGGATCAGCAGCGGGATCTCCAACCCGACGAGCGATCCGATAATCGCAATCAGTGCGAAGCGGCCGACCTCGAACAGCTCCGACGTCGCGTACAGGTAGAACAACACCAACGACGCGGTCCCGCCGAACAACGCGAGCAGGATCTCCGTCCCGACGAACCACTCCGTGAGATGCCGGTCGATCCGCGTCGATAGAAACGAGCCGACGCCATACGCCGACATGAACAAGCCGATCGTCAGCGAGAACTGAAAGGTGCTGTTGCCGAGCAGGTACGTGCTGATCGTGCCCACGATCAACTGGTACACGATCCCACAGGTCGCCACGGCGCCCACGCACACCGCGAGCGCCAGCAGCACACGCCGCGAGCGTTGTTCGTCGGTCGTCACAGGGCCGCGTGAATGATGATCGCGAAGCCGACGTACGAGCACCCCTCGATGAGGCCCACGGCCGGGTTGTCTTTGACGTGGATCTCCTCGTCGAGGTCGAACTTCGACAGCGCTCGCAGCACCACACGACCCAGCCACAGCAGCGCGAGCCCCGCGACGTAGAGTCCCGCGCTGAAGCTCGCCTCGTACCACCACGGGATCGGCATGCGCTCGCCGGTGATGATGCCGTGCAGGATGATCGCGGCCGCGATCATGAAGAAGCCGTTGCTGAAGCCGACCGCGGTGTTGCGGTCGTCGACGAGCTCTTTGTGCGCGTCAAACGGCGTGATGAGCTGGTAGGCGATGCGCGCCAGAAACAGCGCGGCGAGGCCACCGACACTCCAGCCGAGGATCGTCAAAACGAGGTTCGTCATTGCGGTCGTGTCCATCGGTCACTCGTCTGCGGTCACGAATTCATGTCGTGGGGTTGGCGCTGCTTCTCGTCTTTGGTCGCGGCGCTGCTGGTCCGGTTCACGTCGGCTCGCGGGCCGCGCAGCTGCGCCACGCCGAACGGGTCCGCCTTCGCGGGCCCGTCGTCGAAGATCTCGGCCCTCGACATCTGCACGGCGATTTTCGGCTCCAGGACGTCGATCTCATCGGTGTCCGCGATGCGCATCACGGCCCACTCGATCTCGCCGCTGTCGATCCACTTCATACACTCGATCCACAGATCGCCGGGTGCGCTGGGAAAGCGGTCGAGGCGATACACGTCGACGGAGTAGCGCGTCTGATACGCCGCGCCGTCGCGAATCGTCACGAGCGTGCCAAATCCGCAGTTCTCCTTGTCCCGGTCGTACAGATCTGCGCCAAATCGCACGTTGCGGACCCCCGCGTCGTGCTCGGCGAGCTTCTCCGATTGCACCGGCGACAGCGGTACGTCGAGCAGGGTCTGCACGAGGGTCTGTTCGCCGTCCTCGATGTACGGATGCTCGCGCCAGTACCGCTCCACGGCGAGCCAACGCTCTGACCCATCGGTGCCGCGCAATCGGAACTCGACGCCGACGCGCTCCGGCGGCTCCCAGTGCTCCATCCGGCCGATCACGGAGTACTCCATCTCGGCGATGCGAAGGCGCGTGCCCTCGCCGAGCTCTTCGATGAAGCGTCCCATCGCCGCGCGGCGGGTCGAATGCGACCAGCCGGCGAGGGCGAACAAGGCGAACGCCCCGATGATGAGTGGCCATGCCGTCAGCGGCCACGGTTCCTTCCAGACCAGCAGCATCTCGATGCGGTCGCCCGCGATGCTCGTGGCGCTCTCCAGCGCGAGCTCGAGGTCGTACTTTCCCGCTTCGGGGACCACGAACGAGAACTCCGACGACGAGTTCTGCTCCTCCCAGGAGCCGCTCTCGCCGCCTTCGGACCAGTGCCCGCGTTCGTGCCAGTAGGCGTCCTCGATCGTAAACAGCGTCGCATCGTCGCGGCTCAGCGTCGCCGACACGATCACTTCGTTGTTCAGCTGTACGCCGCTCGAGGGCTGCAGCTTCAGCACATAGCGGCGGTTGGGCTCGAGTTCGAGGCCCGCCCAGGTCTTCGCCTGACCGATCTTCAGGCCCTCGGCCCCGGAGTGCACGACACCCTCGGAGGACAGAGCGAACGAGCACACCGCGAGCACCGCGCAAATTGCGCCGAACAGCGCTGGGATCATCCAGCGGTTCTTAATCATGCGGGGAGCCCGGCAGCAGATCGACCTCGACGGGTCGAATCGACCGGCCCGTAGCGACCTCGATCTCGTCTTCGCCCCAGCGCTGCACGCCCAGGAATTGGCCGTCTGTCGATTCGTAATCCCACGAATCGACGACCGTCCGCGTTTCGGTTCCGCTGCCGCGGTCGATTTTCGCGTCCACCTGCCCCGATTCATCGAGGCGGTACGTCACCCCGTCGTACTCGATCTGCGCGGGTGGCGGGATGTCCACGACGAGGTCGATCGGGTGGAAGAACGACACTTCGAGCTCGTCGTCGTCGGCCACCGACAGCCACGCCTGGCTACCGTCGCCGTCGTCGAGGCGATAGTCGAACCAGAAGAACCCTTGCTGGTGATAGGTGATGCGCTGCTCGACGACGTACGTCGCGTCCAAATGGACAACGACGTCACCTACGGCCAGCGTCATCAATGTGACATCGCGAGCCGCGGCGGGAGCTTCCTCGCCGCCGAAGAGATTTTTGAGCCATGCGAACATGTCGCTGGGATATCACATCAATCGCAGATGATCGAATCCCTAAGCGCGTCCGGCGTGGTCGCGACGAGCTGTTCCCGCGTGTTGTCATCGAGCTGTGCGCACGTCGCCGTCCACGCGCGCTGGAACAGGTTGAGGTGCTCGGGCGTAAACGAACCGCCGCCGATGGCGTGCTCGGCCTCGCGATTGACGAATCGGCGCCACAACAGCGGCAGAAGCTCCGGAGGCACGTAGGGCAGGGCGGCCGGCAACAGGCGCACCGGCCCGTCCGACGTCCCCCACATGTCGATCAGGTCGCCGCGGGACTCCTCCCAGCTGCCGAGCACATAGAACCACGCCATCTCGTTCGGCGCCGCGATCCCCTGGGCGCCCGTGAGCAGGGCGTGAAAGTCCAAGGGGCGTCGAAGCCCGGTGCTGCGCCCGCGGCCGTAGTCCGCCGCCATCTGCGCCAACCACCAGCGCAGCGCCTCTTCTTTCGCGAACGGCACCCCCGCGCCAGCGGCGTCGCTCAGCGCGAATCCAACCTCGGACATGTACGCCGGGCTGCCGACCTCGCCGAACGAGCCCCAGGGCTCATCGGGGAAGCCGTGATGCGGCTCGTAGAAACTCTGAGTCCGCGACCAGTCCCAGAGCTTCACCGACGCCCAGCGCATGAGGTCGATGCGCGACTGGTGCTCGCCTTCGGCGCCGAGCTGGGCGCCGACCGTCACTGCCGCTTCCAGCAGCGCATGGGCGGTGTCGATCGTCGGGTCATCGTCGTAGGCGCCGATCGCGGCGTCGAGCGTCCCGCCCGCGCGGTCGAACCAGTCGAAATCGATCTGGCGCGGCAACCACCGGTTCCACGTCGTCGCTTGAAACGTCGAGGGCACGCGATAGGGGTCGAACTCGGCGGCGTGATCCCATTCGATCGCGCTCGGCAAGGCGCCCGGGAGCCACGCCTCGCGCACCTCGGCGTCCGTCACGACGCCGGCGACGCCGGCCCCGGCGGCTCCGTAGTTCTGCATCCCGGGCTGGAACGGTGCGACCCACGGGCGACCGTCTCGGCCGACGTCCAGCGACCGAATGTAGCTCGTCAGGTCCGCGGCCTCGTTGTCTTCGAACCCGAGCATCGCTGCGTAGGCCGCAATGGCCGCGTCCGAGTACGCGTAGTACTGCAGGTCCGCTCCACTCGTGGTGTGGCACTCTGCGCACACCGGGCCGCCGTTGGGCGACACGTTCTGAAAGTAGCGCCGACCGCGCTCCACCGCTTCGGGGCTCGCGTCGCTGGGCGCCCACGCCGACGGGTCGTCCCACGTCTCGAACGTCGCAGCGCTGTCGCCGTACTCCAGCGAGACCGCGACGACTCGAAACCCCGCGATCTCCTCCGACTCGCCGGTCCACCGGAACGTCAGGTAGTTCGGCCCGTTCCGAAACTGTCGGGCGTCCAATGGGACCGCGGACTCGGCCCACCCTCCCGTCGGACGGACGAACCGGCTGCCCTCGTCCGCGAGGGACACCACGTAGGTGCCGTTGACTTCGACCTCGGCGCTGTCTTCGAGCGCGACGTTGGCCAGCGTGAGCTGCAGCGTGACGTCGTCGGTCTCCTCGAGGCCGTCGAGCTCCAGCTCGATCGTCACCTCGGTGCCCGCGCGTCCCAGCACCTCCAGCGGCAGTGTGCGGGCCAGCTCGCCGTCGAACATCGGGCCGGCGTCGCCCCAGTCCGCCGGCACGAACACGTCGCCGCTCATGCCCATGTCCGGCGAGTCGCCTCCATCGGCGCGGCCGTCCGCGTTGTTGTCCTTGCCGCACGCCGCGAGGCAGAGAGCTGCCACTACATAGATAAATCGAGCCATAATCCGAAGGTATCAGAATGTAGGGAAAGTCACGACAGCTTGTCTGCGAACGTCAACGTTCGATCGGTCGTCGCCGGCCCCGTGCGAACTTTGCGTTGTTCGTGGCCTTCGTGAGCGACAGTGCGGTGCTTGTGGAATGCCTAGTGAGCTACTAGGGTTGGGCCCGACGCACATTTCGAGTGCCTGACCATGAAACAACGATTTCTCGACGCCGTCGCCGCAGGTCCGCTCGTCTTCGACGGCGCGGTGGGGACGCAGCTGTACGAGCGCGGGATCTTCATCAACAAGTGTTTCGACGCCGCGAACCTGTCCAATCCGGACCTCGTGGTCGCCGTGCATGCCGCCTACCTCGAGGCGGGCGCCGACGCGCTCACCACGAACACGTTCGCCGCCAACGCCATCAAACTGCGGCGTCACGGACTCGAAGACGACCTCGAGGCGATCAACCGCATGGGCGTCGAACTCGCGCGCCGCGCCGCCGGCGACCTCGCCTACGTGGCCGGTTCGATCGGGCCCACGGGCCTCGTCCCCGCGATGTTGACGGACCGCGAAACCGACGACATTCGCGCCGCCTATCGCGCCCAGGCCAAGGCGCTCAGCGAGGCCGGCGCCGACTTCCTGATCCTCGAGACCTTCCGCCAGCTCAGCGAGATTCGGATCGCGATGGAGGCGATCAAGGACGTCTCGGATTTGCCGATCGTCGCCCAGATGGCCTTCGACTCCGAGCGCAAGACCGCCGACGGCGCGTCGCCCGAACGCGTCTCGTTGCTCCTCGTCGACTGGGGCGCCGATGTCATCGGCACCAACTGCCTCGAGGGCCCCCACGTCGTGTTCGACGTCGTCGGCGAAATGGTCGGTCGCGGGGTGCCCGTGATCGCCCAACCCAACGCCGGCTATCCGCGAAAGGTCGACGAGCGCCTCATCTACATGGCGACGCCCGAGTACTTCGGCGAATACGCCAAACGCTACTTTCAGAGCGGCGTCAGCATCGTCGGCGGCTGCTGCGGCACCGGGCCCGAGCACATTCGACGCATCGCGAACGCCGGGCGCATGATGGGCGGCGGGCATCGCGAAGAACCGATCTCACGGCTCTCCGTCGTGCAGCTCTCCGAAGTCGATGGCTTCGACGAGATCCCGATGGAGGAGCGCACCGGGCTCGGCGCCAAGATTCGACGGGTCTACGATACCCGCGTCAAGGCCGCGAACCCCGTACCGATTGGCCCGGACAGCTTTGTGGTCAGCGTCGAGGTCAACGCGCCCGCCGGCCTCGACCTCACCGACCGCGTCGCCGCCGCACGGATGCTCAAGGCCGGCGGCGTCGACGTCCTCAATATCGCCGACGGCCCCCGCGCGTCGGCACGCATGTCGAACTGGGCGCTCGGCCTCGAGTTCCAGCGCCAACTCGACACCGAAGTCATCGTCCATGTCTGCGGCCGCGACCGAAATCTGCTCGGCCTGCAGATGGACATCCTCGCCTATCACGTCTCCGGCTTGCACAACCTCGTCGTGATCACCGGCGATCCCCCCAAAGTTGGCGACTACCCGCATGCCACGGCGGTCTTCGACCTCGACAGCATCGGCATCCTGCGCCTGATTCAGAACTTCAACCACGGCGTCGATCCGGCGGGCAAGGACTTCGGAGAGCCCACGCGCTTCCTGTGCGCATGCGGGGCCGAACCCGCCGCCATCGACTACGATCGAGAGCTGCGACGGCTAGAGCTCAAGAAAGAGGGCGGCGCCCAGTTCATCATGACCCAGCCGGTCTATGATCACGCGGTGTTGGAGCGATTCATCGCCGACACCGCGTACCTCGACCTGCCGGTCCTCGTCGGACTGCTCCCGCTCGCCAGCTATCGCAACGCCGAGTTCCTGCACAACGAGATTCCCGGGATGGCCGTGCCGGAGCCGATCCGAGAGCGCATGCGAGCGGCCGGCACCGGCGCCCAGGCGCGCGCCGAGGGCATCCGCATCGCCCAGGAGACGCTCGAGCAGGTCAAAGATCGCGTCGTCGGCGCGTACGTCATGCCGCCGTTTGGGAGGTTCAGCTCCGCGCTGGAAATCCTGACCTGCGTCGGTTTTCAGCATCCGTCGGGATCGGTTTCCGCGGAAAGGTGAGGTAAATTGCCGATTTACGACAGTATCGTCGACCTCGTCGGGCGCACGCCCCTCATTCGATTGAACAGAGTGGTTGGAGACTGCGCGGCCGAGATTCTCGGCAAGGCGGAGTTTTTCAACCCGTTGGGGAGCGTCAAAGATCGCATCGGCGCCAACATGGTGCTCGACGCGGAGCTCCGCGGTGAGATCGATGCCGACACCCTCATCGTCGAGCCCACCAGCGGGAACACCGGGATCGCGCTCGCGTTCGTCTGTGCGGCTCGCGGCTATCGGCTCGTCCTGACGATGCCCGACACGATGTCGCTCGAACGCCGGTCACTGCTGCGCGCGCTGGGCGCCGAGGTGGAGCTCACCCCCGGGTCACAGGGCATGCAGGGCGCCGTGGACCGCGCGATGGAAATCGTCGCGAGCTCCGAGCGCGCCGTGATCCTGCAGCAGTTTGAAAACCCCGCCAATCCAGATGCCCATGCGCGCACGACCGCCGAAGAGATCTGGGACGACTGCGACGGCAACATCGACGCGATCGTCACAGGGGTCGGAACGGGCGGCACGATCAGCGGCGTCGCGCGGGTCCTCAAGCAGCGCAATCCGAATTTCAAAGCGATCGCGATCGAGCCCGTGACGAGCGCCGTCATCGCGGGCGGCACCGCCGGACCTCACCGGATTCAGGGCATCGGCGCCGGGTTCGTCCCCGGCAATCTCGACCGCAGCGTGCTCGACGACATCATTACCGTCACCGACGAAGAGTCCATGGAGATGGCTCGCCGCCTCGCTACCGAGGAGGGCCTGCTGGTTGGCATCAGTGCCGGAGCGAACGTCGCCGGGGCCATTCAGGTCGCACGGCGGCCTGAATTCGCGGGCAAGCGCATCGTCACGATGTTGTGTGACACCGGCGAGCGTTACCTGTCGACGCCGCTTTTCCGCGACTTGTGAGGACGCCCATGTCTCGTTTCACTGCTTCGCTCCTGTTCGTCGTCGCCATCGCGATCGCCGCGCCGGCCGCCGCCGAAGAACCCACCGCCGATCAAATCGTCGAGAAGTCGCTCGACCAGAACGCGATGGGGTTTCAGTCCGGCAAGGCGCAACTCACCCTCACGATCGAGGACGCATCCGGAGGCCAGCGCGTCCGGTCCCTCGAGGTCAAATCCAAGAAGATCGCCGAACTCGGGCGCACGCTCGTCACGTTGACGGCCCCCAAGGAGGTCCGGGGTCAGGCCTTCTTGTTCGCCGAGCAAAAGGGTGAGGACGACGTGTGGATGTTTCTCCCCGCGTTCAAAGTCACGCGGCGCATTGAGGGCGGCCAGAAGAATGGCGCGTTTCTGGGCTCCCACTTCACCTACGCCGACCTCGAGTCGCGGGATCTGAAGCAGTCGACCTACGTACGGCTCCCCGACGAGAAGATCGGCAAAGACGACGTGTATGTGGTGCGCGCGACGCCCAACAAGGACGTCAAGTCCGACTACACCGAGGTCCTCACGTTCGTCCGGAAGGCCGACTTCGTCCCGCTGAAGGTGAAGTTCTTCGGCAAGGGGAAGAAGCTCGAGCGCACGATCTTCATCGAGAAGCTCGACAAGACGACCGACGGCCAGACCTACGCCAGCAAGATGACGCTGCGGCTCGCCGCCGGCGGATACACGACCCTCACGGTCGATGCGCTGGAGACCGGTACAGAGCTGCCTGACGCGGTGTTCTCCAAAGACCAACTGGGGAAATGATCGTTCGCGGGTTGCTGGTGATCTTCGGCTCGCTCTGGTGCGCCAGTGCGTCGGCGCAGGAGTCGATCTGCGATCCCGAGAACCCGGCATGCGTCGAGGCCGAGCCCGAACCCGAACCCAAACCGGGCGAGCCAGAACTCACGGCCCCCGAGGAACCACTGGCGCCGCCGCTCGTCAGCGCGTTTGAGCGCGCGCGATTCCTGGGCGCCTGGGGCACGCGTCTCGACGTCGACGCCGCGTTCGAGGGCCTCGAGGAGGACATCGTCGAGTCGAGCTCCTACCTCGACCTCGGCCTCGAATTCGATCCCCGCGACGACCTGCGCATCGTGGTCCAAGGGCAGTTCCGGCACTGGGCCGGCGGCAAGAAGCATCCCGACAACACGAACCTGCTGGTCAATGCGCAACGGGTGCGCGCGAGCTACGACGTGCGGCTCGGCGAGGCCTACGTGTTGTGGCGCACCGACCAGCTGAACATCGCGCTGGGCAACATCGTGACGCGGTGGGGGAGCACCGATCTCACGCGCCCCGGCGACGTCCTCAATCCCACCGACCAGACGACCATCTCCGCGATGGATGCCGCGGAGCGGATCCCACAACTGACCCTCGACCTCACGTACACCGGCCGCGGATGGGCCTTGCAGGGCCTTCTCGTCCCGTTCTTCACGCCCAATCGTGCCTGGGCTTTCGGCCGGGACACCTCGCTCTTCAACCCGCGCAACCCGATCATCAGCGATCAATTCCCGATCGACGGGCTCGCCGACCAGGTGATTGACCCCAGCATTCAGGACGACATTCAGCCGCTTCTAGGGGCGAGTCGGGTGCCCGACGAGGTCCCGCGCAACGTGTCGCTCGGCAGTCGGCTCACCGCGACGTTCGCGAACACCGATGTCGGCGTCGGCGCGTGGATGGGGTGGGACCGCACGCCGTTCATCTTCATCGACGAGGATCTGCGCGCCGTGCTCAACACGTTGGTTCGCGACGGCCAGGTGCTGCAGGATCTCAATTTCGTGCAGTTCGTCGCCCGCAATCCCGAGCTGCTCGATCACACCCGGCGGCTGGGCGCCAAGAGCCTTGCTGGCGACGAGCTCTTTGCGTCGGAGTACCGACGCTCGCACATGTTGCTGCTCGACGCGGCGCGCTACGTCGGGCCGATCGGGGTGCGCACCGACGTTGCGCTCTTCGCGCAGAAGACCTACATGACCGAGGGTTTCCAGGCCGTGCGCCGCCCCACGATTTCGCCCTCGCTGGGTGTGTCCTGGGAGCGCATTCAGAGCGAAGACGATGTCGTCACCCTCACCCTCGAAGGCTTCTGGCAGAAGCCGCTCGCGGCGGACCACGCCGTGACCGAGTCGCTGGTACCCCAGGAGCTGCGCGGCGATCCCGAAGACCCGCTGCTGCTGGTCGGAGACGGGATCTACGGCGTAGCGGGCGCTTTCCTCTGGGCCCTCCCGTGGATCAAGACCCACCTGCAGCTGGGCGGCGTCTACAACATCTCCCACGGCGACGTCATCGGGTCCGTGAAGCTGGAGCGCCGCTTCTTCGGATGGCTGACCGCGGGCATCGGCTACACCTTCTTCGAAGGGCCGGACCCCAAAGAGCGGCTGACGATCGGCGGGCTCTACGACAACAACGACCAGGTGTCCGTCGCGCTGTCCGGCGTGTTCTAGAAGTGACCGGACCGCGGGTTGCCCAACCCGGATCGCCGGGTTATACGGATCGCGTCCGTTCATAGAACCCCTGAGGAAACATGCGACTTCTACGCGTCGGTACGCTTTTCGTGGTTTTTTGCATCGCAATCTCGCTGGGGTGCAAAGAGGATCCGATGGGCCGCGCCCGTGCGGCGCACGCCACCGAGCGCGCCGATGAGGCCGAGGCGGCGCTCAAGGAAGTTCTCGCCCAGTCGCCCAAGGACTTCGAAGCGCGGCGCCTGATGGCCGACGTCCACCGCTTTCGCGGCCAGTTCGAAAAGACCGAGGCCGAACTCGAAGCGCTGTGGAAGGAAAAGGGTTTCGCCGACGACACCAAGGAGTTCCCTCCCCAGGAACGTGCGTATCGAGACCTGCTGGAGAACCAGTTCAATGAGCTGTACTCGCGCTGGTCCACGGCACTCGACCCCGCGAAGGAGCCCGACAAGTTTGAGAAGGTCGTGCACGCGGGACTCGTGTGGAACAAGAAGAGCGCCACGCTGAACCGGATTCTCGTCGATCACTACCTCGCCCGTGCCGATGCACTGCAACAGGAGGGCAAGAAGCTCGAAGCGGCGGCCGCCTATGACCAGGTCCTGCAACTGCGTGCGATGCCGGCGCAGCGCAAGGACGCCCAGGCGGAGGCGGACAGCCTGCGAAAGGCCGTGTTCGTGGACGAGATCAACGCGAAGTTCGCGGCGATGAAGGCCGAGCTCGCTACGGCGGGGCAATGGGACGAGGAGAGCAAGACCCTGACGTTCGTGGTCGAGTTCCCCGTCAGCAAGCGACTGAAGCAGAAAAAAGAGGCCGATCTCGCGACCGCTCGCAAAGAAGCAACCGGCGCGATCCGCTCCACGATCGCCACCTGGGTCGCCAAGGTCACCGGCCTCGCCCCGGAGCTCGCTGCGATGACCGCGCCGGCCGTCGGATCCGGCGACGAGAAGCTGGGTGGAGGCAAGTACGCGGTCTCGGTGTCGATGAAACTCGAGGATGTGATCGAAGCCGCGTACGTCGTGAAGTTGAAGGCGGATGCCGCGGCGAAGAAGGCCGCCGCCGACGCGGCGAACCCCACAGATCCGCCGGCAGACACCGAGGAGCCACCCGCCGGAACGAATGCCGGAGCCGCGCCCGCGGGCACCACCGGAACAGAATGATCGTCTTCTTGCGCTGAGGGCTTGACGGCAGGCGACGATCCGGTGCAAATGCGCCAACGTAATTCATCCCCACCCACGGAGGCCGCTATGGGCGAGGAAACAGAGGAAGAGTCGTTCGAAGAGATTGACGAAGAGTTCGAGGCCGACGCCGGCGAAGATATCGACGACGACGACATCGATCTCGGAGACATCGACGAAGACGAAGTCAGCGATTTCGACGCCGATGAAGCCAGCAGCGAGACGCCACGCCGGCGAAGTGGCGGCGGCTCGAACAACAAGGACGATGATGTCCTGCTCACCAGCAACTACGAGCAGGCCGTCAAGGCGAACCCCAAGCGCGCGACCAAGCACCAGAAGCGCGGACGCATCATTGAGGGTGTGCTCGACGCCGCGAAACTCGGGACCGAGGAAGGCGCGGTCAAGGCGTGGGTCGCCCTGCAAAAGCAGGCCGGCGACGCCCAGAAGCGGACCTACTCGATGAAGGAAGAGTTGACGGAGAACGACGTCATCGACCACCCGCTGTTCGGCGAGGGCTACGTCGTCGAGATCTTGACCTCGACCAAAGTGAGCGTTCTCTTTCAGGACGGCCTCAAGAAGCTCGCCCATAATCGGGGCTGAGCTGGCCACCAGATGCGTCGCGAGCCGTGGCGTGCTACGGTGCGGCCACCTGTTTGAGCGCCCCCATGTCTGACAAGACCCCAGATATCAAGACGATCACCCGCAACCGCAAGGCGCTGCACAACTACTTCGTGGACGAGGAGCACGAGGCGGGTCTCGTCCTACTCGGCAGTGAGGTCAAGTCGCTGCGCGAGGCGAGGGTGCAACTCACCGATGCCTACGCTCGGTTCGAGAACAACGAGCTGTGGCTCGTCAACGCCCATATCTCACCGTACCCGCAGGCGACCCACGAGAATCACGAGCCCGAGCGGCCGCGAAAGCTTCTCATGCATCGCCGCGAGCTCAACCGACTGCGCAACAAGGTCGAGACGGCAGGCTTCACGCTCATTCCGCTGCAGCTCCACTTCAAGGGCGCCCACGTTAAAGCCATCATCGGGCTGTGCCGCGGCAAGAAACTTTTCGACAAGCGGGAAGTGATCCGTAAACGTGAAGCTGCGCGCGATATTGCGCGACGGACGTCGGACGCGAGGCGTGACTGGAAGTCAGACTCGTAGTCCGCGCCAATTTCGAGCGCGATGCCCGACCGAATCCCGCTGATGCTGTTGATCGTCCACGTCCCTGGCGGCGAGGACCGTCGGATCGAGATCAAGGACTGGAGAACCGTCATCGGACGCAGCTCCAAGACCGATCTCAAGATCGTCAGCAAGCAGATCTCCAAGATTCACGCCGCAATCGAGATTGATGACTCCGTCCCCTACGTCCGCGACCTCGGCAGCCGAAACGGCGTCGAGGTTAACGGCCGCGCGATCACCCAGCCCGAGCGGCTCCGCCCCGGCGACATCCTCACGATCGGCGACGCGGTCATCTCCGTCGACACCTCATCGCTCGTCTTCCGCCCCCACGAGGCACAGGTCGCCTTGCAGGCGCTGCTGACGCAGCAAGCGGCCTTGCGCGCGCAGGAGGACGCCGCCTCGGCCGCGCACCGCTCGCAGTCCAGTTCGACCGTCAACCAGTCCTTCGTGCCGACGCGCCAGTCGCCGTTGCTCGTGGGCCGCCCCGTCGGCAATGCGTCCGGCGATCCGCCCGTGGTGCGCATGTTGCGGATCGCGGCCGACCACGGGCCCTATGACATCGCTCGGATTGAGGCGTTCCTCCTTGAGCTCGCCGATGGCCAACTGGTCTGGATCAAGCCGAACCTGAACGTCGAGATCGCGCACCCCAACACCTTTACGCTCGCCGACAACGTCTGGATCGACGAGCCCGAGGACTTCGGCGGACCCGGCGCCCACGTGATGATCATCGCCCGCCAGACGTTCTATCTGCCGCGGCGGATCGAGGTCATCGGCTCGACTGAGATTGGGCGTACGCCCGATGGTCGCCGGATCTTTTCGGAAGCCGCGCCACACGCCGCGATGGTCATCGCGCCGGCCAGCTGACTAACTGCAACTCATGCCGTGATCAATTAATCCGCTGGTCCGCTGGTCTGCTGGTCTGCTGGTCCACTTCAAACTCAAACTGGAGCCGTGCTGGAAGCCCAGAGCCACCCCGCGAAGCGTCGACGGTCTTCGCGCCGCGGCTTGCTGGTCGATACTGTCTGGGTGCGCCGCCCTCGGACGGAGGCCGGGCGGGACTGGGCGCCTCGCGGTGGCTCCGGGCTTCCAGCGTGACCAGCGGAGCAAACGGCCCGCTGTTGTGTGGGGGTACGCCTCAGGATCCTACCTATGAACTAACGAACTAGCCGCGGTAGACGCATTCGGACGTGCAGGTCTCGTGCACCGTCACCGCGCTCAAGGTCGGCAGCGAGGCTTTGAGTCGGTCCCAAATCCACACCGCCAACACTTCCGACGTCGGGTTTTCGAGCCCCGGCACGTCGTTCAAGAACCGGTGGTCCAGCTGCTCCCACAGCGGCTGAAACGCCGCCTTGATGTCCGCGTAGTCGATCAGCCACCCCTGCGCAGGGTCGCACTCCCCGGAGCAGTGCACCGTGATCCGATACGAGTGGCCGTGCAAGCGACGACACTTGTGGTCCGCGGGGACGTTCGGCAACAGGTGGGCCGATTCCAACCCGAAGGTTTTCTTGAGTTCCACGTGCATGGACATGAGCTAGATGCCGAAAAAGAGGCGCTTCGCGAAGTCGCTCGAGAGGTCGGATTCGAAGATCTTCTTCGCCGCGGAGCGAATGTCGTACTCGGTGCGGTGATACGAGAACGTCTGCTCGTCGGTGTCGAAGACCCCGAAACACGCGCGATTATCGTTGTCCCGCGGCTGGCCAACGCTGCCGACGGTGACGATGTACTTGTGGTCGTCGTCGAAGTGCAGCACCGGACCTTCCATCTCCACCGCGCCGTGGTCCGGATGCAGGCTGAACGCCTTGGTCAGGTGCGAGTGACCGATGTACGTCACATGCTTGAGCTCATCCCAGTGGTTGATGAGCTGCGTCGCCTGATGCACGTTGAACACGTACTCGAAGTCCTCGAGGTTGACCGGCGAGCCGTGACAAAACGCGACGCCTTCCCACTCGTGCTTGTACGGCAGGGACTTCAGCCACTCGTGATGTTCTTCGTTGAGCTGACGCGCATGCCAGTCCAGCGCATTGCGCGCGGCGTCGTAGTAGAACGCGTAGTTCATGCGTCCACACACCGCGGCATCGTGATTGCCCAAGATCGTGAACTCCGCGATCTCACGCACGACCTCACAACAGGCGTTCGGGTCGGCCCCGTAGCCGACGACGTCGCCCAGGCACACAAACTTGTCGAGTTCGAAGCTCATCTCCGCGTACCGCTTTCGCACGGCCTTCAGAGCTTCAATGTTCGAATGTACGTCGCTGAAAATTCCGACTTTCATGCTTCTCGTGTGTTCACAGGGCCGAGCGGCCAGTATACCGACGCCCGCGCGCCGTGGAAGGCTACTTTCTCATGCAGTTTGCGATTCGCGCTGCTGACGCGCAAGGCGCGCCGCCTCGCGCAGGTTCTTGCTGCGGTCCTTGGACAGCGTGCTCAGCGTCCCGCTCTCGTGATCCTCGAGCGCGCTCAACAGCATGATCAGGTGGTCATTCGGCCCATCGCGCTTGATCGCGCGCGTCAGCGCCGGCAGCAGCTTGTCGCCGTACGACGCAATCGCGGACGCGAAGCGGGCGCGATCTCCGGTGCGCTTGTCGTCCTGCAGCGCATCGATCAGCGCCGGAATCGCGCTGGTGCTCTTGACCGCCGCGAGCCCGCGGGCGGCGACGTA
>JBFIHF010000049.1:0-26374 GCA_041601915.1 Bradymonadaceae bacterium
CGCACGAAGCCGCTGCCGAAGTCGACGCGCGCCGGCAATGAACAGCTGCGACCCGTGGCACCGGACGATGACGCCGCCGAGCTCCGCGACAGCAAGAAGGCGGCGAGCGAGTACGAGTCCTGGTGATCCCTTGCTGATCCGCGGACCCGCGGATTACTTCGGGGTCGCGGCGGCCTTCTTTTCAAACGTTGGAGCTTCCAGACCCGCAGCAATGTCGCGCCCCGGGAACTTCGGGGGCTTCGTCTCGAAGTTCGGATTGTCGACGATGTTCTCCGGATGTTGCACGATCTTCGCCTTGGTCCGCACGTCCTGCATGAACTTGATCGAGGCATCGCGCTTGCGTGACCGGCTCAGGCTCGACCGAATCTCGGGGGCCGCTTCCTCGAACGGTTTGATCCGCTCCTCCCGACGCTCGAACACCTTGATGACGTGAAAACCGTGGGATGAGCGCACGGGATCGGACACCTCACCGACGGCGAGTTTGAACGCCGCGTTCGAGAACTCGGGGACCATCTGGCGTTCGGCAAACCACCCCAGATCCCCGCCCTTGTCGGCGCGCGGGCCTGACGAATGCTCGCGGGCCAACGCGGCGAAGTCAGCATCCACCTTGCGCGCCTTGCGCGCGAGCTTCTGCGCCTCCTTCTTCTTCTCCTTCACTTCCTCGGGGGGTGCGCTGCGCGGCATCGCGAGCAGGATGTGCGCGGCATGGACCTCCGCCGATGCGCTGAACCGGGACGTGTTCTCATCGTAGTAGGTCCGCACTTCCTCGTCTGACACCGCGGTCTGGTACTTCTGGTCGAGGTACTCCTCCAGCGCGAGCGACTTTCGAATGTCGGCGCGGATTCGCTCCGGCGACATCCCCGTGCGCTGGTAGTACTCGTCGACGTCCTCCTCCGACCGAAAGTTCTGCTTCAGGTACTCAGCGAACTTCGCCTCGACGGCCTCGTCGGACACGTCGACCTTCGCGTCGCGGAGCACCTGCCCCGTGAGATGGTCGCGGATAATCTCGGTGAGAATGCGCTCCTTGTAGCGCGTGATGCGCGCCTTATCGAGGTACTTCGCCATCTTGCCGAAGCGGCGCGCCGCCTCGTTGAACGCTTCGGCCGAGACATCCTCGCCGTTGACCGTCGCGACGGGCCCCGAGGCGTGAAACGGCAGTGTCCGATCGTCGAACTCCGGGACCTCGGCCGGCTCCGCAATCGTCTGCGATGCGGTCTGTGGGGCCGTCGTCGGCGGCTCGACCGCAGGGTCGCAGGCGGCGAGAAACGTGAGTGCGGCGTAGATGAGTGTTCGGTTCATGTGGTTCCGCGGGTGAGCGCCCCGGCCGAATGTGCGGGCGACGGCGAGGTCGCGCCCATCGTGCGAGACGGCCATGCACACGTCAAGCAATCGCGTGACGACATCAATCCATCAGGACGGACAGGTGTGCCTTGCACAGAGCCGTGATCACCTT
This sequence comes from Bradymonadaceae bacterium, assembly GCA_041601915.1. GTDB lineage: Bacteria > Myxococcota_A > Bradymonadia > Bradymonadales > Bradymonadaceae > JBFIHF01. The sequence continues at coordinate 1,454 of JBFIHF010000049.1, forward strand.
GTGCAGCGTCTCGGCGCCGGGGATCCAATCGAACGGCGCCAGATACCACGCCGCGTCGATCGAGAGCCCGCGAGCGAGCTGCGCCAGCAGCAGGTGCGAACCGAAGAACGCGACCACACTCGCGACGAGCCACAGTCGGAACACGCTCCATCGCCAATCGGGGCTGCGCGCGAGCACCGACGCGACGACCGCGACGACGAGCGGAATCGAACCCATGATCAGGCGCAAGACGTAGCCGGACTCGTAAAAGTGCGCGCTCACGAAGGTGAAGGCTGCGGGCGCAAACGCCACGCACACCGCCGCTTCGAACCTTTCCGCCGCAGTCTCCGGGAGTCGCAGGAGCGGCACGGCGGCCCGCTCGCGCGAACGCCAGCGAACGCGGCTCCCCTTCTCGGGGGCGTATTCGCCGAAGCGGTCGTAGTCCAAGCGCAGGTCTTCCGCCGAGTGGATCGACCGCAGGCGGCCCTCGTCGAGGGGCGCGAGCACAGGTGCGTCGATCCGCGGGGGCGCCGGCCTGCCGGCCATGTGGGCTTCGAGCTTCCGAATGTCATGGATGACATCGTCGGCGTCCTGGTAGCGACGCTTCTGGCTCTTCTCGATCAGCTTCCACAGTAACGGCCGCACAGCTTCGGGGACCTCATCGAGCTCGTCGAGCTTCAGCGGCTCCCGGGACACGTGCGCCATGATCGCGGACTCGATGCTGTCCGCCTTGACCGCGCGCGCCCCCGTAAACATCTCGTACATCAGAAGACCGAGGGCATACAGGTCGCTGTACGGCCCGACCTCCTTGCCGCGGGCCTGTTCGGGGGCGATGTATCGCGGAGTCCCGACCGCCACGCCCTCCCGGGTCAGCTGAATGATCGACTCGTCGTTGAGGCGTTGCAGCAACTTCGCCATCCCGAAGTCGAGCACCTTGACCTGATGATCCCCGCCGCGCCCCGCGATCAACATGATGTTCTGCGGCTTGAGGTCGCGGTGGATCACCCCGAGCTTGTGCGCCGCTCCGAGCCCTTCGGCAATCTGACGCGTGATCGAGAGGGCCTGCTCGATCGTGAAGCGATTCTCGGTGACCAGATCGTAGAGCGTCGGACCGTCGATGTACTCCAAGACCATGAACACGATCTTGTCCGACGTCTCGCCGAAGTCGTACAGCGAGATGACGTTCGAGTGTCGCAGACTCGAGATGACCTTCATCTCGCGGTGAAACCGACCCACCGCGGTGGCGTTGACCCCTTGATTGGGCGGCGGCAGCGCTTTGACGGCGACCCGCTCCATCGTAACGGTGTCGATGGCGCTGAAAATCGAACCGTAGGCGCCCGAGCCGATGAAGCCTTCGACCTCGTAGCGCTCGGAGAGCATCGTGCCCTGGCGGATGTATTTCCGGACGACGTCGGACGGATGCATCGCTTACGCGCTTGGGGACAGGAACAGTGCGGAGATTACCACGGTATCACTTTGGACGAGAAGGCGAAGAGCCACGCGAACACCGACGCCACCGTCTCGGTCACGGTGTGCACGAGGCGCAGCGGACTGGACTTCGAAACGTCATCCACGAACCAGGTGCCGGCGTTCGCCATGCGTGAGGCGCCGGACTCCGGCATCGCCACGCACACGACGAGTAACAGCACCCCAAGCGTCAGCACCATGTGTTTGAAGAATGGCACGACCATCGTTTCGAGCTGCGAGCCATGATGGCGCTGAACCCCCGAAAAGCGGGACCAGAGGGCCGCGATCCCCATCGGAAGGAATCCCACGAACCAGCGATCCGGGCCGTTCCCGTCGACAAACACGGTGGACGCCAACACGAACGCCGCGAAGCAGGCCCCCATGCCTCCGAGGATCCACGCCGCGGACTTCCAATCGCGCTCGACGACGACGACCGGTGTGCCGACGGTCACATCACGCTTGCGCTGGAGTTCGTCACGGCGCACGTGCCCGAGGTCGAGCGCGACACCGCCGAGTGGACGTCGCGGCGCCTCGGTCTCTACGTTGAGGCGCACGGGTTGGGCGGGCTTTGGGGCCTTCGATCGGGCGATCGGCTCGTCGAAGACGGCCTCCGACGCGGGTGCTTCGACGTAGTTCTTGCCGGAGAACGCATCCCAGTCCTCGACCGCCGGGCTTTCCTCGGCGAGGCCGCCATCGTCCATGAGTTTGGAAAACTCCGCCGAGAAGTCCGTCGCCCCGATCGTCGGCAGTGCGCGGGCGAATGAGCCTACATCGGTGAAGCGATTCTGGGGTTGCCGCGCCGTCGCCCGCAAGATCAGCGTCTGGAACCGCGCCGTCAGCCGATCGAGATGCGCGAAAGGGAGCGGCTCGTCGTCGACGTGCGCCTGAGCGATTAGCGCGACGGTTGGTTCCGTGAACGGCGAGCTCCCCGTCAGCATCTCGTAGAGGATCAGGCCGAGGCTGTACAGATCGCTCGCCGGCACCACGTCGGTCCCCAAGACCTGCTCGGGGCTCATGTAGACCGGCGTCCCCACGAACTGTGTCGAGCGGCGCTGCGGCTTGCCGCGGTGCGTGGACTGGTGGTCGACGAGCTTCGCCACGCCAAAGTCGAGGACCTTCACGATCTCCTGCTCGTCGTGCGAGTAGGTGAGCATGATGTTCGAAGGCTTGAGGTCGCGATGCACGATGCCCAGCGAGTGGGCCTCGGCCAACGACTTGAGGATCTGCTTCGTCACCAACACCGCGCGATGCGGGGCCAAGGCACCCTGTTCGGCGAGCACGTCCTCGAGCGTGACGCCTTCGACGTACTCCATCACGAGGTAGTGGACGTTGTCGGCGGTGCGGCCGTAGTCGAACACCGTCACCGTGTTCGGGTGCGTCAACTTCGCGACGATCTTCACTTCGTTGACGAAGCGCTTCAGTAGCTCCGGGTTCGCATTCACGAGGTCGGGCTTCAACACCTTCAACGCGACACGTCGCTCCATCGCTTCGTGCTTGGCGAGCATCACGTAGGCAAAGCTACCCGTGCCGAGGTGGCCCTCGATACGAAACTTGCCCTCGAAGAGCTCGCCTTTCGCAAACGTCTGCTGAAAGCGCAACTTAGTGGTCTGATCCATTCGAGCTATTATCCCTTCCTTTCGGCATGCTTCAACTGATCAGCTAAGCTCGACGACGTCGACGAGTCCGTGGCACGCCGAGACGGTCGCGAAACCCACGGAGCACGGGTGGGCGAGCTCCGCGAGCTGCTGACGGGCCTGTCGAATCCGGTCGAAACCAATTGTGCCCACCCCATAGGCGTAGTGCCGACATACGAACGTTTCGAGGTGTTCGACTCCCGCCGCCGCACAAGCCTGCGCGACGGTCTCCGGCATCTCCCACGTCCGATCCGCGCCGGTCAGCGGGCACTTTCGCGGCTCGATGCAATTCGTCGGGCAGAGACCCGGCGCCCAGGACAGCACCAGATTGCCGGCGTCGGTGACCATCGAAAACGGCAGCTGCTCGGGGGGCGAGCCGGGCCACGACACATCGCGCACCGAACAGCCCGACTGTTCGAGCTCGTCGACGAGCCAATGGCGCACGACGTGAGGCGCGATCGGGGCGGGGACGAGTTGGCCGGTCATCCACAGCTCCGGCTCGGCGAAGGCCAACCGCCCAAACGCGGTCCACTCGACCTCGATCACGTCGACATCCGGCGGCGCCGCGAGGCCGACCCGACAGCCAGGGTCGTGGTCCAACACCGCCACGCGCGACCAGCTCAGTTTGCCGCGCGACCGCGCGGCGAGCAGTTGCTTGACGTAGTAGGAGCCGTAACAGCCGCCACCGACGATCACAAAGTCGTAGCTCACGTCGGTCCGCCGGCGAACCACGCCTCCGTCGCGGCGTCCAAACCGCTCCAGCCGCGGCCGTCCGGCGCAAACATGTAGGCGCCCCGCAGCTCCCCGTCCGTGAGCCCCTCGGCATACACCACGTGTGCGTTCGTGCGCTGCGCGACCTGCTGCGCGCTCGCCCGCAGCAGCTCCCGCACATCGGCAGCCTCCACGCGCGCCCGCAACCCGAACCTTAGAACGATGCGCGCGCGGTCGCTGGAGTGGAACTCTTCGACGACATCGGGCCACCAATCGACCCCGCGATCGAGGTGCGCGACGGGGTCCAGGGCGAACACTCGCCCTTCCGTCGACGAGTACCCCGGGATCTCGCCTTGTTGGGTAGCACCGGCGCTGGGCTGCAGGCGGCGACGGGTCAGCATCGCCCCACCCCCGACACACACCACGAACGCCAGAAACAACCAATTCATGGACCGATCATACGCCAAAAAAAAGCCCGCGGCGATGTGCCGCGGGCTTTGAACGTGGTGCGGAGCCGATCAGAAGCCCATACCCGGCATTCCGTGCCCGTGGTCGTGGCCGCCACCGCCGCCGCCGTCGTCCTTGGAAGGCTTCTCGGCGACCATCGCTTCGGTCGTCAGCATCAGACCGGCGATGCTCGCCGCGTTCTGAAGGGCCGTGCGCGTCACTTTCGCGGGGTCGATGACGCCCGCTTCGACGAGGTCCTCGTACACATCGGTGTAGGCGTTGTAGCCAAAGTTGCCTTTGTTATCGAGGACCGTCTTCACGACGATCGAGCCGTCCACGCCGGCGTTGGCAGCGATCTGACGGATCGGCTCCTCAATCGCCTTACGGATGATCCGAGCACCATGCGACTCCTCGTCGATCAGCACGAGAGTGTCGAGCACGTGAGCGCAGCGAAGAAGCGCGACACCGCCACCAGGGACGATACCTTCCTCAACCGCAGCGCGGGTGGCATTGAGAGCGTCCTCAACGCGGGCCTTCTTCTCCTTCATTTCGACTTCGGTCGCGGCACCGACTTTGATGACCGCAACGCCGCCCGACAGCTTCGCCAGACGCTCTTGCAGCTTCTCTTTGTCGTAGTCGCTCGTCGTCGACTCGATCTGCGCATCGATCTGACGCACGCGCGCCTGGATCGAATCGGCCGAGCCCGCGCCGTCGACGATCGTCGTGGCGTCTTTGGTGATGCGGATGCTTCCCGCTTCGCCGAGCTGACCGATTTTGGCGTTCTCGAGCTTCATGCCGCGCTCTTCGGAGATCACCTGACCGTTGGTCAGAATCGCGATGTCCTCGAGCATCGCCTTGCGACGGTCGCCGAAGCCCGGCGCCTTCACGGCGGCGACGTTGAGCACGCCACGGATCTTGTTGAGCACGAGGGTCGCCAGTGCTTCGCCTTCGATGTCCTCAGCGATGATGAGAAGCGGACGCTTCTCCGTGCTGAGCACCTGGTCGAGCAGCGGAAGCAGGTCCTTCATGTTCGAGATCTTCTTGTCGAACAGCAGGATCAGCGGGTTCTTCAGCTCGGTGTCCATGCGCTCCGCGTTCGTCACGAAGTACGGGGACAGGTAGCCGCGGTCGAACTGCATGCCTTCGACGAACTCGAGCTCGTCGGTAAGGCCTTTGGCTTCCTCCACCGTGATGACGCCTTGCTTGCCGACTTCGTCCATCGCTTCCGCAATCAGCGAGCCGATCGACTCGTCGTTGTTCGCCGAGATCGTACCGACCTGAGCGATCTTCGATTTGTCGTTCGTCGACACCGACAGCGTGCCCAGCTCGGTGACGATCGCGGCGACAGCTTTGTCGATGCCGCGTTTGATCGCCATCGGGTTGTGGCCGGCGGTGACGAGCTTGGAGCCCTCACGGAAGATGGCCTGCGCGAGCACCGTCGCCGTCGTCGTGCCGTCACCGGCCGAGTCGGACGTCTTCGAGGCGACTTCTTTGACCAGCTGTGCGCCCATGTTCTCGAACTTGTCTTCAAGCTCGACTTCTTTGGCGACGGTGACCCCGTCCTTCGTGATCGTCGGAGCACCGAAGCTCTTCTCGATCACGACGTTGCGGCCTTTCGGTCCCAACGTCACGCGAACAGCGTTCGCGAGGGTGTTTACGCCGTTGAGGATGCGCTGACGCGCGCGGTCATCAAAAATGATTTCTTTTGCCATGACAGTCTCCTAGGACTCGTTGCGCGAAATTATTCGGTAATGATGGCGAGAATTTCTTCTTCGCGAAGGATGAGGTGCTCCTCGCCGTGCAGCGTGATCTCGGTGCCGGAGTACTTGCCGAACAGGACCTTGTCCCCTTCGGACACCGACATCGCGATCAGGTCGCCGTCGTTGTTGCGCTTGCCCGGGCCCACGGCACGAACGATCGCCTCGAGCGGCTTCTCTTTAGCGGTATCGGGGATGATGAGACCGGACGACGTCTTCTCTTCGCTCGCCAGTCGCTGGACGAGGACGCGGTCCTGCAGCGGTTTGATTCCCATGATGTCTCTCCTTGTGAAAACAGTAGTGTCGTGTGTCGTGAGTTCGATGCACTCAGATGGCTAAAACCCGCATGAATTCGTTCGAAGCGAGCGTTAGCACTCTCTGAGTCAGACTGCTAATGCGGCGGGATGGTATTCACTGCGGATGCAGCGTCAAGGCGGTCGCGCAACTTTTTTCGTGCGCGACGGCCCGCGCGGCATTGCGGGTCCCTCACACCGACCGAGCCACGACGACAGCGATCACATTGCTCGCGCCGCCCCGTCGCAGTGCCCTCGCGGCCTCGTGGAGTGTGGCGCCGGTCGTCATCACATCGTCGAAGACGACCCAGTTCCCGCCAATCGGCTCGATGCACGCGAACGCACCGCGCATCGCTGCCGCTCGTGCCGACCGCCCCAGGTGCGCCTGCTTGGTCGTCGTGCGCACCTTGTGCAGCGGGTCCGCGACCTCCACACGCCGCGCGCACGCCCGACGCAGCGCCGCCCGAGCGGGATCCCAGCCACGCGCGACGAGGTCGCCGGGGTGCACGGGCGGCGTGGTCCACTGAGCGGCCGCGAACTGACGAGCGAGTTCGGCGAACCAATCCTCGTCGCTGTCGATGAGCGCGAACATCGACGACGGATCCCCGCTCGCCTTCGACCGTCGAATCGCGTCGGACACCGCGCCGTCGTAGATCCACCGCGCGTGTACGGCAGCGAACCCCGGTGGGCTCGCCAGACAACGCGCGCACGTCGTGTCGATCCCCGCGCGTACCTCGCGCGGCATCGCACACCGCGGACACATCGGGCTCGTGACCGCGTGAACGGTATGCTGGCACGCGCCACAGCAACTCGCCGCGCGCTCCGAGGCGAGCAGGTGAACGCCGCAGCCAAAGCAGCGCGGCGGAAAGAGAACGTCGACGATCGCCCCAAACATGAGACCTCCAGACAGGTCTCCCGTTATCGGGAGATGCGGCGTACCGTTGCGAACTTTATCGATGGGATGCGCCGAGACGCGCGCGGTGGGCCGAGATCCTGACGCTCGAGTCGCGGCGTGCGTCGCGGGTCTGCTATCGTGCGCCAATGAAACTTACGATCGCGAGCGTGGGAAAGGTCCGCCGCGGCCCGTTCAAGAAACTCGTCGACGAGTACCATGAGCGGCTGCGCCATTACCGTCCGGTGGACATCGTCGACGTGCGGGAGTCTGCCGCGGCGCTTCCCAAGACCCGCCAGCAGGACGAGAGCGCGTCGCTACTGGCCGCAGCCCCGGACGGCGCCATCGTGGTCATCATGGACGAGCGCGGCGAGCAGTGGACCAGTGCTCAGCTCGCGGCGTGGTTTGATCGAAACATGGTCCAGGGAACGCGGCACATCGCGTTTCTCATCGGGGGACCCGAGGGGCACAGCGATGAGGTTCGGGACCGAGCCGACGTGTTACTCGCGCTCTCTGCATTCACGATGCCGCACGACCTCGCCCGGGTCGTGCTCGCCGAGCAGCTCTACCGCGCCTTCACGATCGTACGGGGCGAACCGTACCATCGGTGATCGTCACGGGTCTTGGAACTCGTCCATGACGAAGTGGCCGTACAAGTCCTTGGGCTTGTTCGGCAGCTCCATCCGTGGAGCATCCGGCCACATGCGCTCGAGATCGTAGTCGTCGCGAACTGGACCGTTGAACACGTGCAAGATCACGTCGCCGAAGTCGATGAGCGCCCATTTACCCGCATCGAGGCCTTCGCGGCCGTACGGAGGACTGCCGGACCACGCCTTGGCTTCCTGCTCCACGTGCTTGGCGATCGCGCCCACGTGGCGGTCGGAGGTGCCCGTCGTCACGACGACGAAGTCCGTGTACGACACGTGCTTTCGCAGGTCGATCACCACCGTGTTCTGGGCCTTCAGATCCCAGGTGGCTTCGGCGACCAACTTCGCGAATTCAGCGGTGTCCGCTTCGGGTGTTTCTGCTCTCTCGGCTTTCATTCATCCTCTCGTTGAGTTCTGCCCATCCAGGTCACGTCCGTGTCTGACCTGAACCAAAGACGACGAACTTCGTCGTCGTCAGCTCCTCGATACCCATCGGCCCGTACGCGTGCATCCGCGTCGTGCTGATTCCGATTTCGGCGCCCAGCCCGAGCTGGTTGCCGTCGGCGAACCGCGTCGATGCGTTCACCATCACGCAAGAGCTGTCGACGAGGTCGACAAACTGCTGCGCCTGTTCAAAGTCGTTCGTGACGATCGATTCCGTGTGTCGGGAACCGTACTCGTCGATGTGTGCTACCGCAGCGTCCAGATCCGCGACCACCCGAATCGCCACTTCCATGGCCAAAAATTCCCGGCCGAAGTCTTCGGGTGAGGCCGGCGCATACCACGACGCGTCGATCCCTGCATTCTGCGCGTGTTCGAGCGACTGTGGGCACAGATGAAGTTTCACCCCGGCATCGCCGAGTTTCCGCAACACGCGATCGAGATGCGGGTCCACCGCGGACCGCAGGAACACGATCGCTTCGGCGGCATTACACACGCTCACGCGCTGGGTCTTCGAATTGAGCACGATCTCGTCGACCATCCGCGCCGGCGCGCTGCCGTCGACCACGACGTGGCAGACACCCTCGTCGTGCTTGATGACGGGAATGCGGCTGTGCTCGGACACAAAGCGAATCAGGCCCTTCCCGCCCCGCGGGATGATCACGTCGATGTACGCGTCGAAGCTCAGCATCTCCTTGACGGCTTCGCGGTCCGTCGTGTCCACGAACGCCAGCGCATCGATGGCGTTCTTGGGCAACGGGCTCGCCTCGAGCCCCGCACGCAGCGCGCGGAACACGGCGCGGTTCGACGCGATCGCGTCGCTGCCGCCCTTGAGCATCACGCCATTGCCGCTCTTCAGACACAGCGCGGCGGCGTCGCTCGTCACATTGGGCCGCGCTTCGTAGATGATGCCGATCACACCCAGCGGAATCCGCTGCTTGCCGACCTTCAAGCCATTGGGCCGACGCCACGATTTATCGACGCGACCGATCGGATCGGGCAACGCGATGACCTCTTCGATCGCGGTCGCCATCATCTCAATGCGCTTGGGGTTCAGCTCGAGGCGGTCGATGAACGACGCTTCGAGTGCCCCGGCACGCGCCCGCTCGACGTCCTCGCGATTCGCGGCCACGATCTGCTGCTGCTGCTGCCGCAGCGCCTTCGCCATCGAGGCGAGCGCCGCGTCTTTGACCTGCGAAGATTGTCGAGCGAGATGTCGAGCGCCCGTGCGCGCACGGGCAGCAAGGGCGCGCAGAGCGGAGTCACTCATGAGGCGCGGAATCTGGGATGGAGGACAGCATCAACCATGCGTTGCATTTTAGGGGCTTCATGATCGCAGTCAATACACGGCGGGTGCGCCCGCGTCGACCCCGAACAAGAATAAGGGCAACTCAGGCAGGGCCGGAGCACGCCAACGGAAAAGGGCGGCCTCGCGGCCGCCCTTTTTGGCGTCAGATCCACATGTAGGTTTTCCAGCGGTCGCTGTAGTCGGAGTAGTCCCAGGACCCGCTGGAGAACGGCCACCACCGCGGCTCCTTGGGCTTCGTGGCGAGCACCATGTTCGCCTCGACCGGCGTGCGGTCGCCCTTGAGCCGATTGCACTCTTCACAGCTCGTCACGATGTTCTCCCACGTCGTCTGCCCGCCGCGTGAGCGAGGCATGATGTGGTCGAACGTGAGCAACGAGATCGGATTCTTGCGCTCGCAGTACTGGCAGCGAAAGCCGTCGCGGCGATACACGTTCGAGCGCGAGAACTGCACCGCCCGCCGCGGCACCTTGACGCGCGAGTACAGCCGCAACACCGATGGCAGCACGAAGACGCGCGTCGCCGACGAGACCTCGCGGTCCTGGGGCTCCAGCATCTCGGCCTTGTTCAGCAGGACGAGCGTAATCGCCTTCTTCCACGACACGATCGAGAGAGGCTCATACGTTGCGTTCAGTAGTAGTGCGGGCTCCATTCTAGGTTCCATTCGCTGGTGGTTGTCGTCAGACCCTGCCGCTTTCAGTTTAGCGGGGCTTTGCAACCGTGCATCCAAACTGGGCTATTCCGTGTTTCATCGGGGGGAAACGTCGCGCCTCCACAAAATATTCGCCGAGCCCCCACCGGCGGCCGCGGATCAGATGCATTGTCCGCTCTCGCATCGGTACTTCTGCTCGCGGGGGCAGTCGGTATCGTTCACACATTGCTGCACACTGTCTTCCCACCGGCGATACGCAATCACCACGCGGTCACCCGTTTGGGGCGGGTTCGGCCCCTGGAACGTGACGCGGTTGACGGTCGAATCGTAGTCCCAACCGTCCTGCCGACTCCGCGTCCAGTCCACGATGTTGCCGCTGGCAACTTCGCCGACCTTCGTGTTGATCGAGGGGGCCACCGGTACGCCGCGCAGGCGCAAACCGCTCGCGATGCCCGCCGAAGCGGTCGCGATGTCTTGAAGCGTGGCCGTCAGGTCACTTTGGCACACCGAACCCGCGGTACCGCCGGTCGCGCCGACCACCGTGTGGATGCCCGCCGCGGCTTCGGCCGCCGAGTTACACTGCGTGCCGGGGATCCAGTAGATGCCGAACATCGTCGCCCCGATGTCGGGCATCAGGAAGTAGTTGATGAACGGGGCGACGACCGCGTCCACCGCCGCCTGGTTGTAGCTCCCCGATGTGGACGGGTCGTTCGAGCCACCGCTGCCCGCATCCATCCAGTTCATCTTGTTCTCCACGATCTGGTCGAATTCGTCGGTCACGACGACGAGCACCACGGCGGCGTCGGGGCGAAGCTTGGCGATATTCGTGTCGCTGCGCGGCAGCGCGCGGTCGATCGCGGCGGCACCGATGGACATCGTGTGCTCGCTCGGCTCACTGAGGGTGGTCGAGCGACGGACCTCGTCCACACAGTCCCGAAACACGGTGGGGTCCGTGGTGAAGGCGTTGTTGCACAAACGTCCATTGGAGTACGGCGGCGGCATCGTGGTTCCGATGATCGGGAGCGTGACGGAGCCTGGGCAGGGGCCCGAGTTGCCGGCGGGGGCGTAGAGGGCCTTCGTGCCGGGTGTAATGGCCGGGTCGGCTGCGATATCCCAGCACCCCGAGCTCACCGTGCCGATGCGCCAGTCGAGATTGCTGTTCTGCAGGATCGTGCCGAACGTGGTCGCGAACTGCCGCACTTGCCGCATCTCCTCGTCCATCGAGCCGGAGCCGTCGAGGATCCAGATGAAGTCCACCTTCGCGCGTCGATCGTTGCGATAGGACACGCACTCGCTGGTGAGCATCTCCCCGGATTGTGCGACGGCGGTTCCGCCCGTGGCATCGTCCACGCGGAAGCCGGTCGCGGTCGCTGCGGCCAGGTATGCCGACTCGGGCACCGCCGCTGCTGTGACGATGTAGTTTGCGCCGCTGCGCAGCACGACCTGGTACACGACGAGCATCGGATCCGTGCCACCGGCGTTGGAGAACGTCCCGGTCGTGGTGTGCGCGACACCGCCGCCGGAGAGCGCGCCGAGCACGGAATTGCGCACCGTATCGGCGCGAAGGCCCGTGCCGAGGCGCGCGATTCCGCTGACGACCGCCGCAAACCCATCGTGGGTCTGGGTGCGGCGCCCCGTCGACTGCTGGACGGTGCCGCCAAATGCGCCGGCGATGCGCGCGTAGACGTGCGCGCCGAGCGCCTCCGCCGACGTCGCGCCGGCGGGCTTCGGCAACGACGCGACCAGTCCCGCGTAGCCATTGGGCGCGTCGTTGAACGCGTGGGCGTTCAGGGCCGTGACGGCGCCCGTCGTGATGCCGGTATCGAGCGCCATCTTGTAGTCACCGGCCACGCTCTCCACGAACTGCGGGTCGACGAGGTTCGCGGTGTCCTCGGGCCGGCAGCCCAGGAACTGCGCCTCCTCGTTGTCATCAGTGCCGTCGCCGTCGGTGTCCGTCTCGCAGGGGTCGGACTCGATCCCGCCGCACTGGGGGTCGTACATCCGGTTGGGGCAGGTGCCGAGCATGCCGTCGCCGTTGGCGTCTTCGAGGCCGTCGGGCAGCGAATCGCCGTCCGTGTCCGCGTTGAGCGGGTCCATACAGCCGCTGGCGACCTCCGGACCGTCGTTCACCTCATCGTCGTCGCTGTCGACATCGAGCGGGTCGGTGCCTGCGGTGCGCTCGGCGCCATCGCTCAAGCCGTCATTGTCGGTGTCCGCGCGCCGCGGGTCCGTCTCGATCCCGACGTCGTACCGACAGTTCTTGTTCGCGTCTTCGCCACCGTCGTGCACGCCGTCACCATCGGTATCGGCGCGGGCGGGGTCGGTCCCGAGCGTGCACTCGCACTCGTTGGACAACTGGTCGCGATCGGAGTCGAGGTCCGGAAGACATCGCTCGTCCTCGGGCACATCGGCGGTCGCGTCGAGGAACGGGCTGTAGAACACGTCCGGCTCCTCGCTGAGGTCGCTGATCGCATCCGCGCCCATGTCGCGAAAGGTCCCGATGCGACCCGGTTCGCAGTCCCCCGAGATCGGATTGCGCGTCTCGCCGGCCTGACACGCGCCGTCCATCGGGTCATCGGAGCAGCCGCCACAGGCGCCAAGCCCCAGAATCGCAAAAAACATCAGCCCAACTGCAAACCTGCGCATCCACGTACCTATCGTCATTTTGGTAATGCCGGACTGTATCCAAATCGCGTATCGGCGACAAACTGTCCGCGGCACGGTCGCAGGATGCAGTGCGCCGCGCTTCGGCGTATGCTGGCCGCCATGAGCCGCATCGCCGTCATCGCGGACGTCCACGCCAACGTCCCAGCACTCGAGGCCGTGCTCGCCGACATCGCGCGAGTCGGTGTCGATGAGGTGCTCGTGAACGGCGATCTCGTCGGTCGTGGACCGCAGGGGCGCGCGGTCGTCGATCGGATTTGCGAGCTCGGGTTGCGCAGCACCCGCGGCAACCACGAGGACTACCTCCTTCAGTTTCGCCGCGGCGAGGTCCCGCCGGCGTGGCTGACGCTCCCCGAGTGGGCGTGCGCACGCTGGATTGCCGACGAAATCGGCGACGATGCGGCCGCTCACATCGACGCCCTCCCCTTCACGCTGACCTCGGAGGTCGAACCACAGCTGCGGCTGTTCCACGGCTCGCCCCGCTCCCACAGTGAGGGACTGGGCCGGTGGACGGAGGACGCACAGCTGTTGGAACACCTCGCCTCGATCTCCGAAGCGGTGCTCGTCGTCGCCCACACTCATCGCCCGATGGTGAAACGGTTCGAGGACCGCGTCGTCGTCAACGTCGGCTCGGTCGGCATGCCTTTCAACGGCGATCCCCGGGCCCAGTACGCCGTCTTCGAAGGGGCCGGCACCACGTTCGACGTCGAGCTCCGACAGGTCGAGTACGACCGCTCGGCGATCTACGACGTCTACGAATCCACGGGATTCCTGGCCAACGGCAACGCCACGTCGCACCTGCTGCACGTCGAACTGCAAACCGCGCGCCCCCACCTCGTACCGTTCTTGAAGTGGTCCGATTTCAACGGCAGTCCGGCGACCCTGACCCACGTCGACGAGTTCATGGCCTTGTACGACGCGCACGACTCGATGTCGGAGTTCGCCCAGCTCATTGGTCTCAAGTGACCCACGACCCCTACAACCCCAGGCTGCGGCTCCCCGACGGGTTCGCGGCGCGAGCCGGTGACCTCGATGACGTCGGCGATCTCGTGATCGTCGAGCAACTCTCCCAGGGCGCGCCGTGGACGCGACGCGTCTTCGAGAAGGAGTTCGACCTCGACTTCTCTCGGACCTGGGTCGTGGAGTGGCGCGCCGATGACGCCCCGTGCAAGCTGGCCGCGTACCTCGTCTTCTGGCTCGTGCACGACGAAGTCCACGTGCTGAACGTCGTCGTGCACCCCGACGCGCGACGCCGCGGACTCGCGCTATCGCTACTCAACGACGTGATCCGCATCGCCGAGGAGCAGCACGCGGCGCTGTTGTCCCTGGAAGTCCGCGTCGGCAACGCCCCGGCCCAAGCGCTCTACGCGGCGCTGGGCTTCGTACCGATCGGGCGGCGGGCGAACTACTACGCCGACAATCACGAGGATGCCGACGTGTTGGCCCTACTACTTGATAGCTGAACCGGTCGGTGCTCGAATTCTGGTGCGCCGCCATGTAGAACAAGGGCAACGAACTCACGTCACAGCGAGGTAGTCGTGGAAGCACGCCTGAAGGTGTTCTCGGGAAGCAGCCATCCGCAGCTCGCCAACGAGATCTGTGCCAACCTCGGCATCGAGCTCGGGTCGAGCCACACGGTCAAATTCTCCAACGACAACATGATGGTGCAGATCGACGAGAACGTCCGCGAATGCGACGTCTTCGTCGTGCAGACCTCCTGTCCGCCCGTGCACGAGAACTTCTTCGAACTGTTGATGATGATCGATGCGCTCAAATCCGCGTCCGCCGCGCGGATCACGGCGGTGATGCCGTACATCCCCTACATCCGCAGCGACAAGAAAGACCGGCCACGGATCTCGATCACGGCGAAGCTCACCGCGCGGCTGCTGCAGGAGGCGGGCGCGGACCGCGTCCTGACGATGGATCTGCACACGCCGCAGGCTCAGGGGTTCTTCGACGTGCCCGTCGACCAGCTCGCCGGCGCCGGCCCCATCTGTGAGCGGCTCAAGCGCGAGGACCTCAGCAACTGGATCCTCGTGGCCGCCGATGTCGGTGAGGCGAAGGACATCGGCCGCTACGCGAACCGGCTCGATCTACAGTTCGCGATCATCGACAAGCGCCGCGTCGGCGACAACACCAAGCCCGAAGCCGTGCATCTGATCGGCAGCGTGGAAGGCAAGACGGCGCTCGTCGTCGACGACGAGATCGCGTCCGGTGGCACGCTGATCACCGCCGCGGAGTTCCTCAAGAAACACGGCGCGACCCGCGTCATCGCCGCCGCCACACACGCGGTGTTCAGCGCCGGCGCCGAGCAGCGGATCGAATCCGGCTGGATCGAGAAGTGTATCGTGACGGACACGATCCCCAATCTGGGCCTGACGTCGCCGAAGATCGAGGTCCTGTCGACGGCGGACCTGTTCGGGTCCGCGATCGCGCGGATCCATGACGGCCGCTCGGTCAGCGCGCTGTTCTGAGCGCCGTTACGGCTTCGTGCCGCAGAACTGCTCGTAGTCGATGAAGCCGGTGAATGTCGCCTCGTCACCGCATGCGACGCACTCTGGGTCACGACGAAGCTTGAGCTCCCGGAACTCGGTGCTCAGCGCGTCGAACGCTAGCAAGCGTCCCGTCAGCGGTTCCCCCACCTGCAGCACGAGCTTCAACGCCTCGGTCGCCTGGAGCAGTCCGATGATCCCGGGGACGACGCCGAGCACCCCCGCCTCCTGACACGACGGCGCCAGCTCCGGCGGCGGCGGCTCGGGGTACAGGCAGCGGTAACAGGGGCCCGCGCCGGGGACGAACGTGCTGACCTGGCCTTCGAATCGGTAGACGGACCCGTGAACGTTCGGCAGCCCCAGGTGAACGCACGCGTCGTTGATCAGGTAGCGCGTCGCAAAATTGTCGCCGCCATCGATCACGACGTCGTAGCCGGCGAAGATCTCGAGCACGTTCGCGCTGCTGAGCCGCGTCTTGTACTGGTTGACGGTGACGTCGGGATTCAGGGCCCGAATCGTCGTGGCGGCGCTCTCCACCTTCGGCGTCCCGATCCGGTTGTCCGTATGCAGGACCTGGCGCTGCAGATTGGAAAGGTCGACGACGTCATCGTCGATGATCCCGATCGTGCCGACGCCCGCCGCCGCCAAGTACAGCGCGGCCGGGCTGCCGAGACCGCCCGCCCCGAGCATCAGCACTTTCGCATCGAGCAGCTTTCGCTGCCCGGCCTCGCCGATCTCGGGGATCAACAGATGCCGGCTGTAGCGGGTGGCTTGCTGGGCCGTCAGCGCGACGGGCACCTCGAATCCGAAGCCCGCCTGTTTCCAGGCCGCGAAGCCGCCGGCGAGCGACTCGACGTTGGAGTAGCCGAGCTCCGCCAACGTTGCCGCCGCGAGCGCGGACCGCGTGCCGCCGGCGCACGCCACGACGATCGCGGACGACTTGTCCGCGACGACGCCCTCGATCCGCAGGTCGAGGAAGCCACGCGGGATCAACAGCGCGCCCGGAATGTGGCCGTCGACGAACTCCTCCCGCTCGCGCACATCGATGATCGTCAGCGGCTGTCCCGCTTGCCGCCGTGCGTGCACGTCGTGAGGCGTCGTCTCGCGAATCTGCGCCTTCACGCGGGCGAGCAGCTCGCTGAAGCTAGCCAAGCACGCCTCCGAGAAAATCACGGCAGTTCAACTTCGCCCCCGAATCGCTGAGCTTCGCCCCCAGTGCCTGGTCGATGATCGTCCGCGCGATCTCGGCCGCGGTCGGCAGCGTCGCGGGGTCCTCGTCGGGAAACGCGCTCGCGCGCATGTCCGTCGCCGTGCCGCCCGGGTTCATCGACAGCACGATGATCCCGTCGGCGTGGAGCTCCTCGGCGAGCACGTCGGTCATTCCTTCGAGCGCGTGCTTGGAGCACGCGTAGGCGCCCCACGTGCCGCGACCGACGCGTCCCACCGACGACGAGACGTTGACGACACGCCCCCCCGCCGCGCGCAGGTACGGAAGGGCATACTTGCAGACGTGGAACGGCCCATCGGCGTTGACCTCGAAGACGCGACGCCACGTCGCGGCGTCGATGTTCTCGAGCTCGGTGCGTGGCCCCAACAGGCCAGCATTGTTGATGAGCAGATCGAGGCGCGACGACCGCTCCCCGAACTCCGCGAACATCGCCGCGACGTCGGTGTCCGACGAGACGTCGCACACCGTTCCCGTGACGCCGGTGGGCCAGTTTGCCGACGTCGAGCAGCCGAAGACGTCGAACCCCTCAGTCTGCAAGAGTTCCGCGAGCGCGGCGCCGATCCCACGGCTGACGCCGGTGATGAACGCAACGCGGCCGCTCACAACACCGGCTCATCCGGGGCGACCGTCATCGGCCACCGGATCGACTGGTACTCCGCCGACTTCTTGCCGAGGACCCGCCGCATCGCGACCCGAAAGTCGCCGATCGTCGCCGACATCGTGCCCATCGCCTGGGCACGGAACAGCACATGCAGCTTGAACTCTCGCAGCGCGGCGTCCGAGCTGGAGTCCTCCGACTCCGCCGCAGCAACGGCGCGATTGAGCGCATCGATGCGATCCGTCGCCAGCGCTCCCAGCGCGTCCCGGCGTTCCTCGAGGTAGTCGATCATCGCGGCGACCGCGTCGGACAAGATCTCCTCGTCCCAGTAGCGCACGGTCTCTTCGGGGTAACCCAGCGCCGTCACCCTGCGCAGCGCGTTCTGCGTCGCCTTGTACTCCGTCGACACCTTGCGCCAGGCGATGCGGTCCTCGCTGAATTCTCTTTTCCACGCCAGATAGTGCCGATCCGACACCGCGACGCTCTCGTCCCAGCGCTGCTTCGCCTGCTCGAGGCGAGGCTGATAGAACGGCACGAAGTCGTGCTTCGAGTGGCTAGCACAGTAGGCGATACACTCATCGAGACAGGTTTCGAGCTCGAGTACGTTTGCGTTTGCCATATCGCCATCTCCGCGGAGGCCAGACGCACGTCTTATGCCGTATCGGGGCGGAATCCGTCAACGCTGGCCGCGATCGGTTGTCGCTGCGACGCAATTGGCGCTATTCTGCGCTCTGGTAGTCACAGGTGGAACCGACCCATGGCCCGTACCGTCGGACCATACGAGCTCATCAAGCGCATCGCCGTCGGCGGGTCGGCCGAGATCTATCTGGCCCGCAAGGGGGGGCTGCTGGGGTTCGAGCAGCACTATGCGATCAAGATGCTGCTCCCCCATCGGCAGGATGACGACGAACAACGCAAGATGATGATCGACGAGGCGCGCCTGACCGCGCAGCTCGATCACGCCAACATCGTCAAAGTCCACGACCTCGGTGAAGAAGACCACGTGCTCTACATGGTCATGGAGTACGTCAACGGCCTCGACCTGGCGCAGATCGTGGCCAAGACCACCGACAAGGGCGCGCCGATGCCGATTGAGGCCGCCGCCTACATCGCCCGGGAGGCCTGCGCAGGGCTGCATTACGCCCATACGCGCCAGTCCGTCGACGGCACGCACTTGCGGCTCGTCCATCGCGACGTCTCCCCGCAGAACGTGCTCGTCGGCTTCGGCGGCGAGATCAAACTGATCGATTTCGGCGTGGCGAAGGCCTCGATCGGCGGCCGCCTGGAGACCAAGACCGGCATTATCAAAGGCAAGCTGACGTACATGGCCCCCGAGTACGCGGTCGGCTCTCAGCAGGATCACCGCTCTGACATCTTCGCGATCGGGCTGTGCCTGTACGAGATGCTGACCGGCCGAGCCGCGTACGATATCGAGGACGCTCGCGAGATGGTCGACGCCGTCAAGCACGCTCGGATTCAGCGCCCCTCGCGGCTGCGGGACGGCATTCCCCCCGAGATGGAGCAGGTGCTGGAGCGCGCGTTGGAGCAGAAGCCTGATGACCGCTGGAGCACGGCACACGAGTTCCAGGAGGCGCTCACCGCGTTCCTGGCTCGCTTTGCGCCGGACTTTCGAAAGGAGCGTCTCGCGGCGTGGCTCGTCGGGCTGCGAGACACGAAGGCGCCCCTGCCGGAACCCGAAATCGTGCCGCGTCGAATGCACGCCACCCAGCACGGTTTGCCGGGGATGATGGGTGGGGCCACGGACGACCTCGACGCGGTCGTGGCCACGCAGGCGCTCCAGCTCGACGGCCATCCGGTGACGCCGCAGAAGCCGCCCGCGCATCGCGCCACCGCGGCGGGGATGCAAGCGGTCGAGGACAGCGCACGGTCGGGACCACAGAAGAGCGAAGAGCTGCTCGGACTGGGGGGCTTGAGCGACTTCGCCAAGGATGGATCGAGCGACTACGACGAGTACGACGACGACGCGAATCTCGCCACCCAGGCGATGGACCCCGACGCGATCGAGCACGACGAGAGACTGCCCGATTTGGAGGCCACCCAGTCTCAGGCCGTGGTGAAGCCCGTCGTCAAGCCGGTCGTCAAACGCGAAGTACTGGCGGGCGACGACATCGCTTCGACCCCCACCGGCCGCATCGCGGGGAGCGACATCGCACCCGTGGCCAAAAAGTCCGAGCTGCCGACCGCGACGGACATCGACGTGCACGCGATCCGGGGGGACGTCGTTCAGCGCGTTCCGCAGGGCACGCGCCCGCAAATCCTCACCCAGAGCGGATTCATGGCGTTTGCGGCACGGCCGACGTTCGATCGACCGACCCAACCCCATGCGCTGCTCGAACCGCCGGCGATGGCCGACGTCGATCCGCTGGATGCGACGGGACCCATTGAGTACCACGGTGAGATCGTCGCGGTTCACGACGAGTCCTCCGATCAGACCGCCGCGCAACCGCTCACCGCGCCCGACGTGCTCGCGGAGAACTCCCCGCACGAAGGCCTGCCGGCGATCCACGCCGCGCCGGCCCCTGTCGCCCCAGCGGCAGCACCGGTTGCGCCCCAAGCGCCGCAGGCGCCCCTGCCCGTGCTCGCCCCCCTGGAAAAGCGCGTGCCCGGCCTCACGCCCCCGGAGCCCAACCCGGACAAGCCGCCCGAGCGACTCTCCGACAGCGCGACGGCGTTGGTGAGCCGATTCAGCTCCAACTACGAGCAGTATTCGAAGACCGAGTCGGGCCGCAAATCCACCGATGCCATCATCGTCGCGGTGCTGGGCTCCGCGCTCGTGCTCGTGTTAATGTACATCTTCTTCTTCGCAGACTGACCCCAGCCACGGATGGATATGCGGGTACTCGGATTGGACCCGGGCAGTCGATTTACCGGCTACGGAATCGTCGAGCGGGTGGACGGCAAACTTCGCCACGTCGCCAGCGGACGCATCAACGCCTCGCGCGGGGAGCAGTTCGCGGATCGTCTCGACATCATCTATCGCGGCCTCAACGACGTGCTCGCCGAGCATGCGTGCGACTTTGCGGCTGTCGAGGGCATCTTCACGGCGCGGAACGCGATGTCGACCATCAAGCTGGGACACGCCCGCGGGGTCGCGCTGCTGGTGCTCAAGCACGCCGAACTCGAGTTCGGCGAGTATGCCCCGGCGACCATCAAACTCGCCGTGGCCGGCAACGGCCGCGCGGACAAAGACGCCGTGCAATCGATGGTCTGCCGACTTCTCGGCTTGCGCGGCGAGCTGTCTGAGGACGCCGCGGACGCCCTCGCCGTGGCGATCACGCACTGCCAGTCCATGGACGTGGCACGGCGGCTGGAGCCATCCATCGCATGATCGCACGGCTCACCGGACACCTTCACCCGCTCGGGATTGACGAGGTCGTACTCGACGTCGGCGGGGTCGGCTATCAGGTGCACGTGCCGGTCGGAACCGCCGGCCGCGTGCGCCCGCGCGAAGATGGCCGCGTCATGTTGTACGTGTATACGGCGGTGCGCGAAGACGCGATCCAGCTCTTCGGCTTCGCCACCGAACAAGAAAAGGCCGTCTACAAGAAGCTCATCAGCGTCAGCGGCGTCGGCCCGAAGCTCGGGCTCAGCGTGCTCTCCGATCTCAGCGTCAACGAAGTGGTCGGGGCGGTGCGCGCCAACGACTTCCCGACGTTCACACGGGTGACCGGGATCGGTAAGAAGACCGCGCAGCGCCTTGTGCTGGAGCTCTCCAACGCCTTTGACGACCTCCCGGCGCACCTCGAACTCGCCCCGGGGGTGCTTACGCATCGCGACGACGAGGGCGCGCTGGCGGACCTGCGATCGGCGCTGGCGAACCTCGAGTACAAGCCGGCGACGATCGACCACGTGCTCGCCCAGTTCGACCCCGTGGAGAGCGCCGATGACGACCTCGACACGTTGTTGCGTCGCGCGCTGAAACTTCTGCGAGGCTGACCCGATGTCACGGAATGAGAACATCGAATCCACGCAGCTCGACACCGAGGACGATGTCGAGCAGAGCTTGCGACCGCCCCGCTTTGACGACTTCGTCGGGCAGGACGCGCTCAAGGAGAACCTCGGGGTGATGGTCGCGTCGGCCAAGATCCGCGGCGCCGCGCTCGATCACGTGCTCTTCAGCGGCCCGCCGGGCCTGGGCAAGACGACCCTCGGGCACATCATCGCGCGGGAGCTGGGCGTCAACATCCACGTCACGTCGGGTCCGGCCCTGGAGCGCAAAGGCGACTTGGCCGGCATCCTGAGCGGGCTCGAAGAGCGGGACGTGCTGTTCATCGACGAGATCCACCGCCTCAACACGGTCGTGGAGGAGAACCTCTACCCCGCGATGGAAGACGGCTACTTCGACATCGTGCTCGGCGAAGGCATCCACGCGCGCAGCATGAAGCTCACGCTGCCGCCGTTCACGCTGCTCGGCGCGACGACGCGTTCGGGCCTCATGTCGGCGCCGCTGCGGGATCGCTTCGGCTTCTCGACGCGACTCGACTACTACAACGCGGCCAATCTGGCGCGCATCGTGCGACGCAGCGCGGCGATCCTCTCCATCGGGATCGGCGAGGACGGCGCGCAGGAGATCGCGCGACGCAGCCGCGGGACCCCCCGGATCGCGAACCGCCTGTTGCATCGCGTCCGCGACTACGCCGTCGTGCAACACAAAGACGTGATCGACCGCGACCTCGCCGATTACGCGCTCGATCGCCTCGACATCGACCACATGGGCTTCGATCCGCTGGACCGCCTCTACCTCGAAGCGGTGATCTTGAAGTTTGATGGCGGACCCGTTGGCCTCGACACCATCGCCTCGTCGATCGGCGAGGAACGCGACACGATCGAGGAAGTGATCGAACCCTATTTGCTGCAGGTTGGATTCATCCAGCGAACTCCACGCGGCCGCGTCGCGACGCGCGCCGCCTTCGATCACCTCGGGGTCAAACCCGACGGCGGCAGCGGACAAGCCTCCCTCATCTGAGCACACGCTATGGCTGACCCCTACGAGCATCTCCGGGAGTTCCTCACCACACTCGGCCTCGATCCGAAGGTCGACCCGCATCTGGAGCAGACCCCGCAACGCGTCGCCCAGATGCTGGAAGACCTCTTCGCGCGGGCCTCGGCGCCCGCTCCGCAGATGAGCGTGTTCGGCGCGGAGTCCGAATCGCTGGACCCCAGTCCGGTTCAGCTCCAGGCGCTGCCGTTCCGCAGCATGTGCGTGCACCACCTCCTGCCCTTCTTCGGCACGATCGACATCGCGTACGTCCCAGGGGACCACATCGCGGGGTTTAGCTCGTTCATTCGCGTCATCGATTGGGCATCCGGTCGGCCACAAGTGCAGGAGCGACTGGTGGAGCAGATCGCCGACGTCATCGCCGAACAGCTTCAGCCCCGCGGGCTCGTCGTCCGCGCCCGCGCACGCCAGATGTGTGTCGAGATGCGTGTGGGTCGGCCCGGGACGTACATCACGTTCGCGGGTCGAGGGACGCTGCGCGAAGGCTCGTTGCGCGAGTCGACCGTCGCCCAGTTCGTGGCGGCCGAAAAACCGATATGACCGCGCTGCTGATCGGAGGTGGCGTCGCGGGGCTCACCGCGGCGATCTGGCTGACGCGCTACGAAGCGCCGTTCACGTGGGTCAGTCCCGACGGCGAGGTCGGTGGAATCTTGCGCGGCGTCTACAATCCGATCATCGATTACCCGGGCTGCTACGCCGAGAACGGACCGGCAGCCGTCGAATCGCTGCGACGATGGGCTGACCACCTCGCCCCGCCGGCCGCCGACACGATCGAGCGGGTGCGCGCCGTAGATTCCGGCTTCGAAGTCACGGGCGCGGCCGCCACATCGACCTACCCGTTCGTCCTCGTCGCGACGGGGACTCGCCGACGGCTGCTGGGCGTCCCCGGCGAAGCCGAAGGGTTGGGACAATGGGTGCTGACCAGTACCGGCGCGACACCCGAGCGGTTCCGCGGCCAACGCGTGATGCTCGTCGGAGGTGGCGATGCAGCGGTCGAGGGCGCGCTCAACACGCTCGATGCCGGTGCCGCAGAGGTCGTCGTCGTTTCGCGATCCGGACTGCACGCGCAGCGTCAGTTCATCGAACGGTTCGAGTCCGAGCCGCGTGCTCAGCTGTGGCCCTCCGATGCCTCGCCGACGAGCTTCGCCCACGATGGCCAGGTCGGTCAGGTCAACCTCGATGACGGCAGCACCATCGAGATCGACATCGTCGTCGTCCGCGTCGGCGTCGAGCCGGTGCGGCCCGTCCTCGACCCCCGCCCGCGCATCGATGCGCGCGGCTTTCTCATCGTCGATGGGCGCGGCGAGACGGACGTCCCCGGCCTCTTCGCCGCCGGAGACGTGACAAGTACACCACTTCGCAGTATTGCGACGAGCGTCGGAGACGCGACGCGCGCGGCGCGGACCATCGCCGAACTCCTTGGAATCTGGACCTGAGATGTTCAACAAAATCCTGATCGCAAATCGCGGCGAGATCGCCGCCCGCATCGCACGCACCTGTCGCAAACTCGGCATCCCGTGCGTCGCCGTGTACAGCGAGGCCGATGCCGGCGCTCCGCACACCGAGCTCGCCGACGAAGCGTTCTGTATCGGACCGCCGCACGTCACGAAGAGCTACCTCGACGCCGACCGCTTGCTGGAAGTCGCGGCGGAGTGCGGCGCCGATGCGCTGCACCCCGGCTACGGCCTGCTCAGCGAGAACCCCGAGTTCGTCGCACGCGTCGAAGCCGCCGGCATCACGTTTATCGGGCCGCCGGCGAGCTCGATGAACCTGATGGGCAACAAGGCCGCCGCACGCGCGTTCGCGACCGAGGCTGGTGTCCCGGTCGTGCCGGGTTCGGCGGGAGCGATCGACAGTGAGGATGCCGTCGTCGCGTTCGCGGAGACCCTCGGCTACCCGGTCCTGGTCAAGGCCGCGGCGGGTGGCGGCGGGATCGGCATGAAGATCGCGCGCAAGGACAAGCAGCTGCGCAAGGCGTTCGCCGAGTGCCAACGCCGTGGTGAATCGTCCTTCGGCAACCCCGCCGTCTACCTCGAGCGCTACATCGAGAACCCGCGGCACATCGAAATTCAGGTCTTCGGCGACACCCACGGCAACTACGTCCACCTCTTCGAGCGAGAGTGCAGTGTCCAGCGCCGCCACCAGAAGGTCATCGAGGAGGCGCCCTCCCCTGCGATGACGCAGTTCGAAGGCTTGCGCGAGCGCATGACGACGGCCGCGGTGTCGCTGGCGAGGGCCGCGGGCTACGTCAACGCGGGGACCGTCGAGTTCATCATCAGCGATGACACCGGGGAGTTCTTCTTCATCGAGATGAACACGCGCCTCCAGGTCGAACACCCCGTGACGGAGCTCATCACCGGCTACGACCTGGTGGAGTGGCAGATCCGCATCGCGGCCGGCCAGCCGATTCCCGTCACCCAGGACGACGTCGCGATCAACGGCCATGCGATCGAGTGCCGCATCTACGCCGAGAATCCGGACAAGATGTTCATGCCCGCCCCCGGCCACATCGACGAGTACGTCGAACCCGACCTCCCCCACGTGCGCGTCGATTCCGGCGTGCGTGCGGACTGGGCGGTCACGCCGTTCTACGACCCGCTCATTGCGAAGATCGCGGCGTGGGGGTCCACGCGCGACGACGCGCGCCACCGCATGATCGACGCGCTCAGTCACACCACGATCGGCGGCCTCAC
>JBFIHF010000050.1:0-26090 GCA_041601915.1 Bradymonadaceae bacterium
CCATCGAGCTACCCGAACACGCCGTCTGCGATGATGACGCACAGCCCGCGGTTCGCGACGACCAATCCGGAGCTCATGGCCCAGGCGAAGGCCGCGTATCGCGCGTTCCGAGATGAGTACGACCGCGCGCGACGCCGATGGGTCGGTGGTGCGAAGGAGACCGTGTTTCCGGCCGGCACGATCCAGCTGCGCAGGCTCGCGCCGATTCGGTGCGAACACGTCTGCCCGGACGACGTCACCGTCTGCCGGCGCGCCGCCTGAACCACCCCAAGTCCGCGTCGCGGCGACAACCAACCCACGCACATCTGGCGTCCGCCCGCCTTTGGCACCGTTGCGCTCGGAGCGCCATCAGCCAAAGTGAAACCTCGGCATACGAAGCTCATAAGAGCGCTTCAGCACTCTCGTCGGACCCTGCCCACACACCCCGGCGCCGGTTGAGCGACAAACTCGCGTCGTCTGATAGACGCACGTCGCCGTCGACCCGCATGGCGACTCGATGGCACGGACCGTCGGTCGGTTTCGGGGCTATGGGCCGGTCTTGACGGCGGCGGCGGTGCCGTTGGCGCCACGGCCGGTGGCGGACGCGGCGAGGCCGCCGGGGCCGCCGGTGCCGATGGTGATTTCGGTGTTGACCGGGGGGGTGCGGAGAGTGGCGTTGGTGTAGATGCCGAATGCGGGGCCGCCTGCGCCGGCGCCGCCCTGCCCGCCACGGCCGCCGACGGCGCCGTCGCCGCCCTTTCCGCCGATTCCGGAGTCGTCCTCTCGATTGCCGCCGGCGGCGCCGAGGCCGCCCATGCCGCCCTGCCCGCCCTCGCCGCCCGATGCTCCGCCGCCGCCCGATCCGGCGATGATGGTGCAGGCGACGAGTTCGACATCGCTGTCGAGCAGGAATAGCGCGACGGATGCGCCGCCGTGGCGGCCGCCTGTTCCGGGGCCTCCGCCGCAACCACCGGCACCGCCGCCGCCACCGGCGCCGCCATAGGAGTTGCAGAAACTGTCGCCGCCGCCGCCGCCGCCGCCGCCACCGCCGCCGCCGCCGACCATTCCTGGCTCGCCGTCGCCGCCGTCCTTCCCCATCCAGATCGCGCCGAAGAAGGTGCCGTCGGCGGCACCGCCTCCGCCGGGTGTGCCGTTGGTCCCGCGGACGCCAGCGGCGCCTTTGCCACCGGGTTCGTGCGCGGGGCCGGCGGTTCCACCGGCCGCGCCTGCGGGCGCCTCGCCTCCAGGCGCGCCCGTCCCGGAGCCGCGGGCCGGCAATCCACCGATTCCGCCGTTCGCGGCGTCGCACGTGTTCGTGCCGGCGGTTCCCGCGGCGGGTTGGCCGTCCTCGCGACACCCGATCGACCCGGAATCCTCACGGCCGTTTTGGCCCACGCCGCCGGCGCCACCGTTCGCTCCGGCAGCACCGTCCCGGCCACGCGCACCATCGCCGCCCACCCCACCGACGATCCGCAACCCGCGCAGATACACCGCCGCGCTGCGCTGGAGCATGATCGTCACGACCGAGGCGCCGGGCTCCGGCATCCTCGTCGGCTCGACCTCAAAGCCCAGCAATGGCGTCGGCTGCGTGATGTCCGTTCCCGAGATCGCCGGATTTCCGCCGCGAATCGTGGTCTTGTAGCGAAGGTCACGGTCCCAACTGAGGTTGTATCCGCCCGCGACGCCGACACCGTTGGCGAGCGTGAATCCGCCCTCATGGAGTCCGTCGCTGAGCAGCACCCAATGCTTCGACTCGGCGGCGGCGGTGTTCACGGCGGCCTGGATGGTGAGCTTGGGGAGCCCCTTGGTGCCGGGGTTGTCGTCCGAGCCATACGACGCGACAAACACGCTGTCCGACTCGTCGCCATCGATCCCGTCACAGTTCGCGTCGAAATAGTAGGGGTCCGGCGGATCATCGCGCTCCGGACTGCACTCGCCAAGATCCGGGCGCCCGTCGAGATCGCGCTGCACCCCGATGTTCATGTCCGCAGCATCAGACTCGCCAAAATCGATCACGATGAGGTCGGGATCTTTGGTCCCACACCCGACGGCGAGCAAAGCGGCGAGGACAATCGTTTGGGAGCGCAGTCGCATGAATGACCTCAGGGTACGAGCGACCCGAATCGCGGTCAATTCTGCGCTTTGCGCGACCCAAACGTGACGTAGGCGAGCGTCGCGGCCAACATCAGGAACACGAACAGCGAGAGCGCGTTGGGGAACGACGCGGTCACGTTCTCGCCGACCCAGGTGCCGACGCCCTGCATGAACGCCAAAACACCGGCGACGGCCGCTCCGACGGAAGCGCCAAACGAGTCGGCGGTCGGGTCGGCGAGTTGGGACGCCGCGACGAGCGCGGCGGCGAACACGCCAATCAACGCCGCGCCGGCGATGAGCCCGGAACAATAGAGGATCCCCGCCTCTCGACGGGCGCGGAACTCATCGACCTTCTCCGCGAAGCGGAGACTGAGCAAGCCCCGCACCGCACCGCCCGCGACGATGGGGACGGAGAGGCTGATCGGCAGGTACAGACCCACGGCGAGCGCGAGGCTCGGCAGCCCGAGGAGTTCCACGATGAGCGCGATCATTCCGCCCATGATGACGAGGTTCCACGGCAGATTGGCGTTGAGGACTCCGTCGATGACGAGCGTCATGATCGTCGCCTGCGGCGCCGCGAGCTCGGGAGAACCGATCCCGTAGGCCTGATCGAGCAGGTTGAGCACAAAGCCCATGACGATCGCGGCCGTCAGGACGCCGATGAACTCGCCCATCTGCTGATACTTCGGGGTCGCGCCGACGAGGAAGCCCGTCTTCAAGTCCTGAGATGTGTCACCGGCAATCGCGGCCGCGATACAGACCACGGCGCCCACGGACAACACCGCGAACCTCGCATTCGGCATGTCGGCGCGCCCGAGAGCGACGAAGATCAGCGCGGTGACCAGCAGCGTCGCAATCGTCATCCCCGACACCGGATTCGAGCTCGAGCCGATGAGGCCGACAATCCGGCTGGAGACCGTGACGAAGAAAAACGCGAACACCGCCATCAGCGAGGCGCCCAGAAAACCGGCCGGCATCAGCGTGTCCGGCAGCAGCGCCAGGATCAGGACGATGATCGTGACCCCGCCAAAGACGAACTTCATCGGGAGGTCCTGATTGGTCCGACGGTTGTCGCCGACGTCTCCGTCCGACGCACCCTTGATGCCGATCATGAAGCTCGACCAGATCATCGGGAGGCTCTTGAGCAGCGTCGTGAATCCACCGACGGCGACGGCGCCGGCACCGATGTAGCGGACGTAGCTGCTCCAGATTTGTCCGGGCGCCATGTCCTTGATGAGGGTCGAGGCCGGGTAGATCGGGGTCGTGGCGTACTCGCCGAACATCGTGAACATCGGGATGATCACGAGCCAGCCGAGCGCGCCGCCAGCGAACATGATCGCGGCGATGCGCGGACCGATGATGAAGCCAACCCCCAGCAGTTCGGGCGTCACGACCGCCCCGATCTCGGCGCCCTTGTAGCCGGGAATGTGGGTCCCGGCCTCTTCACCCCACAGCCCGAACAGTTTGCCGTGCATGAGGGTCTGGTAGAGCGCGCCCATTCCGAGGCCCGCGAACAACGTGCGGACCTTGGAGGCGTCCCGTTGGCCGGCCACCAGGACTTCGGCGCACGCGGCGCCTTCGGGGTACGGAAGTCGGCCGTGCTCTCGGACGATGAGCAAGCGACGCAGCGGAATCATGAACAACACGCCGAGCAATCCGCCCAACGCCGCGATCGTGAAGATCGTCGAGACCGTGGGTCCGAGCTTCCAGATGTAGAGCCCCGCGAGCGTGAAGATGACGCCCGCGGCGAGGCTCTCGCCGGCCGATCCGATCGTCTGGACCATGTTGGCTTCCAAGATCGTCCCGCGGCCCAGCAGCTTGAAGACCGCGACTCCGATCACGGCCGCCGGGATGCTGGCGGAAACAGTCAGCCCGACGCGCAGTCCGAGGTAGGCATTCGCGGCACCAAACACCATTCCGATCAGTCCACCGATCACGATCGCCCGGAGCGTGAACTCGGCCATGTGGGACTCCGGGGGTACGTACGGTGGGTACTCGTCGCCCGGAATTTCCTCGTACGCGAGCGGCGATAGTCCCTTCTTCTCGTCGGCCATGTCTTCCTCCTAGGTGCGTGGCCTATCTCGAAACGCGCCCGCAGAGCAATCCGAGTCGGCTCGACATCACTCCGATGTTGCCGGTCCCGCCCAATTGTTGTTAGCTCACCTGTCCGGTAGCGGAGGAGCCGATGAACCATTTCGACGAAGCGATTGCCATTCGGGACCGCGTGCTCCGCGGCGACTTGATCATCGGTATCCTGCCGGTCGAGGCGGTCGCCGAGATGTTGGCGAAGTTTCGCGCGGCGGGCGAACACGGCGATCCGGCCGGTTGGTTCGAGCTCGCGAACTGTCACGCGCAGGGCCTCGGAACCGCGCCGGACCCCGAGTCCGCGATCGCCGCCTACCAGGCGGCGTGGGACGAAGGTTACGGCCGGGACGCCGGCCTCGCCTTGGTTCGGACCGCATACTTCAATCGGTCCGACGCCGTCGAAGCGGACACGATTCGCGCGACGCTCGACGCGTTGCTCCGCGACGACGCCGACGGCAGCGCCGCGCTGCTCGCGGGCTGGCTACACTTCGCGGGGTACGCGGTCGGGAAGGACCTGACGCGCGCGATCGAGTTGCACGCCCAGAGTGCGGAGTCGGGAAACGCGCACGCGATGTTCGAACTCTCGGTGCTCTATGGGACAGGCCAAGGCGTGGAGGTCGACCTGGAAGCGGCTGAACACTGGTGTCAGCGCGCCGCCGACGCCGGAAGTCCGCGGGCGATGTACAACCTCGCCGCCGCCGCGGCCACGCAGGGTGATCCGGTGCGAGCGGCCGCGTGGTACAAAAAGGCCGCGGACGTCGGCCACGGCCGAGCGGCCGCCGTATTGTCGGTGATGTACGCGACGGGGGACGGGGTCGAGATCGACGCGGTGCTCTGCGAACAATACTGCGAACTGGCGTGGGAGCACGGATTCGACGCCTTCGAACTGTTCGACGCACTCGACATCGAACCCCCGTTCGAGTGAGCGGCGGAACGCCTACCCGTGCATGCAAAAGTCCGGTAGTCTGGCCCGATGCGATTTCCCTCCAGCTGCGCTGTCTTGTTGAGCTGCATTCTCGGTGCCGGATGCTCCCCATCGCCCAGCGATGGTGACGCGGCCCCGGTCCCCGCGACGCCGACGCCGGCCGACGTCGAGCTCGTTCAAGCCAAGGATTGCGACGCCCTGCGAGCCACGGCGGTATCGTCGTTGACGGAAGCCGTGCTGCACGCACGCTACGGCGGCATCCGAATCGACGACAAGCTGGGCGGCAAAGGCGACGATACGCAGGTCCCCGATGCGGAACCGGTGGAGCTCGAATCGGCCCCGCCGCCTGTCGAAGCCGAGGATCTCGTCAAGGTCGTGGGGCAGAAGTTGTTCATCATCTCGGATACGCAAATGAGCGTCGTCGCCGTCGACGATGCGGGACAACTGTCGGCCGCCGGCTACTTCGGCGTCGGGGACGGTCTGACGGCGGCCGGCTTGTTCGCCGATGACGCCATCGCGGTGCTGTTCCACACGATTGATGCGGACGACACCAGCACAACGTTTCCCGGGACGCGCGTCACGATCCTCAACGTCGCCGATCCCGCGCAGCCAAAGCTCGTGGAACAGCTCGATATCGAAGGTGACTTCGAGATCGCACGGCGAGAAGGCGACACCTTCGATCTAGTGACCTCCTCGCGATGGCGGGTGGACAGCGACATCTGGGACATCGCGTACGGCGACTCCGCGACACTGCCCAAACCCGAGCCGAACGGCGGCGACGACCGCCAGGTGGAGCTCCGCGATCTCGCGCGCGCCGACGTCTCCGAACGTGTGGGCGCGCTGCTTCCAGACGCCACGTCACTGCTTCCGCGGGTGCGCGTCGGCCAAAGCGACCCGTCCGCCCTGCTCGACTGCGAGGCGATCTGGGCCACGACACCCGCATCGAGCGTGCGGCTCACCACCGTGAGCCGGTTCGGCGGAGACGGCGAGCTGACGAGCTTTGCGATTGTCGGTGACGACTTCGCCGGAGCGGTCTCGAACGGCGCGTTGTTCGCGGCCTTCTCGGACCGCTGGGGCGCTTTCGCCGGCGAATCGCGCCTGCACATGTTTCGTTGGTCCGAAGGGTACGCCTCGACGCAGCGATTGCCGGGGCGATTGCTCGACGAACACTCGATCGCGGCGTCCGGCAACGACGTCAGTGTGATCACCGTGGACGGAGGCGCGGCGCTACACGCGTTCGCCCGCGACGGCGGTGACCTCGAGGCGGCCGATCCCGCTCCGCTGAGTGCCGACGACCTCGTCGTCGCGAACCGCATCACGGCGGACACGGCGTTCGTCGCGACGCACGGGGACTCCGAGCGCATCTACGCGCTGCCGTTTGGACAGACCGACGTCACGGGGCCGTTTGAAGTCGGCGGTGTTCCGACCATGATCCACGCACTGACGAACGAGCAGTTCCTCGTCGTCGCCCAAGAGCTCGACGCCAGCGACGAACAAGTCGGGGTGCGCATCGAAGTGTTCGAATCGGAGACCGATCCGGTGGCCACCGCCTCGGTCACGACCGGCGACTACGCCGCGTGGAGCGAAGCGATGTGGGAACCACGGTCGCTGGCGTACGCCGCAGGGCTCGTCGCGTTCCCCGTGAACATCGAGAGTTGGGCGGACGCCGACGGCGCGAATTTCTCGGGCGTCTTGGTGTACGACACGACGGCCGGCATCACGCGCCGCGCCGCGATCGACCACAGTGACCTCAGTCGGCTGGCCTGGTGCAGCGCGAACGATCAACCCGAAGGTTGCAACGCGCCGTCGACGGCGGCGTGGTGGACCCACGTGCGACGCAGCGTCTTCGTCGGGGACTGGCTCGTGACGATCAGCGACGTGGGCATCAAGGCCCATTCCGTGAGCGACTTTGAGGAGCTCTCCGCGCTCCCATTGTGATCGACGACGCGCCGTGATTCGAATCCTGCACACATCCGACTGGCACCTCGGCGTGAGCCTCGAACAGGCGCCCCGCCAGGAAGAGCACCGCCGTTTCCTGGAGTGGTTGCTGGATCGCTGCGCCTCGCAGGCCGTCGATGCGCTGCTCGTGTCCGGCGATCTGTTCCACTACATGCAGCCGTCGGCTGCAGCACAGAAGGATCTGTACGGGTTCCTCGCCCAGGCCGCGGCGAAGACGCCGCTCAAGACGATCGTGCTCACCGCCGGTAATCACGACTCACCGTCGCGCTTTGACGCACCGCGGGAGATCCTGCGCGCCTTGGATGTCCGCGTCATCGGCGTTTTGCCGGACGACGCGGATCTCGATCGCTGCCTCGTGCCGATCGCCAACGATGACGGGGTGGTGGAGGCGGTCGTCGCGGCGGTGCCTTACATCTCGGAGGCGCGGCTCGGCGTGGCGACCACGCAGGGCAAGCCCGCGGAAGTCGCCGCGAGCTATCGTGAGGCCTTTGCGCGTCTGTACGCGACGCTCGCCGAACGTGCGCGCGAGCTCCACCCGGGCGCGGCGCTCATCGCGATGGGCCACATGACCTGCACAGCCGCCGACGAACGCGTCGCCGATGGCGACTTTCAGACCCCGATCCATCAGTTCGTCCCGGGCGGCGGCGGGCTGCCTCCCGCGATCTTCGACGGCTGGGACTACGGCGCGCTGGGCCACATCCACCGCAAGCATCAAGTGGGCGACTCGGTGGTCTGGTACCCGGGAAGCCCGGTACCGACGAACGTGGTCGAGTCGCGCACCCCGCGGTTCGTGCTCGAGGCGGACTTCGACGGCGCCAACCTTCAGCGCGTGCGCCAGGTGCGCCTGCCGCGTTGGCGCGAGGTCTACGAGCTCGTCGGCTTCGAAGAGGAGATCCTCGAGCTACTCAAAGGCCTCGCGTGGGACAGCGAACTCGCGCCGTACCTGTACGTGGAGCGCCTCGTCACGACGCCGACGCGTGCCGGCGTCGACCGCTTCGTCAACTTCGTGACCCAGCAGTTCGGCGAGCCGCGCCCCCGCATCGTCGGCTTCAAGAAGCGCCTCGTCGTCGACGAAACCACGCGGAAGCCCACCGAAGTCGATGCCGGCCCGCGGTCGCTCGATGAAGTCTCACCGGAAGACGTCTTCATCCAGATGTATCGGCTCAAGCACGAGAGCGAACCTCCGGCGCACATTCTGACCGCATTCCGGTCGCTGCTCGTCGCCGACGACGACGACACGCACGCCGAGCAGCCGCTACCGCCGTTGCTCGCCGCCGCGCTACCCGGCGAGGGGGGCTCGTGAAGTTCCACCGCGTGAAGGTCGAGAACCTCAACTCGCTGTATGGTGTGCAGTCGATCGACTTCGAAGAGGACGTGCGCGGCGCGGCGCTGTTCCTAATCGTCGGACCGACGGGCGCCGGGAAGTCCACGATCTTGGACGCGATCTGTCTGGCGCTGTTTGGCCAAACGCCCCGGCTCGAGCGGCGCGTCGGGCGCGCCGACACAGACGTCGCCCACATCATGTCGATCGGCACCTCGCACGCGTACAGCGAGGTCGAGTTCAGCACCCTGCAGGCCGACGGTTCGCGAGCGCGCTTCCTCGCGTCGTGGTCCGCGCGACGCGCATACGACGACCCCGAAGGGTCGGTTCAGCGCCCCGAACGCAGCCTGTATCGCAAGTTTGCCGATGGTTCGATGAAGTTGGTCGTGAGCGACCACCGCGAGAAGTACTTTCAACCGGGGTTCGACGAGGCGCTGCGCGGCCTGTCGGTGGACGACTTCAAACGCAGCATCCTGCTGGCGCAGGGCGAGTTCTCGGCATTTCTGCATGCCAGTGACGGCGAGAAAGCCTCCATCTTGGAGCGGCTCACGAGCACCGACGAGTACCGCCGGATCGGCGAGCGAGCGTCTCGCCGGCGCCGTGCGGTCGAGGATCGTCATCGCGCGTTGATGCTGCGCCTCGAGGAGATGCAGGTCCTGACGATTCCGCAGGAACTCGAGCTCGCCGAGGCGCTGGAGGAGGCCACGGCGGGCAGCGATGCTGCACGAGCGCACCTGGCGGGGGCCACGCGGCAGGTCGAGTGGCTCCAGACGCTCGAGGACCTGGAGGAACGCGCTGAAAAGGCAGCCGAGAGCGTCGACGCCGCGCAGAAAGCCGTCGACGAACGCGCCGACGACATCGAGAAGTTGCGCCGCGACTCCGAGCTGCTCGATGTCGAGCCGGAGTGGCGCGATCTCGAACACGCGTCCGCGAAAATCGCCGAGGCGACCGCGAAGCTCGGTCCGTTGGATACTTCGCTGACCGAACTTGGCGATGCCGAGGCGGCGCTCGTTACCGGAGTCACGACGACGCAAGCAGCCCTCACGGCCTCGCGTGAGGCCGCCGAGGCCGCCGAACCGGAGATTCGAAAGGGCCACGAACTCCGCACGCGCCTCGACGGCGCCCGCAAGCAGACCGACGAAGCCTCGAGCATCGCGCAGCGACATCAAGCCACGCTGACGTCGATCGACGCCGAGCTGCAGGCCAGCCGACCGCTCTTCGTCGCCGCATCCGCCGCCCTGGATGCGGCACAGAAACGGCGCGACGACGTCGAGACCGCGCGGCCACTGCTGAGTCAGCTCGGCTCGGTTCGGGCGAAGTTCGACGACGGCATCGGGCCGCTGCGGCAGCGGCTGCGGTCGCTCCACGAGCAGTGCGCGACGCTCGACGCTGCCCACAAGGAACGGACGGATGCTCACGCGGGCTTCGACGAAGAGATCGCCGCGGCGAAGAAGGAGCGCGCGAAGTGGCAGGCCCAGGTTACGAAGGCTCAGAATCGGCTGACCGCTGCGCTCGACCCGTTCGAGAGCCTCAACGCAGCCGTGTCGGCGCTGTCCACGACGCTGGACGCCGCCTCCGCACGCGGCGAAGCGTTGCGCGAAGCGAAGTACCTGCTCCAGCGAATTCGGGACCACGAAAGCGAGCGCGACGAACTCCGCGAACGCGTCCAGCGCGTCGAGGTCGAAGTTGCCCAACTCGCGGCCGACGAAGCTCAGCTCAAGGAGCTCGAAACGACCCAACGCGCGTTGGTCAAAAGCTGCGACGAAGCTCTGCGGCAGAACGAGCGTGTGATCGCGTTGTCCGCGTACCGACGCGATCTGGAGTCTGGACAGCCCTGCCCGCTGTGCGGCTCGGGGCTTCATCCGTTCTGCGATTCGACGGAACTCGCGGTCTTGGACGAGCAGGCTGCGGCGGACCGCGCGCGGCTCGAAGTCGAACAACGCGAGGCCCGAGAGGCCTTGCGACTCACCAACGAGCGAGTGCAGATGCTCGCGAACAAGTTCATTGCCCGCAAGACCGCGCTCGGCAAAGACGAAGCCCGATACTTCGCGATCCGGACGAACCTCGAGGAGGACCAATCCGCGTTCTCGCGTTCGTCCGAGAAGGCGGGCTACGCGCCGCTCGAGGCGTTTCGCCTCAAGAGCGAAAGCCTGTTGGAAACCGACCTCGCGGAAGCGACCACTACCGCCGATCGCACGCGTTTGCGCCTCGAAGAAATCGAGAGCGCGAGGCAGCAGCTCGATCGCGCGGAGCTCAAACTCACGGGCGCCGATGAAACGCTGGCCGCCGTCGCGCAGCGAACCACCGCGATCGACGAGGAGCTGCGTCAGATTGCGGACCGGCTCGCCACGCGCCGCGCGGACATGGTCACGGTGGAGACGGACCTCGAGCAGCGCGGTGTGGCGTTGGTCGCGGAGCTGGCGCAGCTCGGTGTCGTGGCGCCGGACGAGGCCAGCATCGAAGAGGTGCTCGCCGTGGCTGCGACGCGGCACGCGGACGTTCTGGCGGCCGACGCCTCGTATGCGACAGCGGTGGAGGCACGCGAGACGGCCCAGCAAAAGGTCCAGCGGCTCGACGAACGTCGCGCCGAGATCGCTCAGACGCTCGTGCAGGCCCAGGAACTCCACGGCACGCGCGCGGCGGCGGTCATCGAACTGGTGTCGCAGATCGCGACGGTGCTGGGCGGCCGCGACCCCTCCGCGGTCAAGCTCGCGCTCGACGCCGCGCAGCGCGAGGCGCGTCAGGCGTTCGACGCCGCGACCCAGGCACGCGCTCGACACGCGGAGCTCGTATCGGCGGCCCGCGCCCGACGCGAGGAGTTGGTGGCCCAGGTCGACGGCGCGCAGAAGGCGTTGCAGCGCGCCAACACGACGCTCGATGCAACGCTCGATCGTCTCGGCATCGCGCGTGCCGAGGTCGAGGTTCACCTCTTGCCCGCCGACACGCGAAAGACCTTACGGACCGCGATCGACCTGCTCATCGCGGCGCAGACGCGCGCCATCGACCGACGCGACGACGCGCGGGAGCGGCTGAAGGTCCACACCGAACTCGATCTCGCGCCCGGCGAGTTGACGCTCAGTGACGCGACCGTGGCGCTCGAAACCGCGCGTCAGGCGCTCAGCGACATCACGTTGCATCTCGGCGCCTTGCGCGAACGCTGGACGAAACACGAACAGACGAAGAGCCGTCGCGCCGAGATCGAAGACGAACTGCGCACCGTCCAGCAAGATCTCGACGTATGGACCACGATCTACTCGCTCATCGGTGTGCGCGACGGAGAGCGCTTCAAACTCTTCGCCCAGAGCCTGAACTTGCAGGGCCTCGTCGACAACGCCAACGCGCGGCTGCAGCGGCTGCACGCGCGGTACGAACTGACCGTCGCGCGCGGTGAGGGCGGCGAACCGACTCTGGCGTTCATGGTTCGCGACCGCTACCAGGCAAACGTCGAGCGACCGCTGACAACGCTCTCCGGCGGGGAGACCTTCCTCGTCTCGCTCGCACTAGCGCTGGGGCTCGCCGACTTTCGTCGGATCGACATGCCGATCGAGACGTTGCTGCTCGACGAGGGCTTCGGCGCGCTCGACCAAGACAGTCTGCACATGGCGCTGACGACGCTACATCAGCTTCATCGCGACGGGTCGCGACAGATCGGGATCATCAGCCACGTGGATGCGCTCAAGGAGCTCATCGACGCGCGCATCGTGGTGGAACCCCGAGGTCACGGACGCTCGCAGCTTCGTTTCGAGTACGGTGCCGAGCCCCCGGGGACTCAGCTCGAACTGGTCACGCTGTAGCGGACGTCCTTACTCGATCGGGGCGACCTGGCCCGCGATCGCGACGCAATCTCGCCACTCACCCTCGACCTCGCCCATGCCGTACAGGATGGCGTTGGAGACGCAGGTTCCGGCCTTGAAGGTCACGCCATCGGCCACGACGTTCGGGCCGATCTTGGCGCCGGCCTCGACCACGGTGTTGAGGCCCAGAAACACCGGCGGAGCGAACTCCGCCTGATCGTCGATGGAGTCCGGCCCGTAGAACCACAGACCGTCTCGGTGCGCCGGCGGAAGCGGCGCCAACTTGAACCGCGATGAGTCTCGCAGGACCGACGCCGCCGTCTCCAGCATCAGCCGCGGGCTGTCGAGCGCAGCCCAGAAGCCCGCGACCTCGCTGACGCCGATCGCGCCGTCGGCTTCGAGCAGCGGGCCGTAGAGGGTGTCGATGATGTCACAGTAGTCGAGCGGCACATCGAGCAATACCGGTGTCTCGACGATATGGACGCCCGTGAAGTCATGCTCGATGAGCGCGGAGTCTGGCGGCGCGCTAGGCCGCCGGTAGTCGCGGATCCCCTGAAGCACACCTTGTTTGTCGACGAAGATGCG
Organism: Bradymonadaceae bacterium; assembly: GCA_041601915.1. Classification (GTDB taxonomy): domain Bacteria; phylum Myxococcota_A; class Bradymonadia; order Bradymonadales; family Bradymonadaceae; genus JBFIHF01. The sequence continues at coordinate 12,743 of JBFIHF010000050.1, forward strand.
ACCGGGTTGATCCTCGGCCTTGGGACGCGTCAGCAGCGTGATCGAGCGCTCCGAGTCACGATGCGCTTGGATGTGCGGGTCGAGGTCCGCGTCCATCACGCTGTCGCCGTTGAGCACGACGAGGGTGCCGTCGACATCGCCGTGCGCGCGAAGGAGGCCGCGAATCCCGCCACCAGACCCGAGAATCTCCCACTCGATCGCGTAGACCGGGTGCATGCCAAACTGCTCCGCCAGGCGGTCGACGACGGGCGGAATCGCGTCGCGCAAGTGGTGTAGATTGATCGCGACACGCTCGATCTGGGCGGACTTCAGTCGCTCGAGCGCGTAGGCGATGATGGGAGTATTGAGGAACGGCAGCAGCGGTTTCGGCAGCACGTCCGTTAGCGGTTCGAGCCGCGAGCCGAAACCGGCGCACAGCACTCCGCCCAGCAGGTCACGGCTCAAAAGTCTTCGTTATCCCAGGTGCCACGGCTGTTCGCGGGCACGGTCTGCTTGACCTCTTGCTTCTCTTCGGCGAACTCGAACGACTGCTCTTTGGCCTCGGACGCGACGCCCATCTTGGCTTTGAGGGCCGCGAGGGCCTCGTCGGTGCCGTGATCTTGCTCCAGCGCATCGAACTTGGAGGCCAGCCCGTCGCCCGTGAAACTGTCGGCGAGCTCGGCGGACGCTTCGGCCTCGGCCTCCATCTGCTCGATCTTGGAGGACATCCGCTCGAAGGTGTCGAACGCGGAGGTGTCGTTGAGACCCGACATCGTCTCTTGGATCGTCTTCTGCGCTTCGGCGCGCTTCTGCCGCGCGATGAGCAGGTTCTTGCGCCGCTTCGCCTCTTCGATCTTGGCGTTGAGCTGGCGCAAAGAGTCGCGGAGCTTGTCGGCCGCGCCCTTCTGAGCCTCCCAGTGCGCCTTGTACTCGGCGGCGAGCGTGTCGTGCTCGGTCTTGCGTGCGAGGGCTTCTTTGGCGAGGTCGTCGCGACCCGCCCGAACCGCCATCATCGCCTTCTTTTCCCATTCGCGCGCCATGTGCAGCTCGTTATCGAGCTGCTTCTTGAGGCGTTTTTCGTCCGCGATGGAGACGGCGACCTGCTTCTTGGCCTCGATCAACTGTTCCTTCATGTCGAGGATCAGCTGGTTGAGGATCTTCTCCGGATCCTCCGCCTTGTTCACAAGGTCGTTGATGTTGGCTTTCAGCAATGTGCTGATGCGACCGAAGATTCCCATTTCCCGTTCTCCTTCTCGCCCAATTCAGGCGGGTCGTTCAATCCTATACCACGAGCCGGATCCGATCCCAGTCCGAATGGCGGTCACGCGTCTTCGCTGGCTGCTTCAGACATCTCGGGGGTGAACCGTTTGAGTTCGTCGTAGTGTTCCCGCACCGCGAAAGCGATCGCATCGATCGAGGCCTGGAACTCGTTGTAGTCCAGATTCTCACTCTGCAACGAGTCCGTGAGTACGATCGCGTCGTCCTCGAGGCCGTAGGCGCCTGCGATCATGTCCGTCGCGTTGAGGCGCAGCAGGTGGGTGAAAAGTTCCTGTTGCGGCTGGCCTTCCGGAACGTCGAACAGCTTCACTCGAAACGTGATCACTGGCGGCTTGTGGACGACGACGATGTTGTCGACGGCGTCGTAGTCGTCGTGAATCAGCCAGAAACCCTCTTTCACGCGCTCGAAAGGAGCGCCTGTTTCGATGAGGTATGCCTCGATCTGATCGTTAGTGATCATCTCCAAACCTTCGTGGATTCGCGGAATTGATGACGTCCTGAGAACTTCGGCGCATCCTAGGATCGGCGCACAGACCATGTCAACCGCGGGTTGTGCGTTGTGGCTGCGCGCGCGGGCGACAAAGACCTTCGTGAAGTCGACGAAATCCAAAACGAGTTTACTCTCGTTGAAGTGATCGTGCGCACGAGGAATGAGTCCGAGCGCGTCATCAGTTATAGTGGTCGCAGACCTTCAACGAGGACGACATGATTGTTACTCGCACCAAGACACGCTTTGCGCTCGCAGCGGGCGGATTTGCCGCCACGGCGCTGCTCGCGAGCACGGCCTGGGCGCAGATGGCCGACCCGTTCGGAGTCAATCCATCCGATACCGATCCCACCAAAGACGAGGTGCTCCTCGACGTCAGTGACGAATATTCTGATGCCGAGGTGCGCGAAGTCGCCCAAAAGTGCGGGCTCACCGTTCGCCTGAACAGCCCGTGGGCGGATCCCGCGAACCTGTACGTCGCCGATGTCGCCGAGGGCGGCGTCCCGGCGGCGCTGGACTGCCTGGAGCGTCACGCTCCCGCGGAGTGGCTCGAGGCCGGCGAAGAGAACTTCGAGATGACGATGCTCGGAGGGGCGCCCAACGACCCCCTGTATCAGTTCCAGTGGAACTTCAAGCAGGTGAAGGCCGAAGAGGCGTGGCAGAAGTCGACCGGCAAAGACGTCGTCGTCGCGGTGATCGACACCGGCGTGGCCGTGGAGGACGATCCGAAGCGCAACATCAAGAAGATGAAGGACCTCGCCGGCACCAAGACCGTCAAGGGCTACGACTTCGTCGACAAGGATGCGTTCCCCTGGGACGGCCACGGGCACGGCACCCACGTCGCCGGCACGATCGCGCAGACGACCGGCAACAAGTATGGCGTCGCCGGCCTCGCCTACAACGCGAAGATCATGCCGCTGCGGGTGCTCAACTCGCAGGGTTTCGGCCAGGTCGGTGATATCGCGGACTCGATTCGATTTGCGGCCGACAACGGCGCGCAGGTCATCAACATGAGCCTCGGCGGTCCCCTGCCCTCGCTGGTGATGAAGAAGGCGATCGACTACGCGCACAAGAAGGGCGTGACGGTGATCGCGGCAGCCGGCAACGGCGGACGTCGCTCGCCATCCTACCCGGCGGCCTACGACCACGTCGTGGCCGTCGCGGCGACGCAGTTCGACCAGACGACGACGTTCTACTCGCAATGGGGCAAGTACGTCGACATCGCCGCACCGGGCGGCAATACCCGCGTCGACCAGAACGGCGACGACCGACCCGACGGCATCCTGCAAGAGACGATCAAGGACGGGAAGCTCGACCAGCACGACTTCCTGCTCTACATGGGCACCTCGATGGCATCGCCGCACGTTGCCGCGGGCGCCGCGCTCGTGATCGCGCAGGGTGTGACGCATCCGGACAAGGTCGAGGCGATCCTTCGTGACAGCGCCGATACGGCGCAGAAGAAGCGCTACAAGAACCCCACGGAGTTCCAAGAGCGCTACGGCGCCGGGATCATGCAGGTCGACGCCGCGGTGAAGAAAGCCGCGACGGAGCAAGGGGGCTGGCGCTTCGGCACCGCATTCCTGCTCGGTCTGTTGGCCTTCGGGCGACTGCGCCGCAAGGATCTGCTGGACATGAAGGCCGGAGCGACACCGATGTTCGTGATCGGCGCCGTCGCCGCGTCGTCGGGCCTGTTCTTCCTGCCGTTGCTCTTCGGTGACGTGGGGGCGCTCGGCGCGCTGGCGAACATCTTCGGCCGCCCGATCGCGGAGCTCGACTTCGCGTTGTTCGGTCCGACCTGGCACCAGACCCCGATCCTGGCGAGCGCGGCGATTCCGATCGCCGCAGCGGGCCTGCTCGGCGGTACGAAGCGCCTGAAGTACCTCGCAGCGGGACTCGCGATTGGCTTCGGCGGCTTCCTGCTCGCGGAGACGTTCATCCTGACGTCCGACGTGTTGTGGATTCCGGGGATGGATGTGCTCGATCGGATCTGGCTCGCCGCGAACGGAGTGCTCGCCACGATCGTCGGCTACCTGATGCTCAAGCGGCGCTAATCGCCGCTGCGGAAACACCAAGCGGGTCCTGCCTTCCGGCAGGGCCCGCTTTTTTTTGTGCCACTGCACGGGCGCCGCGGTCGACCGCGCTTGTCGCTGGCGCGATGCTGCCCCTATAATGCGGCATCTTCAATCTGGTGAATGCATGCAGTCGCGCAAGCTGTCGATGTTGATGTCGGCCATCAACGAAGCACTCCGGCAGTCGAATCACGTGCGCGTGCTGCGTCTCGTACTGAGCAACTTCGGGAGCGTCCCGGACTCCGCACCGCTGCGCGAACGCGTGGCGTTGGTGCTCGCCGAACGCGGCCGGAAGAAGGAAGCGGTCGAAATCTTGGAACTCGTCGGCCGCCACTACGCGAACATCGGGGAGCCGGCGCGTGCGATCGCGACCGCCAAGCAGCTTCAGCGGCTCAAGCCCGACACGACCAATCTGCTGGACCACATCGCGACGGTCTACAACATCCGGAGCCCGTTCTTCGCGACCAACGGGGAAGCGCCGGCGACGCCCGACGCTCAGCAGGTCGATCTCGAGGCCCACGAACCGGTGCTGGGGGTGGAGGAGCTGCTCGGACTGGCGCTCGACCGTTCGCTGCAGAAGACAGGGCTCGCCACGCAAGCCAAGGGCGTCCCGACGATTCCGCTGCTCAGCTTGCTGCCGCAGGACACGTTCCGCGACGTGCTCGACCACATGGAGTACGAGCTGTTCGACCAGGTGCAGCCGATCCTGGAGAAGGGCAAAGTGATCCAGGAGCTGGTGTGGACCGCGTCGGCCGATGTCATCCTGGAGGACGGCGACAGCGCGATGTGCCTGCCGGCGGGCGCGCTGGTGGGACTGTCGAGCTTCGGCCAATCCGGTCGCCCCGCCGAAATCGACGTGTTTAGCCAACCGGGGAGCGAGATCGTGCGCCTGTCGGCGGACGCCATTCACGCGGTGACGCGCGAAACGCCCGACTTTCCGAGTCGGCTTGCGACGTTGCGACGTCACGCGATGACCGAGCGCCTCATCCAGCGGCACCCGATGTTCGACGGGCTGGACGGCCCCGATCGCGTCGAAGTCATCGAAGCGTTCACCGGGATGCGGATCCAGAAGAGCGAAGTGATCATCCGGCAGAACACGCCGTCGTCGGGGCTGTTCATCATCCTCGACGGTGAAGTCGATATCGTCCGCCAGGACGAGGATTGGGAGATCACGATCGCGACGCTGCGCGCCGGCGACGTGTTCGGCGAGATCGGCCTCATCGCGGATAAGCCCGCCGTCGCGGGATGCGTCATGACGACCGCGGGCCACCTGTTGCACCTGCCCCGGTCGGAGTTCCATGCTCTGGCGGGGCGCTATCCGACGGTCAAGCGCTACACCCAGAAGCTGGCCGACGAGCGCATGAGCGAAGTCGTGCTCTCCGCGAACGACCTCGCCGAAGTCGAATAGGTCCCACCCGCGACATTTCAAACCGCGCCTTTTTGCCCGATCGCGGCTGTCGCTGCGCACCGCCGTGACTGTGCGTGGATGTAGGACAAAAACTTCACACACCACGATTCGGTGCTATTTCTCTGATCGTCCACGGAGTGACAACGACAACCGACAAGGAGTCACCATGAGAATGCGCCGCCAAGATCGAGTCGACTGCAACATCATCCTGAACAAGTACGAGCGCGGGACGCTGAACATCGTGCACGCCACGAACATCTCGCTGGGCGGGATGCGATTCAAGCGCCTGCTGGAGCCGTACCTCGATCGTACGGACTCCTTCCGCCTCGAGTTCGCGATCCCCGGCGCGGCCGAGCCGATCATGATCGGCGCGAAGCGCGTCTACGAGGAAGGCGAAACGGACACGGTGGGTGTGCGCTTCACGGACATGTCTCACAACCACTTCCTGCGGCTGCGCGAATGGATTCAGTCCCAACTGCTCACGTGCGAGCTGCCGGCCCTTCCGTAAAGATCGTCACGGGTGACGAAAAGAGCGGCGCCGAGCGATCGGCGTCGCTCTTTGTCGTTCGGCCCGCAGCGCTCGATGGTCCGCTGTTCACTTGCCCGCGACGATCGCCTCGACTAGCCTGAGCGTCGTCCGTAACTGAGATGAGTTCGACATGAGCGACATCATCGCGAGCACGATCACCAATTCGCCACTGTTCAAGCACCTGAGCGGCGATGACATGCAATCGATCGTCGACGCAGCTAGCGTGCACGAGTACGACGACGGCGCCGCCATCATTGAGGAAGGCGGGAACGTCCGAGCGTTGTTCGTATTGGTGGATGGAAATGTGCGCGTGTGGACGAAGTCGCTCAACCGGGAAGTCGACCTCAAGACACTGGGGCGCGGTGCCTACTTCGGCGAAGTCTCGCTGATGAGTGGCAAATCCGCGACGGCCACTGTGGAATCTCAAGGCGGTGCGAAAGTGCTCGCGATTGGGAAAGAAGCGGTGCTTCGCCTGGTGGAGAAGGACGAAAAGGTCCGGAAGATGCTTGAAGGACTGACACTGGCTCGCGCGAAAGACACGCTTGGAAAAGTCCTCAAGTAGCCGCGTCAAAGCCATGAAACGACATTGCCTAGCCCCCCTCGCCTTCACATTGCTGGCTGCCACGGCATGTGGCCCGGCCACCGAACCGGAATGCTACGAGCGTCCGGTCGAGAAGGAGGGGCCGTGGATTCTCAGTGACCACTACCACGCGCGAAAGCAGAACCAAGAGGACTACGTCCTCGACAAGCGCACCTACAACTATCAGGGCGTGTTTGGCTTCCGACGCGTGTTCGACCACCTCGAACGCGGCGACTACAACTGGACGTCCACGCGCACGATGGAGCTGTCGCCGGAGCGCCTCGAGGGCTTCGACACGCTGTTCATCAACCTGGTGAGCGACGACCGACCCGACTTCACGCCCGATGAAGTCCAGACGATCATGGACTTCGTCGAAGATGGCGGCGGACTGTTCGTGATCGGCGACCACACCAACGTGTACCGGCACGCCGAGCGGGTGAATCGCTTTCTGGAGCCGATGGGCATCGAAATCCTGTTCCACATCGCCGTGGATTTCCCGCCCCAGCACAGCGTGGCGGGGCTGGGATGGATTCTCGTGACGGATTTCGCCGAGCACCCCGTCACCGAGGGGGTCGACATGATCAGCCTGCAGACCGGCGGCCCGATGCTGGGCGGCGGCGTGGCGTTCAGCTCCGACGACAGTTTCGCCGACTTGTGGGATCCGGAGGACAGCGGCGGATACTACGGCAACTGGACGTGGGACGGCGACGAAGAGGTCGAACCGCTGGGCCCACTGGAAGTGCACAACGCGGTGGAGTACGGCGAAGGCCGCGTCGTCGTGGCGGGCGACCAGAACATGTTCGGTGACGCGTGGACGCACTGGGGCGACAACTTCGAGGTCTTCATGAACTCGATGGAATGGGTGTCGAAGCAGGACGGCGTCGGCGAGCAGCCGCTGCGGGACCTCGCGCCCTTTGGGACCTTGGTGGCGCTGGACCAGACGAAGAACGGCAACCTCGGTGGTAAACCGGGGGCCAACGGCATGTTCTCGTTCTTCGTGAACTCGAACCGCGACCGCAATGTGACGGCTCGGGGGAGCATTCGCCTCGCCAACGAAGAAGACGCGGTGATCTTCGCGAGCCCCAGCATTGACTTCACCGCCGGCGAGTTCGCGGCGGTCCGCGAGTATCTCGCGGCAGGAAAGAAAGTCGTGCTCACGTTCGACGCCGCATCGGCGACGCCGTCGACCGCCGGATTCTTGGCCGAGCTCGCGCCGGAGTTTACGCTCGAGTCGGGCGGCACCACACTCGACATCGCGACGTTGGCCGCCACGCCACCCGCGCGGCTGAACGGCGCGGGCACGATCGAAGCGACCGGGATGGAGCTCGCCGGTACGCTGGGCATCTACGACGTCGACCCCTACGAGGTCGACGACGGCCCCGAGCCGACGCCGTTTCTGTGGGACGTGACGTCGAGCTGGGGCGATCCGCTCGTGCAGGCAAAGGTCGGGAGCAAGACCGTCGATGTCATGCGCTCCAAGGCGGTCGGTGGTGGTGAACTGATCATCATGGTCCAGGACGGGCTCTTTCGAAATCGATCGCTCGGCTACTACCTGCGCGCGCCGGGAGAGCTCAACCGCGCGACGAACGACTTCCAGTTTGCGCTGCTCGACTACCTGAAGGTCGAAGACCGGCCGGAACCTCCCGTCGATAGCGACGAGGAGCCGTCGACGCGAGTTTGCCGATGAGGCATCTACTGAGCGCCTTCCTCCTGTTCATCATGGTGGTCGCGGCCGGCGTCGCCGCGGCAACGACCGTCATTGCGCTGAGCTTCGACGAACTGGTGGCCGCGTCGGACCGGATCGTCGTGGGGCACGTGAAGTCGGTGGAAGGTGTGGAGAAGAACGGCCGTGTGTTCACGCACGTGCACATCGACGTCGATGAGACCTGGAAGGGCAACCACACGCCGACGGTCAAGATCGTGCACATCGGCGGGCGAACGGAGAAGTTGGCCACGCGGGTCAGTGGGATGCCCGGATTCGTCCCCGGCGAGCGCGCCCTGCTCTTCCTCGAGCAGCCGAAGGGATTTGACCACTTCGTGGTCACGGGGCTCGCGCAGGGCAAGATGTCGGTCACCGCGGATCCAAACGGTGGGCTGCAGCTCGTGCCGAACCCGGTCGTGATGCACACGATTCGACGGGTCACGCCCACGGCCGATGGCGCGCCACAGGCCGCGCCGCCGATCACGCCGAACATCACGACGCTCGAGCAGGCACGCGCGCGAATCACCACTCTCACGAAAGCCAAAGAGACGACCGAATGACCTTCAAACCGGCCGCGATCGCGGGCTTGATTGCGATCTTTGCGCCGGCTTCGGTCTCCGCGTTCGTCCAGACCATGACGTGCGATGCGTCGGGGCAGTACCAGTGTGGCCCCGGCGAGACGCCCAAGCCGGTACGCTGGGCCGATCGGTGCGTGCACTACTACGTCAACGAGGCTCACACCGCGGACATCAGCGACGACTCACGAACGATCGCGGCCGTACAGCGCTCGTTCACGACCTGGAACGAGGTCGAGGGAACCGAGTTCCTGATCGAGTACGCAGGACTCACGAACGAGGACCGCGCCGAGCACGTCGACGCTCGTGGCCCGGAGGGCAATGCCAACGTCGTGGTTTGGCGCGATACAGACTGGCCATACGCCTCCCGAACCGCGTTCGCCATCACGTCGGTCACCTTCGATCCGGGGACGGGCCTCATCGCCGACGCCGATATCGAGTTGAACAGCGAATCGCATCGCTTCACCACCGGGTCCGAAGGCGTGATCGTCGACGTTTCGAACACGATCACCCACGAAGTCGGCCACTTCCTGGGACTCGATCACACCGCGATCAAGGAAGCCACAATGTACGGCTCGGCGCCGGAGGGCGAGACCGAGAAGCGGTCGCTGCACCCCGACGACGTCGCCGGATTGATGGCGACCTATCCGGCGGTCGGCATCGTCCCAGCGTGTCCGGACGTTCCCGACTACTTTGAACAGCCTCAAGGCGTGGAAAAGAAGGGGTGTTGCGCGACCGCGACAAGCCCCGCGCCCAGTGGCGGCGCGTTCCTGCTACTGCTCGCCGTTTTCGGCATCCTGCATCGCCGCCGCGATCGCTAAGAACTGATCGAACGTCAGCTCCTCGGCACGAGTCCGCAGATCGAGTCCAACATGCTCGATCGCGCGCGTCGCGACATCCACCCCAAATCGCGCCCCGAGCGCGTTCTTGAGGGTCTTGCGTCGCATCGCAAAGCCTGCGGTGACCACCGCCCGAAACGCGACACGCAGGGCCTCGTCTTCGATGCGCGGCGTGCGGTGCGGCTCGAGGAGTACGACGGCGCTGTCCACCTTCGGCGGCGGCGTGAACGAGCCCGGCTTGACGCGCATCGCGATGCGCGTCGACGCGAGCTCCGCGAGTTGAAGCGTCATCGCACCGTAGGACTTGGTTCGCGGTTCAGCGACGATGCGTTCGGCGACCTCACGTTGAAACATCAGCGCGAGCTGCTCGATCTGGAGGTCGCTCTCCAGCAACCGAAACATGATCTGCGTGCCGACGTTGTAGGGCAGATTCGACACCACCCGGCATGAGCCAGCCCCGACGGCCGCGGCGAGGTCGACGCTCAGCGCGTCGGCCTCGATGATTTCGAGCGGCTGATCGGTGAACGCCTGGCGCAGGAAGGCGGCGGCGTCGCGATCGATCTCGATACACACGACGCGGGCGCCGCGCCGCAGGAGCCGCGAGGTCAGGGTCCCGCAACCGGGACCGACCTCGAGGACTCGATCTCCAGGTTGTACGCCAGCGATGCCGATGATTCGATCGAGCAGCTGAGCGTCAGTCAGGAAGTGTTGGCCGAACCGCTTTTTTGCACGCGCTGCATACGCGCGCAGAAGTTCGGGCGGCGACGGCAGGTCGATGATCGCGTCGCCCATCAGCGCTTCTTCTTGCGCGACTTCAGGGTCCGCATCTTGCGGCGCTCGACACCAGGCAGTTCAGCTTCGGCGCGTTCGCGCACGCGCTCCGCCTCGGCGTCTTCATTGGTCCGTTCGAGGAAGTCGGCGAATCGGAACAAGATCGCGGCGTTCGTGGGATGCTGGTCGGCGAGGTCCTGGTACAAGCTGCGCGCGCGGACGGTGTTTCCGGCGCGCTCATGCAAGTCCGCCAGCTGAAGCTGGGCCTGGACGTTGACCGGGTCTTGCTCCATGACGCGACGGAACACGGCTTCGGCGTCGTCGTGGGCGCCAATCGCGAGGTACATCGCCCCGAGCCGGATCCCGATCGGAACCTTGGTCCGATCGGCCTCCCACAGATAGAGGTAGTGCTCGACGGCCACCGCTGGCTGCCCGAGTTCGTCGAACGCCGTCGCGGCTTCGAGTCGGACTTCCATGTTGTTCGGTTCCGACTCGACGGAGCGGGCGAGCAGCTGTGCGCTCGGGCCGAGCTCGCGCCCGGCGTCGCGGGCCGTCTCGAATGCATTCAGATAGTCGGCGGCGCGCTGTCTGCGCAGCGGCTCGCGTTCCGCGGCGCGGAGGTAAGCGTCCGACGCGCGGCCATACTCACCCTTGGCAACCGCGCGCTCGCCCAGCGCGCGATGCACGGCGGCCAGAACACGGCGGGTCTCCGGGTCGTCGGGGGTGAACCGGTACGCTCCCTCGGCATGCATCCGGGCGGCTTCGAGTTCGCCGGACACCAGGGCACGATCCGCCTTGGCGATGGCGTCGGGATCGCGGCGATCCGCGCCGGTACACGACAGCCAACAGACAAGGAGTGATGCGACCCACAGCGGTTTCATGGTGTACCGTCGAAGCGAGAGTGCGATACTTACCGGGTTCGTTGGAGGTTGCAAAGGGCGATGGCAAACGACCCCACTCATCTGGATTCCGAAGGCACCGCGCGGATGGTCGACGTGTCGTCCAAAGGTGCGACGCGGCGTTCCGCGTCGGCGGTCGCGTTCGTCTACTTCTCAGCGCCCGCGTTCGCCAGCGTGCGCCGCGGCGACTCCAAAAAAGGGGATGTGCTGGGCACGGCGCGGCTCGCAGGGATCATGGCCGCCAAGCGGACCGGTGAACTCATCCCGCTGTGCCACCCGCTGGGCCTCACACACGTCGATGTGCGCTTCGCGTGGCTCGTGGACCGCTGCGCGCTCGCCGTGCAGTGTACGGCCGCCTGCGTCGGTCCTACCGGTGTCGAGATGGAGGCCGTGACGGGCGCGACGCTCGCCGCGCTGACCGTCTACGACATGGTGAAAGGGATCGACCGTGCGACGGTCATCGGTGACGCTCACGTGCGCACCAAGTCGGGGGGCAAGTCGGGCGACTGGGCCCATGAATCGCCACCTGGACCGGATCTGAGCGACGCCAGCTGGACATGAAGATCTTCGACGCGCAGATCCGCAGCGATACGCGAAACGACGATGACCTGCGCAACATGGCGTACTTCGACACCGTGGAAGTCGTGACCACGGCGCACGCCCCGCGACCGTTTCACGACGCCGCGTCAATGCTGGCGTACTTCGGTGACCTCGCCGCGGCCGAGATCGCTCGGCTCGCTCACTGCGGCCTCGTCGGGCATGTCGCGCTCGGCGTGTTGCCGAGCGCCCAGCCGCGCCGAGCACACCCCGAGCTCTGGCCGGGGATGGCGGGCTTGCTCGCGCTACCGCAGGTCGTCGCGGTCGGCGAGATCGCGGCGTGGGAGGACACCAAAAGCCAGTGGGCGCTCTTCGATCGGCAGGCGAGGCTGGCACTGGAGGTGGGGCTCCCGGTGATCGTCACGCCTCCCGCCGAGCTGCGCATCAACATGACGTACAAGATGATGTCACGGCTGACGAAGCTGGGGTTGCCTCCCGGCCAATGCCTGATGAATCAACTCGACGAGCCACTTCTGCGAACGGTCATCGAGGAGGGGTTCGTGGCGGGTATCGCGGTGGGCTACCGGCAGGTGGAGCCGCGCGACGCCGCATGCATGCTGGCGAACGTGCTCGCCGACCTCCCGGACGCCGCGAAGCGAACGCTCTTGAACTCGTCGCTGCGGCGCGGTGCCGCCGATATCCTCGGCGTCCCGAAGACGATCGCGGCGCTTGGTGATGTGGGAATCAGCCGCTCGACCATCGCAGGGCTCGCGTTCGACAACGCGCACGACTTTTTCAGAAACGCCCGCTGAGGCCCACACCCATCGTCGCCTGCTCGGCATCGGGGTGGCGCAGAAGCGTGGGGCCAATCATGGCGAGACGGTTTCGTTGCGCGCGGGGCCGGCCTTCGCGGTCAAAGTGCGACACGTACGTGAGATTGCCGATGAGCGTACCGATGAGCGCAGACATCGCGATGTCGCTGAAGAAGTGTTGCTGACCGAACATCTGGCTGTAGCCGATCACGGCCGAGAGCCCGTACAGCACTCCATAGGGCAAGATCGCCGCGGTCACGAAGTTCTGGTCGTGCCGCATCGCCCAATCCATGTAGTCGCGGGCCGCGAAGCTCGACATCGCAAAGCTCAGCGCGGTCGTCGTCGAGATGAACGACAGGTTGGTCCCTTTGTCCTCCGGCACGCCGTAGGCGGACCGCCGGAACGCCGCGTAGGGCTTTTGCCGACCGATGAGCAGGTGAATCACCCCAGCAGTCAGCGCAGTCCACCCCACCGTTTGAGCCATCCCAACCATCGAGTGATCGATGTTGATGGATTGGCTCGACAGCATCGGCTCGTCGGCGCCCCACAGATACAGGCCCGACACGAGGTAGAACCCCCCGAGCGCCGCCGGATAGCCGATGCCTGCGATGTCGAAGATGCCAAACGCGAAGGGTGTTCCTTCGAGCAGGTCGCCGTGGCTGGCGATCCCGAGCCGATAGTCCAGACTGCCGAGCCGCGGGGTCGTCATGGATGCTGTGGGCTCGCCAAACAACGAGGTTCCCCCGATCGCGAGGCCCAGCCCAATCGGCAGCACCAGTGCGGTGGTAATCAGCTCGGCCTTGCCGAAGTTCTGCGTCAGCCCGACACGTCCACGTGGCGCGACGGCGCGCGGTTCCTCTTCCTCGACGACTTCTTCCTCTAA
>JBFIHF010000051.1:0-25726 GCA_041601915.1 Bradymonadaceae bacterium
AGGGTCTTGAGCTGCCGCACCGCGGCCTCGAAGCCGCCGGTGTCGTCGACGAGGTCGCGGGCCAGCGCTTGCTCACCCAGGTACACGCGGCCGCGCGCGTAGCGATGGAGGCGACGGCGGTCGATCGCGCGAGCCTGACCGACGCGCTGGAGGAACCGTCGATAGAACGCTCGGGCATCATCCTGCAGATGGTCCAGGGTCTGTGTGGACAAGGGCGTGAAGAGGCTGCCGAACTCGGAGCCGTCGTCGCCGTCGATGGACTGCGTCGTGACGCCGAGGCGCCCCAGCGCGCCACCCACGGTGAACTTGCCCGCCACGACCCCGATGGACCCGGTGATCGTCTCCGGCCGGCACACGATGCGATCGGCGCCGACCGCGATGTAGTAGCCACCGCTCGCCGCGACATCGCTGCAATAGGCCACGACGGGCTTCTCGGCCCGGAGGTTGGCCACCGCGTTCCAGATGAGGTCCGAGGACAGCGCGCTGCCGCCCGGGGAGTTGATGTGCAGGAGTACCCCCGCGACGCGCGGATCACGCTCCAGTTTTCGGAGCAGTGGGATCACCTGCTTCGGGTCGATCACGCTCGCGCTGCCGGGCAAACTGAGCCCGTCCTGCACGATGATTCCGCTGAGGTCCACCAGCGCGAGGACCGGGCGTCGCCGCCGTAACGGGCGCCACCGGAAGGGCTTGGGCCGCCCATCGATATAGTCGGCGAACGTTTGAAGTTCGACCGCGTCGTCGTCCGACGCGTCGCTGGGGTCGGCGTGATGCGCGTGTTGGTCGGGCGACTCCAGCCAGCGGCGCAGGTCATCTTCGAAGGCCTCGCCGTCCAACAATCCCGCCCCCTGGGCACTGCGGCTGTCCAGCGGTCCGTCGAACAAGCGCGTGGCGGCGGCGACCGTCAACCGCCTCCGATCCGCGACCCGGCTCATCACGCGGTCGACGAGTCCATCGCGCAGCTCCGTCATCATCGCCGTCTGCGGCGAGGACAGCGACGTGGCCACGTACCGGCTGGCGGCGGCCTTGTACGCACCGATGTGCACGAACTGCGCGTCGATCCCGTGCTTCTGGAAGGCGCCGGCGAGAAAGTACTGCTCGAAGCGCGGACTGAACGTGTAGAGGCGGCCGGCGGGCGCGACGAGCACGTCATCGGCCGCGGTCGCCTCGAGGTAGTCGCGCGTTTGGTACATCGCGGCGTGGGCGACGACGTGCTTGCCGGCGCCGCGCAGCTTATCGAGCTCTTCCAGCAGATCTGCGTTGCGCGCCGCGCCGAGCTGGGATTTGCCGGGCGTCAGCAACACCCCGGCGACGTTTGTATCGCCGGCGAGCGTCTTGATGTCGCGCCGAATATCGAGGAAGGTGGCTTCAGATTTGCCGAAGCGGGCGAACCCACGCGGGTGTCCGAACGGCAAGCCGCCCTCGATGCTGAGCTTCACGTAGCGGCGCTTCTTGCGCCGAAACGCCGACGACAGGGCCGAAATCGCCGAGGCCGCGCCATATCGGGCGAGGCCGAGCAGATTGAGTAGCAGGATGAACGGGATGCGGAGCAATCGAGAGCCTGGGCAGATTTGGGGCACTCTAGCAGAGCGGGTACTCGGTCACGAGGCGCGGACCGCGTGTCATCGAAACGCGCTGGGCGCGGCGCTATTCCTGTGTGCGGTGTTTGCGTACTCGTGCGTGCAAACCGCGGAGTGCGACGCCACCGTGCCGTGTGAGGCCGGGGACTTTTGCTACGACTACGTGTGTCGGCCGGTCTGCGCATTCGAAACCGAGTGCGGTCGCAACGGCACCTGCGCGCCGTGCCAGCAAGACGACGCCGAGGGCACCATCGATCACTGCTTCGAGGCGACAGCTCGCGTCTGCATCCCAGAGGTCGCCAATTGAGCGTCTGGACGCAGGCGTTGATGGTGGCCAGCGGCGGTGCCGCCGGCGCGCTGTCGCGGTGGGGCATTGGCGCCGCGGCGTTGAAACTGGGGCAGGGCGCCCCGATCGGCACCCTCGCGGCGAATCTGCTCGGCTGCCTGTTGTTCGGCATGGCCAAGGCGGCGGTCGATGCGCTCGGATGGGGGAGTCCCGAGCTGCGCATGTTCGTCTTTACCGGTTTTCTGGGCGCGTTCACGACGTTCTCGACGTTTGAGGCCGACGCGTTCGGACTCTGGCAGGTCGATCAACGGGGCTGGGCGATCGCGTATCTGTTGGGGTCGGTGGTGGGCGGACTCGCGATGTTCCTGCTGGGCTTCTGGATGATGCAGAAGGTCTCGCAGTGAATCGCCTGATCGATCTCGACCTCCGCGCGGGCACCATTTGGCTGTCGTGCCCCTGGGACCCGCAGGCTGTCGGGACGATCAAGACGATCCCCGGCCGTGAGTACGACGCGCCGACGAAGCGATGGTCGGTTCCGCTCGCCGAAGTGGCGCTCGTCATCCACCGTCTCGAGCCGCTGCACTTTCGGTTCACCCCGCGCATGCGCGATTGGTGGGCCGAGAATCGCGACGAGCTCCCCACAGCGCCGCCGGCGCCCGATCCCCTCGAGGTCGATCCGGCGGACGGCTACACGGTGTCGCGACTCAACGAAGAGGCTCGGCGGGCCCTCACCGCGCACTTCGGGGAGGTCTGGATCGTCGCCGAGATCGACGGCTTCGATCGCAACAAGCCCGACAATCATGCCTACTTCGAACTCGTGGAGCGCACGGCGGGGGGAGCCGAGGCGATCGCGCGGGTTCGCGCCGTGATGTTCGCGGCCACCCGACGGCGGATCGAGCAAGAGTTGCCTGGCGACATCGCGTTGCGGGACGGTCTGCGGGTGCGGTTCCGCGGTAAGGTCGAGCTGTACGCCCCGAGCGGCTCCTATCAGCTGGTGATTGAGGCGATCGACGTGGAATGGGCGATCGGATCCCGTCGCAGGAAGCGCGACGAGGTCCTCGAGAAGCTGCGCGCCGAAGGCCTCGCCGACCTGAACGTGGCTCGCCCGCTGCCGCTGCTGCCGCTGCGTGTCGGGTTGATCACCGCCGCGCATTCGGAGGCGTACAACGACTTCGTCCACGAACTGGAGCGTTCCGGAATCGGGTTCCACCTCACGGTGTGCGATGCGCGCATGCAGGGCCGCGACGCCGAGGCGTCGGTTCTGAGCGCGCTGACGTGGTTTGCGCAAGCATCCGCCCGGTTTGACGTGCTCGTCGTCACGCGGGGCGGGGGTTCGCAGGGGGACTTGAGTTCCTTCGACTCGCTGGCGATCGGTCGTGCGGTCTGTGAGCTGCCGATCAAGGTGATCGCGGGGATCGGGCACCACCGCGATCAGTCGGTGCTCGATTTCGTGGCGACGTCGGAGAAGACGCCTACCGCAGCCGCACAGGCGCTCGTGGCGCAGGTCCAACGCGCGATCTCTCGCGTCGACGACGCAGGCCGGGCCGCCGCGCACGCCTCTCGCCGGGTCTTGGACGCCAGCACGCGTCGCGTCAGCGAGGCGACGACCACCTGTGAGCGCGCCGTGAATCGCCGGCTGAACGCCGCGAGTCGTCGCATCGATCAGGCCGCCTCGGCGTGCGCCCGATCGACGACGCTGCGCCTCGTCGCGGCGTCGAGACATGTGGACCGCGCCAGCGTCCGCGTCGCCGAACGGGGGGCGAAGTCGCTCGAGCTCGCCGGGCAGCGCGTGCAGATGGCCTGGCAGTCCATCGACCGCGCCGTGACGGGAAGTTTCCGACAACGCGACTTGCAGCTGAGTCACGTGGAGGCAAAACTCCGCCTCGCCGACCCACGGCGTGTCATCGAGCGCGGCTACGCGATCGTGCGCGACGGGGAAGGGCGTGTCGTGACGGACGCGGCAGCGCTGCGCGAGATGGAGTCCGCGCGTCTCGAAATGCGCGATGGAATGGTCGAAGTGATCCCTGTGGAGAGCACGCATGAGTGACGAACCAAAGTTCGGCGAAGCATTGCAGGAGCTCGAGCAGATCGTGCGCGCGATCGAGAGTGACGCGGTCGATCTGGACGACCTCGCCGACAAAGTCGACCGCGCCTCGGTGCTGGTCCAGCTGTGTCGGGCGCGGATCACGTCTACCGAACTGCGTGTGCGGACAATCATCGACGGGCTCGAGGCTGAGGACGAGGCGTGATCGCCTCGCTCGGAAAGCGACTCAACGCGCTGTCCGAGCGCTTCGTGCCCGATCCCTTCGTGTTTGCGTTGTTGCTCACGTTTGTGACCGCCGTGTTGGCGTTTGCAATCGGTGAGGGCGTTGCCGCGCAGCCACCGATGCAGCGGCTGACGACCCTTGCTGACGGCTGGTACGGTCAGTTCTTCGGGAATGCTGCGCTCATGAAATTCACGATGCAGATGTGCATCGTGCTGATCACCGGGCATGCGATCGCGATGTCCAAGCCGGTGCGTCGCGTCATCGAGCGGGTGGCGCTGGTCGCGCGGTCGCCGGCCGCCGCCGCGGCCGTCGTCGCACTGTTTGCGAGTTTCATGAGCCTGATTCAGTGGGGCCTGGGCGCGATCGCGGGGGCGTTCTTGGCCCGCGAAATGGGTCGCGCGTTCGCTCGACGCGGCGACCCGATTCACTACCCACTGCTGGGCGCCGCGGGCTACGCGGGCTTCCTGGTCTGGCACGGCGGTCTTTCGGGATCCGCGCCGCTCAGCGTCGCGACGCCGGGTCACTTCCTCGAAAGCGAAATCGGCGTGATCCCGATCACCCAAACGCTGCTGAGTCCGCTCAACATCGCGGTCACGGTGGTGATGCTCATCCTCGTCGCGGTGGTCTTCCATGCGCTAATGCCGCGGAACCCCGACGACATGGTCGTGTACGACGGCGATCTGGAGAACGATGATGACAAGTCGGTCGTCGCGGACGCCTATCTGCAGTCTGCGGTCGTTCGCGCGCTCGAGGGTGGACGTTGGTTGAGCACTCTGACTGGCGTCGCCCTGTTGGGGGTGGCGCTGTGGGTGTTCGGCGCGCAGGGCGCGGCGGGCTGGAACCTCGACAGCGTCAACTTGCTGTTCCTTGGCCTCGGCCTGGTGCTGCATCGGAGCGCGATGTCCTATGCGCGAGCGGTCGCGGCGGGGGTGCAGGGCGCGGCCGGCATCATTCTGCAGTTTCCGTTCTACTTTGGGATCCTCGGGCTGCTGAAGGCGAGTGGCTTGATCGTCCAGATCGCGGCGTTCTTTGTATCGATCTCGACCGACGCGACGCTTCCGCTGTTCACCTTCTTGTCGGCCGGACTGGTCAACTTCTTCGTGCCTTCGGGGGGCGGACAGTGGGCGGTCCAGGGACCCGTGATGATCCAGGCCCTCCAGACGATGCCCGCCGTGGACCCGGCGAAAGTGGTGATGGCGCTGGCATACGGCGACGCGTGGACGAACATGCTGCAGCCGTTTTGGGCGTTGCCGTTGCTCGGCATCATGAACCTGCGCGCCCGCGATATCATCGGGTACACCGCGTTCCTGATGATTGTGACAGGCCCCGTGTTTCTGCTGCTCTTGGCGGTGCTTTGAGTCGCCCGGCGCTGATTCTGGTGCTGGCGCTTGTGGCCGGGTTCATCCCGGCCGACGCCAGCGCGCAGGCCCGGTGGGATCCTGAGTGGCGTGAGTTCGGTGTTGCCGATGCCGTCATCACGGCCGGATTCGCGGTACTCGCGATCACGACCGAAATCGTCGGGGCGCCGAGGCAGCCGCGATGGGAGCGCCCGATCCTTGCGGACCAGCCGCTACGATCGGCACTAGGAGGGACGACGACCCGCGGCGAGCGGCGCGCCGCCTTGGCCAGCGACGTGGGAGTCATCCTGATGATGACGGCGCCGGTGTTGGACGCCGCGGCGGTCGGCTACGGGGTTCATCGCGACGTGAAGCTCGCGACGAATCTGGGCCTCTTTTCCCTCGAGAGCCTCGCGATTTCATCGGGGGTCACCAATCTGACCAAGGTCGTGGTGGGCCGTGCACGTCCGCTGACCGCGGAATGCCTCTCGCTCAAGCTGTCGTCGCAGGGGCGGGCCTGCGAGCGACGTCCGAATGTCAGCTTCTTCAGCGGGCACACCACCGCGGCATTCACGGGTGCCGGGCTGATCTGCGCGTTTGGAACGGTCACCCCGATGCACGGCGAGGGGGTCGTGGGCCAGATTCCATGCGTGTCGGCCCTGGCCGTGGCCGCGGCGACGGCCACGCTGCGCATCGTCGCGAACAAGCATCATCTCAGCGACGTCATCACCGGGGTCGTCGTCGGATTGTTGTCGGGCTGGGCGCTGCCCGCCCTGCGGCTCGGTGGCGGCTGAGTTTGCGCCGCGATCGTGTTCGGCGCACAATGCGCCGCCATGTCCGCCGATCCGCCAACGTCTCTGATCCAGAAGCTCACCGCACCACGCGGAGGGGCCATCGCGCTCATCGCGGGAAGTAGCCTCGTCGCCGCCGAACGAGCCTTCAGTGATAGCGGCGCCCTGTCGATCCGCGCAATGTTGGCATGGTGGGGCGCCAACGTCGGCATCGCGCTCATCGTCTGGTTGATCGCGGCGGCGTCGCAGTTATTGAGCCAACGTATCGCGCGTACCTCAGCGCGTGCCCACGCACTCGGGGCGTTCCTGTTTGGCCTCGGTGTCGCGCTGCTCGCGGGGCCGCTGGGCGAGTCGCTGACCGGTGGCGGGTGGATCTCTCAGCAGTCCTGGGGTTGGCTCTTGCGGTATGCGCCGTCGGTCGCCGCATTCGGCACCGGCTTTGTCGTGTGGCTCGCCACGGCGCGCGCACCCGAGCGATTCCGGGGGCCGCTGGCGGTGGCGCTCGCGGTGGCGGGCATCGCGGCGGTCGGAACGGACCATCGCGTGTTGCTCGGCACCTACCCTGATGCGCACCTGCTACTGCACCTCCTCGCATTGATGGCCTTCGTTGCCGCGCTGGCCTTACTCGTCGCGGTACCCCGGTCCCGGAACGGCAGAGTCGCCGCGTCGCTCGCGCTTCTGGGCGCGCTGGCGGCCCCGGCGCTGTGGCTGACCGTGCCGCTGGGCCATCGACCGCAGCTGAGCATGTCGTCGCAAATGGCGAGCTTGTTGATGGAGCGGACGATGCCCCGCATCGAGCTCCAGTTCGCGGAGCGCGAATTCGCGCAGGTCGACCCCGACGCGGGCCGCTACTTGCCGGCGGAGTCGGGCACTCATCTCGATCGCAAGGACTGGAACGTCCTCTGGATTACGGTCGACACATTGCGCTGGGACGCCCTATGGCCGGCGCGACCCGAAGGCGGTCGCGCGTTTGCCCGGGCCACGGACACCCCATTCCTCAATGACTGGCTGGCGAAGAGCGTGGTCTTTGAGCGAGCTTACGCGCAGTCCAGCGCGACCCACCGGTCGATGCCGCCGATGTTCAAGTCCCTGGAGGCCTACGAGCCGACGCTGGACCTCGGAACGCCGCTGGGCACTGCGGCCTCGCGCACCGGGCGCACGTCGATTGCGGTCGTGAACAACTTCTTTCTGGAGCCGCGCTTCAAGCGCTCGCAGAGCTTGCTCTGGGGCTTCGACGTCGTCGAGATCTACCACAAGCAACACCAGGAAGATCTCGTGGTGCTGCTCGATGACGCGCTCAAGGCCCACGGCGAGCGCGGTTTCTTTGCGTGGCTGCACTTCTACAACATGCACGAGCCCGGGTACGGGGCCGAAGGGCTGCAGTCGAAAGGCGCGTTGAGCGCGCGTTATCGAAAGTCGCTTCGGTGGCTGGACGCACAGATGAAGGCCGTGATCGCGGTGGTGGAGCGTCGCGGGTTCGCCAACGACACGATCGTGGTCTTCTCCGCCGACCACGGCGAGTCGATCGGGGCGAACCGCATCACGAATCACGGGCCCACGATCTACGAAGAGGAGATCCGGGTGCCACTGGTGTTCCACATCCCCGGGGTCGCGCCTCGCCGCATCCCGCAGACGGTCGGGAACCTCGATATCGTCCCCACGCTGTGGGACGCGATGGGCGTTCCGCCCGCCGCGACGTTTCGCGGTCGCAGCGTGCTGGGACCGATCGTGGGCGACGGGGAGCATGCGCAGGTGCCGTACTACATGGAGAACGCCAACGGTGACATCGCCGGCATCGCCCTAGGATCGCAGAAGCTGATCCACAAGCTGAAGTCGGGGACGACGATGCGGTTCGATACCGCCGTCGATCCCACGGAAGACAACAACATCTTTACCGACGGCCCCGACGACTCGGCGCTGCTGGCGGCGCTGTACGCCAAGAATCCGGAGCTCGTGGTGGTCACGCCGCTCATGGGCGCCGTGGCCACGGAGCAGATCCGCGCGGTCGATCCTCGACAGCCCGGAGCGGCGCTGCGGTATCTGCTCAACGTGGCTGCTCGGGCCGACGATCGCGACGCGCGTCGAGCTCTGGAGACGTTGCTCGAACAGACGCCCCACGAACGCGTGAAGTTGGAGGTCCTCGCCGCGATCAAAGGCGTGAATTCCGATCGGGCCAGCGCGCTGGCAGCCCAGGAACTCGGGCGAATCGCTCCCGGCGCAGAGGCGCCGTTCGTGGAAGGGCTGGCGGAGATCGGGATCGACGCGATCGACACCCAGATCGTCGAACGACGCTTTCGCGCTGACTCGAGCGACGATGTCGCTCAGGCGTGGATCCACTGGATGTTGCGCTGGAAGGACCCCTCGATCGGGGCGGTGCTGGTCCGATTCGCGGCTGCTGTGCGCCAACGGCCGACCCCCAGTGCCGAAACCCTGCGGGCCCTGGCCGAGTTGATCCGCAGCGCGAAACTGTCCAAGAGCGAGCTGTCCGCCTTGTTGGAATTCAACCGATGGTTGCTCGAGCGCACCGATCCGCGGGTCTTGCCCGAGGCGGTGGCGACGGCGGGAGAGATGGGGGACAAGGCCGCAGCGCCCAAGGTTGCGGCGCTGGCCGCCCACGGGGGGATCCGCACCAAGCAGGCGGCGCTGTACGCGCTGGCTCAGCTGCGCGGTGCCGATGCCGTGGACGTGATCGTCGCGGCGGGCGCCGATCCGAACCTCGTGTTGGACGCCGTCAAGGCGCTCGAACTGACGCGCAGCAAGCGAGCCCTGCCGTTTGTCCAGGACGTGGCGGACAATCATTACAACTGGATCATCCGCAACAACGCCAAGGGCGTAGCGAAGAAGCTCACGCAGTGACGCACGAGCGCTTGCCACGGCATGCGCCGAACGTTAGAATTTCAACCCAATAATCGACCCACGGGCCCGACCGGACACCCACTTCAATGAAGTTCTATTGCGACGCATGCAACACGAAGTATGCGATCTCAGACGAGAAGGTGCACGGTAAGGTCCTCAAGGTCCGCTGTAAAAACTGTGGGAACATCATCAGTGTGCGCGAGGCGATCGCGCCCGCGGGCCCAGTCGTCGAGACCGATCCGACGATCAGTACGCCCACGCATCTGCCGAGCGCAGAAGACCTCGCGGTCCCGACTACCCAGTGGTACTACGCGCTCAACGGGCAGACGTTTGGACCGTTCACGCTGGATGGCCTGCGGCGCAAGTACGCGACGGCCGAGATCGGCGACGCGACGTACGTCTGGCACGAGCGCCTCGGGGCGTGGAAACCGGTCGCTAGCGAGCCGGCGTTCGCTGATGCGCTCGCGATCGGGCACAAGATCGTTCCGTCGCGCAAGACGCTTGGCTTCACGGGGCCCGTGGAAGCGATTCGCGTGATTCACGGCGGTCCGTCCGCCGAGCGCGCGGGTTCCGTTCCGAATCCGGGCCACGCGCGGGATGCGGTCCCCGAACGCGCGATTCAGACCACGCCTCCACCGCGCCCGCTGCCTCGAGCGGCAGCCGCTGAGACGCCGGCGCCCGTGGTCGCGGCGCGCCCACCCGCGGTTCGGCCGCCCGCCAAGTCCGAGCCCGCACCGCCGAAGACGAAGAAGAACACAGCGCCGCTGCCGGAGTCGCCGCGCCGCGGGGGGGCCAAGCCCAAGCCGGCCCCGACGCCCGAGGCGCGCCCGATCAACGACGCGCGCCCCGGCAATCTGGACCGCCTGCGTGCGAAGCTCGGCGCGGAGCTGGGCGGCGCCGACGAGTCCATGGAGCCGCTGCCCCAGCCGGTCGGCGAGGCCGCGATCTTCACTTACGCGAACGGCATCGTGCCGGCGAGTGCTGAGTCGTCGCAGAACATCAGTACCGCGATGGCGAACGACGCGGTGGACTTCCGGCTTCCGCCGATGCGTCGACCCGCGCGAAGCTCGCCATCGAGCACGTCCGACATCCTCGAGCGCGTGATCGGACCGACGTCCGAGCCGCCCAGCGAGGTCAGCGAGGTCGATGACTCGGGCGTGATTCCGTTCTTTCCCGAGGCCGCCAGCCAGGCCTCGATCCTCACGGGCATGACGGGCCACGAGGCGACGTCGGAGAGCCTGCTCGTCGACGTCGGCCGCATGGCCAAGGCGCGCCGCAAACGCAGCGCGATGGCTGCACTCGTCGCCGGCATGTTTGTCGTCGCGGTCGCGGGCGTCGGGATGTCGATGGCGCTGCAGGACGAGGTCGAGGACGCCCCGCCGGTCGCCACGGTGACACCGGACCACAAGGACGACCTCGTGATTCCGACCTATCCCAAGGATGAGGTCGGCAAGATCGCGACGCTCGATCTCGACGACGAGCTGCTGTTTTCCGAGGAAGAGGCCGGTCCGGAAGGCGAGGACGACGACGAGCCCGTCGAACCGCCCGTCGTGGAGAAGGAAGCGCCGACACCGGTCAAGCCGGCGGTCGCCCTGAAGGTGAGGGTCAAGAAGCCCGTGGCCGTGAAGGTCGAACCGGAGCCCGTCGCCGAAGTGGTCCCCGAGAAGGTCGACCCCCTGGCAGCATTGCTGGCCCCGCGCGCGAACCGTCAGACGGAGATTCGTGCTCCCGAGGACAAGTTGTTGACCGAGCGGTCGGAGGGCCTCTCCAAGGATCAGGCGCGACGTGGGTTTCAACGGGTCAAGAAGAGCATCCGCGACTGCCGGGAGCGTCACAACCGCCACAGTGCCAAGCTCGAAGCCGGCAAGCTCAAGATCTCGATCACCGTGGAACCCACGGGGTCCGTGTCGGAGTTCACGTTGAATCCGCGTTCGGTTCAGAACACCGAGTTCCACGCCTGCATGACGTCACATCAGGGGCGCTGGACGTTCGCGCGATTCAACGGCAAGCCCGTGGTGATCAACACCAGCGTCATCATTCAGTAGCGGCCAGGTCGGCCCGTAACAGCGCGATGTCGAGCAGTAACGCGCGCAAGCCGTGCGTGTCCGCCAGGGCGGCGGCGGCATCCAATGCCGTCAGCGCGTGCTCGCTCGCGCCGATCGCGGCGAGATCCTCGCCGATTTCGAACATCGCCTCGGCGTCGTCCATCAACTCGGCGATCGCGTCCTCCAGTGACGTGGCGAGATCGGGTCCGCGCGCGGCAATCCAGACCGACAGACGGGCGGCTTGCGTGTCTTCGGGCCAGCGCTCCCGGAAGGTGCGCAGGTGAAGCGATGCCTCGTCCCCCAGACCCGCGTCGCTCAGCGCCTCGATCGCGCTGATGAAGACCTCGGCGTACGACACGCCGCGATGTTCGTCGGACGACGCCATCACCAATCGTGCGGCGTCGAAGAACCCGTCGAGATCCATGAGTTCGCGGCTCGCACGCGCGAATGCCCAACGGTCGAGATCGTCGAGTCCCGCGGGATCCAGCGCCGCGAGGTCGTCGGCGCTCGCCCGCGCAATCGCGTCGTGCCGGCGAATGACGTCGGCCGCCAGAACGTCCCAGGCGTCCCAGGCGTACCCGCGTTCGTCGGCGAGGTACTCTGGATAGTTGTCTTCGATGTCGTCGATCACGGGTTCTCCAGAGCAAACAGGCGTCGGTAGGGCAGGGCGGACTTCTCCAACGGGACGAGCCTCGCGCTGCTCTGAGGCGTCTCGGGCAGCCAATGTAGTCCCACCTCGGAAAAAAGCTCGCGCAACGCGATCGGCTCGCGTGCGCGAACCCATTGGCGCCACAACTGCGCCACGCGTCGCCCGCCACCGGGGCCCGCGCACTGTTGCAGCGCTTCGAAGAGCTGGAGTTCGTCGTAGCGTTGGTTTTCGCGCTCCAGCAGGGTCGACAGCCAGCAAGTCAGGTCCGTCGCACCGCTCGACGCGCTGGTCAGTGCGGCGTCGAGCCCCAGCGCGACCAGCACCCCGAAATCGTAAGGCAGTCGTGTCCCATCGAGCGGTTTTCCCGGCGCGCCGCGGACGATCGGGTTGCGCGCGTAGTTGGCGGCGACCTGCGTGAGCTCGGCCAGTACGAACGCCTCGTCGAGCTCGCCTAAAGACTTCAGCGCCAGGTAGTGAGTCACGCCTTCCTTGAACCAGCGCGTTCTCGCCTCGACCTGGGCCGTGGGGATCAGTCGATGACCGTTCCAGACGTGCAGCGCTTCATGCGCCACAAGGAGGCGCGTCGCGTCGGAGACAGAGGTATCGGGTGGAACGTCGAGGATGAAGCCCCCGCGCCGCCCGAACCCTCCGAAGTCGCCCGCCGCGGAACTGCGCGTTCGGACGTAGGCGTGCACGGGCCCGGAATCACCAAATCGCTTGCGAAACCGCTCGGTCACGGACGCGACGAGCTCGGCAAATTCGGCCGTGTCCCCTTCGAACGCGGGGGCGAAGGCGACCTCGACGAGGGTTGGACCCGTCCCGGTGCGCACGATGCGCAGCATCGGGCCGGCCACGATGAACGCGTCACGCAACTCGGACACGTCGGCTGCCACGAAGCGGTGCAGGCGAGCCTCGGGAGCCTGCTCGGACATCGACGCGCCAACCGACGGCCAGGTCGACACGACCTCGAAGTCGGCCGGCAGACGGAGCTCGATCGGGATCTGCGTCGTGCGCTCCAGCACCTGTTGGGCCGGCGTGACGAGGAACGTCGGGCCGAACGCAACGAGCACGCCGCCGTCCAGCTGGGCGTGGAAGGCCGAGACCGCGCTCAGTTCGACGCGATACTCCAACTGCACCCAGTCCGCGCCGTCGACCTCGACCTCGACTTCGCCGGCGGCACGATTGATCGCGACCGCGGCCGGTCCGTTCGGCGTGGTGGCCCCGGTGATCCCGATGACGTCGGCAAAATCATCGCGCCCGGCCCACTCGGTCGGCAGAAAGAAACGTGTCTGTGGCGGCGGGCTGAACAGACGAACCGCGGCGTCGAGGCGGCCATCTTCGAGCGCGACCCGATACCACAGATTGCCGCGCTGCTGGGTGGCGTTCACATCGGGGCGTCCGACCAAACTCTCGCCGTGCGTGGTCTTGCGGTCACCGTGGCACGCGGCGCTGAGCGCACCCAATACCAACAGGACGCCGGTCCCTTTACCAACGGCCCGACGTCTTGCCGCGCTCGCCATTCCGTGTGAATATGAAGGCCGTCTACTTCCACGTGAAAACCGCGCCCCATGCATCATGTTCTCATCGTCGATGAAGAGGAACACCTTCTCTCCGCGCTGGAGCAGAATCTCTTTCCCGATCGCGACGACATCGCGATCCTGACCGCGTCTGACGGCGAGGAAGGGCTCGAGCATCTCAAGAACAGCCGCGTCGACCTGCTGATCTCCGACATCAAGATGCCGGGAAAGATCGACGGCTTCCAATTGATTCTGCGGGCCAAAGAGGTCGCTCCGGATGCTCGGGTCATCATCATCACAGCGTTTGGGAACAATCGCGTCCAGAACTTCGCGGCGAAGATTGGGATCACGCACTACATCGAGAAGCCGTTCAATACGAGCGAACTACGCGACGCGGTGCTCGAGATCCTCGACGAGAAGGAGGGTTTTCAGGGGGTGCTCTCCGACCTCGAACTGACCGACATCATCCAGATGTTGTGCCTCGCACGACGAACAGCCCTGCTGCATCTCAAACATCGCGATCACCGCGGTCGCATTGTGTTCGACAACGGAGATGTGGTCCACGGCGAGTTCGATGATCTGGTCGGGGTCGACGCCGTGTACCGGATGCTGGCACTGCGCCAGGGCGACATCTTCATGCAGGGCGACTTCAAGAACGACCGAAAGACGATCGAGATCGGGTGGCAGGATCTGCTGTTTGAGGGCGTACGGCTCGCCGACGAGGAGCGCGCCGACCTCGGCGACGAATCGTCGGACTCCGAAGGCGCCGACGACGGACCAGGCACCGATGTCGGGATGGGTATCTCGCCGGCAGAACTCGACCAGATCATCGACGCGGTCGGCGACGAGGTCGAGCCGGTCAGCTCATTCTTCTCGGAGGACGAACTGGCCGAGATCGAGCAGGCTCAAGCCACCGACGATGAAGACAGCGACGCCGTCGCACTCCCGTTCGCCACGTTGACCGACGATTCCGACGGCGACGTCGAGACGGGGAGCGCGAGCGCGGATGATTTCGAGTTTCGCGGGCCGTTTCAGCGTCAGGCTTCGGCGATGTCGCCGGGCATCACCGCCAACAGGTCGCCCGTGGCGCGCACCGGCGTGTCGGAAGCGGTGCTGGAGCGTTCGTCGCCTCAGCTCGAAGCGTGGCTGGAGAAGTTTGCTCACCAGTGTCCGGGGCTAAGCCAGTCGTCCGTCGTACACGCTCAACAAGGGCGCACGTTGGCCAGCGTGACCCCGCAAGCGGTGCTCAATGACGACTCGTTCGCGCAAGTTTCCGGTGACATCATCTCGGCGGCACAACACGCGATTGACGCTCTCGGCGACGATACTCTCCGGGAGATGCAGGTCGCGAGCGGCGAACACTACATTCTGATTCGCGCCATTGAGGGGACGGCGTATCACCACATCGCGGTCGTCTCGCGAAGCATGTCGCTGGGCCTGATCCTAGTGCTGATGCGCCGAATGCAAGAGGGCCTCGGCGCCGAGTTGGAGTCGAATGACCCTCCGTGAGCTTCTCAATCAGGTGCGCGACGAACTGCCCGGGTGCGAGCTGACCAGCATCGTCAGCTTTGAGTCCGGCCTGTCGATCGCGGCGTCGACCTCCGCGTCGTCCGACGCGCGAGCCGCAGTGGATGCCTACGATGGGGAGGTCCACCGGTTGCTCAGTCGCGTGCTGGTGGACTCGGGCTTGGACAACGACATCGATGACATCGTCATCAAGGGGAGCACTCGCACGCTCGTCTCGACTCCGCTGGGCGACACGGGCTATTTCTGGCACCTGAGCACCAGCGCGGAGACGACCCTCGGGTTCACCCAGGCTGTGATGCGGAAGTATCAC
Organism: Bradymonadaceae bacterium; assembly: GCA_041601915.1. Lineage (GTDB taxonomy): Bacteria > Myxococcota_A > Bradymonadia > Bradymonadales > Bradymonadaceae > JBFIHF01. The sequence goes on from JBFIHF010000051.1 coordinate 15,163, forward strand.
GCCGACGTCATGCACGGCGTGGCCGACCTCGTACTGTAGACCTTAGAACTTCGCTGTCAGATTGAGGCCCGCGATGTGGAAGTGCGAGCTCCAGTCGCCGTTGTTCTGGGGGTTCCCCGGTGGCGTGCCTGGCTCTGCGCACGCCTCCTGGTCGAAGTTGGGGTAGGTGCATCGTGACAATGGGATCTGCGAGTAGACCGCACCGTCTTTGACATTGCGCGACGGCGAGCCCACGAACGCATAGCTCATCGTCACGTCCAGCCAGTCCACGAGGTGGAGCGTCGCGCCGCCCGATCCCGAGTAGCGCTCCCAACTCACGAAGTCGGCGTTGGTGACCGCTTCGCGCTGCGCTGCGGTTTCGACGAACCCGCCAGCGTGCAGGGTGAGCCATCGTGTGGCGCCGTAGGACCCTCCGACGCGAAGCGCGAAGGTGTCCTGGTAGCCTTTCGGTTGGATGACGGGGTTCAGCGGCAGCTCATCACCGGTATCTGTGACGAGGATCGAGCCGATGGGCTCTGTTTCGAACGCCGCGACGCGCGACCAATCCTCCCAGATGATGTTCGCCTCCACGTCGAAGAGCGGCGCATCCTTGACCCCGGGGTGGGCACCGGCGGCGTAACCCCAGCCCCCCGACAGCCGATGGGCTTGCTTCGTTCGCAGCAGCAGACCGTCGTCGGTCAGCTCGATGAGTTCCGAAATCGCGTCGGGAAAGTCGACCTCCACGCGGCCTTTCGCGTTCCACGAGATGCCGGTCTGGTACGCCACGCCGAAGCGCACGCCGTTGACTCCCTCCCACGACAGGCCCCCGAGGAAGACCGGCTGCACGTCGCGCATGTCGGTGGCGCGAAACGCACCCTGGAAATCGGGATTCTCGGTGTAGGGCGGCCCGACCACGAGTCCGACCTGGTCGACGACCAACGTCAGGTCGTTGTCCTGGTAGGCGGGTCCGCCGGACAGGCCGACGCCCAGTTTCCCGGCGTCCATTTCGAAGGCGTAGCCGACGGTCGCGAGGAAGAAGATCTCCAGCAGCCGGGTCGTGACGACCATGTGCCGCGCGGCGTTGGAAAAGTCGACGACGCACTCGCCATCGACGATTTCGGAAAAACAGCGCGATCCGTACGCGTGCGGACCGCTGAGTGACACGCCAACGGCGAGATTCTCGATCCCGAGATCCCAACTCGCCGCGAGGTATGGCACGGGGAAGGGCGGCGAGACGTTCCGGACCTCCTCGAACTCCTGTGTGTCGACGCGTCGAACCAGCGGATCGCGCTGAAACTTCACGTTGAGGTCGACGAGATTGCTGCCGATGATCACCTGGAAGCCGCGCACAAACGGCAGGCGGCCCGGATTGATCGTCGTGGCGCTCGGATCGAGCTTCGAGACGAGCCCGGTGCCGCCGCGCCCGTTGGACAGCGCGGTGTTCGAGCCCACCTCAAAACCGCCGGCGGTTGCGATCCCAGGGGTGCAGAGGATCGCGACGAGGGCGCCCGCACCGAGTCGCGACCCCGTCACTCTTCCTCCGACCGCTTCTCGGCCTCGTCGCCGGCCTCGTCGACGACTTCGTCGTCCTCGGCTTTGCTCGCCTCACCCGCAGCTTCGGGCGGGGCCTCGCCGCTTGGTTCTGCCGCGTCTTCGGCGGCTGGCTCGTCCTCGGCCACTGGCTCGCTGGCACCGGCATCGCTGTCCGACTTGTCGTCATCTGCGTCGGCGTCCGAATCAAAGCGGTTCTGCCAGCTCTGCACGGTGCCGACCAGATGCTCGATGTAGCGATCGCGCTCTTCCAGTGCGGTCTGCGCATCGTGCACGACGCTTTGGAATTCGTGTCGCACCTGTTGATACAGCGCCGCCAGCTCGGAGAGCTGCGACTCCAGCGCATCGCGAGTGGACTCCAATCGTGGGTCATTGCGAAGCAGCGTCGGCGAATCGGCCAACGAATCCGGCGCGTCGCCCAGGTCGTTGCGCAATGCGCGAACCTTCGTCTTGGTCTCGGTGTCGGCGAGGCTCACGAGCCGATACTCGTTCGTGTTCTCGCGTTCCCGCTCGAACACCTCCGAGGGACCGTCATCAAGGATTTCGTCGAACAGTGGCTCGGCTTCGTGCTGACCGCGAATCTGGCGCATCTGCAACTCGTTGATCACCTGATTCAGGCGCGTCACGAGGCTGAAGTAGGGCAGGCGAACTTCCCGGGTCGGCGGCGGCGTGAGGTCTTCGCCGCCGCAGAACCAAACCTCCACCGCGGCATCGTCGTCATCGCGCTGGCGGAACTGGTCGTCGACGACGGGCGGCACACTGGACGCGGCGCCCTCGAACACGAACGACAGCACCGGCCGCTGCACGACGCTGGCGGTGCGGGAGAAAAATTTCTGCAGCTCGCCGACCTGAGGCGGCCGCTCGCTTCCGCCGTGCAGGTCGATCGCTTCGGCCGCGTCGGTGTACCCGTAGCGCGGCAGCAACAGCTCGAGGCCGTCGATGGTCTTGCGCTCGATCGCGCAGACGTACTCGCCGCCGGGCTTGAGCACGCGCCCGACCTCTTGCAGCAGACTCGGATCGGTGATCGGTGAGCTGGGATCCAGGCACAACACCATGTCGAAGGTGTCGTCGCCGAAGTCGAGTTCCTCCCAGAACATGACGTGGAAATCGAGCCCCGGTTTGGCGTGCTTCATCCGCGCCAGTTCCAGCACCGCCGGGCGATGGTCGATCGCGTCGACCACCGAGGCACCGAGTTCGAGGAGCAGTGACGCTCCGATGCCACTTCCGCAGCCGATGTCGAGGATGCGGCGCCCCTCGACGCGATCGGCGAGCAGTAAGTACCGAGGTAGCAGACTGTGCCACTCACCTTCGAGGATGTGCAGACCGAAATATCGATTCATGCGCCAGCTCTTTGGACCTGAAATCGAGCGCTTCTCTGAGGAAGCCGCACCTTAGCACGCTACGGGCGACGTGCAATACGCTGTCGCGCGTTGAGCACGCGATGTTCGCCGACGCTTGCCCGCATTGTTCTGGTGCACAACATCGACTATCGTGCGGCGAGTACTTCCCGCTGAAGCCGAGTATTGGAGCGGACGTCAGCACCATGGAGGACGCGGATGCGCAGAACGGAACTCACCAAAAAGACGGCTCGAAACAAAGGCTATGCCGCGCTGGGCTCCGCGACGGGTACCGTCCTGCTGTGTATGGTCCTGACGTGGTGGTTCGCGATCCTCGGTGTGCCGATCACCGGCCTTTTGACCTATCGCTGGTTCAAATACCGTGCGAAGTGGGGATTACGCTTCTGACTCTCGCCCCGCAGTTCGCATGATCGACCGCGCAAAGTTGACCGCTCTCCGGCTGTTGCCCAAGAACGCCGTGAGTCGTGCGTTCGGTGCCGTCTCGGACCTCCCTCTGCCACCCGGTGTGCGCTCGGCCGTGAACCATGGCTTTGCCGCCATCGCGGGGGCGGATCTGTCGGAGTCGCAGCACGCGCCCGGCGAGTACGGGTCGCTGAACGCGTTCTTCACGCGGCGCCTGCGAGAGGGCACTCGTCCGGTCGAAGCGACGAGCCCCGCCGATCTCGTGAGCCCCGCCGACGGTCGCCTCGATCAGTTTGGCGAGATTCGGTCGTCGACGCTCGTTCAAGCCAAAGGTCGCACCTATAAACTGGTGGATCTGCTGGACAGCGGTCGCGACGCCGAGCGCTTCACATCCGGAAGTTACGCCACGATCTATCTGTCTCCTCGCGACTACCATCGCGTGCACAGCCCCGCGGCCGGTGAAGTCAGTCACCTCAGCTACATCCCCGGGCATCTGTGGCCGGTGAACCCGCTCGCCGTCTCCAACGTCGATCACTTGTTTGCGGTGAACGAGCGACTGACGACCTACATGCAGAACGCGACGCTGGGCGATGTGGGGGTCGTGATGGTCGGCGCGACCTGCGTGGGCCGCATGAGTCTCGCGTTTCACGGCTGTCGCACCAACGGCTCGTTTCGGCGCCGCGAGGACATCGCGCTCCCGGAGAGCGTCGCGCTGGATCACGGCGACGAGCTGGGGATGTTCAATCTCGGATCGACCGTGATCGTGTTGATCGCCAACCCAGAGTTCGCCTTCGACCCGAGCCTCCAGTCCGGCGCGGCGGTCCGTGTTGGACAGCTGTTGGGGTCGAGCGCTCGCTAGACCGCACCGCTGCTGGCTCTGAAAGACTTGTGGGATTTTGGGTGCTGAGCTAGACTCGTGAGGCTCGGCGAGCGCACCAAATGCTGTGGTCAACGCCACAATAGGTCAGCAGCGCTCGACCAAGATCAGGAAGCCGTCTTGCCCAACTCTGCGGATACATCGCCTGAAAATGAGTCAGGCGAGAACGACGACCCATCCACTGGTGCCGCCCACGAAATGTCTGATCCTGATCTCGATCTTGATGACCTCGGTTTGGCGATGCCCGAGTTTCGCGTTCCGACGCGAACCGGACACACGGCAGTCGCCGACCCGACCGGCGCCGCAGCAGTCGGCGACGAGCTGGTCGACGAACCGACGCACAGCGTCTCCGTCGAAGGACTGCTCGAAGAAGATGCGAACGCCGCGCAGGCGGTCGATGTCGCCCAGGAACGCTTTGATCGGGCGGAGCTCGTCAAGACGGTGCGCATGGACGCTTTCGACCGAGCCGAGGTCGAGAGCGGCGCGGTTCGTTCCTGGGAGATCACGACGGTGCTCGATGACCAGCGCTACGCTCCCGACGTTCTGATCCTGCCCCCACGCGTGCTGACCCGGAAGTGGCAGGACGGCGCGGTCGTCCGCCCGAACGGTGCATCAGCCGCCGCGGAGCCCGCCGAGCCCCCCGAGCAGGATCGGTCCGAGATCGCGAAGACGGTGCGGACGTCACCGCTGCCCGAGATCGCACAAGCGTCCGAGGCTCACATCGAGCTGGACTCCGAAGCGATTGTGTTCGACGACATTCCGGACATCAAATCGCCGCCACCGCCCAAACCGCGGGCCACGCTGCCGCCGGTCGTGGCGGGCTCGCCGGCAGCGCCGGAGCTTTCGCCGGCTCCCGGACGTCCGGGGCGCGCGCGCCGAAACACCGGACCCCTGCAGCAGCCCGATGCCACGCCGTCGCCGCAGTCGCAGCAGGATGACGACGATCTGTCGGGGATCGTGCAGGAGCTGCTCGAGGAGAAGAAGGCCAAGGTCGAGCCGAAGAAGAAAGCGGCGCCCAAGCGCGATGAAAAGCGCATCAACTGGTTCAACGACGTCTTTACCGAGGAGTACTTCCGCACGCTGCCGAAGGACTTCCACAAGCAAACCGAGCGCGACGTCCGCTTCATCCATCAGAGCCTCGGCCTTCAGAAGGGCGCGCGACTGCTGGACCTCGCGTGCGGATTCGGGCGCCACGCCGTGGAGCTCGCGCAACGCGACTACGAGATCGCGGGCCTCGACGTGTCGATGTCGATGCTTCAGCGCGCCCTGTCCGAAGCACAACGGCGAGGCCTGTCGATCAAGTTCGTGCATGGCGACATGCGTGAGCTCAACTTCAACGGGATCTTCGACGCCTGTTTCTGCTGGCAGACGTCGTTTGGCTACTTCGACGATCGCACGAACGTGCAGGTCGCCCAGGGCGTCGCGCGGGCGTTGAAGCCCGGCGGTCGCTTCTTGCTCGACGTCGTGAACCGCGACTATGTGGCCAGCGAGATGCCATCGCGGACGTGGTGGGAAGGGCACGAGTGCGTGTTCTTGGAAGAGGTCGAGTTCGACAATCACTTCTCCGTGCTACACACGAAGCGGAGCTTCATCTACGAGGACGGCTCCCCGCCGCGCGAGTTCTCCTCGTACATCCGTCTGTACAGCCTTCACGAGCTGCGCCAACTCCTGCACTTCGCCGGCTTCCGGGTCCTCGAGGTCAGCGGCGGCATCCATCACCGCGGCAGTTTCCTTGGGCCGACCTCACCTCGAGTTATCGTGCTCGCCGAGAAAGTCGTCAAAGACGCCTGAGCGACACCCCGCAATCTGACGCGACGCGCACAAACGAAAGGCGGCTCGAAAGAGCCGCCTTTGAACGTTCTCGCGTGTGTCGCGGAGCCTACTTTTCGGGGTCGAGCACCGCGATATCGTCGACGTAGTCGACCAGCAAGAGGCCGTCTTCGGTGGCGACGAAGCCCTGAGCGACCTTCTGGTAGGTGCCTTTGAAGATGCGCTGCTGCCCTTCCTCGAGCTTCGCCTTCTTGATGAACTCGGGCTTGTAGCCGACGACGCGGAACGCGACCTCGTCATCGACAGTATCGCGAATGAAGAGGTTCGGCTCGGGACACTCGGTTCCGGCCTTCTTCGCCTTCTTGGGGTCGCACTCCGCCGACATCTTCACGATGATCCCGGTGACCGAGATCTGCTGCTCCATGTACTTCTCTTTGTTGTGGAGCAAGCCCTCGATGCGCAGCGTACCATCCGGGTTCTTCTCCGGAATCTGGTAGGCCGACGCCGGCGGGGGATCGGGCAGACGCACCACGGGTGGTGCGAGGTTGGGGTCGTCCGCGCTCTTCTCGACCTCGACGTCGCTGCCTCCTCCGCTGCATGCGGTGACGGTGAAAGCGAGTGCGAGGAGTGCTGCCTGAGTCACATGCCGCATGTTTCGGTCCTTGAAGGGTTCACGCTACTTGCGCGCCGGTTCCGCCGATACGGTGATCCCGTTCCAATCCTGGTTGTTCATCGCGGTGATGATATCGTAGAAGTAGTCGTCGCGCACCTCTACGTAACTGTATGAATTTTCGAGGGTTACGCTTCCCAGATCCTCGGGATCCATCCCGGCCATGAAGCAGACCATTTCGACGACCTGGTCGGCCGCTTCGAAGTGATTTCGACCCACATTGACCCAGATCCGCGACATCTCGGCTTCGAGTTCAATCGCGGGGGTGGGCTTGGTGTCGCCTTTGGGCGCCAATCGTGCTTCGGGCTTTGCGACGTCGGCCTTCGCCTCGGTGCGCTCGCCGCGATCACGGTCACGGTCACGGCCACGTCGTCCGCGTCGGCTTCGGCTCGAGCGCGGGCGTTCGTCGTCGGTCGACGCTTCGGGCGCGGCCGGCTTCTCTTTGCGCTCCGCCGGAGCAGGCGCGTCAGCGGCAGGTGCCGCCTCGGCGGAGTCGTCGTCGCGACGTCGTCGTCGCCGGCGGCGCGATGGTGCGACTTCCGCGGTCTCCTCCGTCGGCGCGGCTTCAGCGCGCGGCGCCGGTGCGTCTTCGTCACGAACCCGCGGCTTCGCGGCGGGCGCGACCTCGGCGACTGGCTCTTCCTTCTCGGCCTTCGCTGCGGGCTTCGCAGCGGCCTCCACGGCGGGTGCCGGCGGGGCCACGGCTACCGGAGCGGGGGTAGACGGGCGCAGGTCGACATCGTCGAGTTGGCCCTTGGCGACTTTGTCCGCCAGCGCGATGAGCCGCGCGAGCAGTTTCACGTTCTGGGCGGTTGCGCTGCCCACGAGCTGTTGGGCGAGGCCAAGCGCGGCGCCGTAGGGCAATGATGCCTGGTTGAGCGAGGCGTCGAGGTCCGCGAGCCGACGGTTGCGCTTCGCCTCAATGATCTCGGCGGGCGCCGGTAGCGGGCGTTTCTCCAGATCCATGCCGTAGAGCTTGCGAATATTGAACAGCGTCGCCATCTCGCGTGGCGAGATGAGTGACAACGCGACGCCGCGCGATCCCGCGCGTCCGGTGCGACCGGTCCGGTGCACGTAGACTTCAGCGCTCTCCGGAATCACGTAGTTGATGACGTGCGACAGCTCGGAGATGTCGATTCCGCGCGCGGCGACGTCCGTGGCGACGAGGAAGTCGATCTCGCCGTTTCGAAGCATCGCCAGCGTGCGCTCACGCTCTTTCTGTGGAAGGTCGCCGTTGAGCACTTCGGCGCGCATCCCGTGACGCTTGAGAAAACGCGTGACGGCAAACGTGTCACCCTTGGTGTTCGCGAAGATGATCGCGTTCTCGGGCTCCTCGTACTCGAGGACCCGCAGCAGATCGCGCTGCCGACCCACGCCGCTCACGGGGAAGTACTGGTGCGTCACATCGGCGGCCGCTACCGAGTCATCACTGAGCGTGACGAACTCCGGGTAGTAGAGCATCGACTTGCCGAGCGCTTTGACGTCCTCGGTAATCGTCGCGGAGAAGAGCAGACTCTGCCGCTCTTCGGGCAGCATCTTGATGATCGCGTCGACCTCTTCGGCGAAACCCATCGACAGCATCTCGTCGGCCTCGTCGAGACCGAAGATCAGCAGCTTCGACAGATCGCAGTGGCCGCGGTTGCACAGGTCGAGCAGGCGACCGGGGGTCGCGACGACCACCTGCGCCGTCTCCAGGGCCTCGTGCTGAGCTTCGTAGCCGGTGCCCCCGTAGATCGTGGCGACCGAGATCTTCTTGAATTTGGAGAATCGCGCGAACTCCTCGCTGACCTGCTTGGCGAGCTCTCGCGTGGGGGCGAGGAACAGCACCTCGACGGTCCCGGGGTTGTGCTCCAGCATCTCGATGATCGGGATCGCGAAGGCGGCCGTCTTTCCGGTACCGGTTTGCGACTGAACGATGAGGTCAATGCCCGCCATCACGAGCGGAATCGTTGCCGCTTGTACAGGCGTGGGGGTGCTGTAGTGCACTCGCCCCAAGGTCTTGAGCATCCCATCGCTGAGATAGAAGTGATCGAAATTCGTGTGCGTCAATTGCTTCGACATCCATTTCCTGTCGTATTTGGCGCGAGATCGCGCCCCTGGCCATCAGCATCGCATGGCAAAATCAGCGTTGCTTAACGAATCGCGTCGCGATTCGCAAGTTTACCCCGCCGCAACCCGCGGATCGCCGCGGTTCGCTCAATCGTCGTCGTCTTCCGTCTGCGGCTTTCCGCCGGGCGTCAGAAGCATCGTCATGTTGCGGCCCTCCATCTTGGGGCCTTGCTCCATGTCCGCAATGTCGGCGAGCTCCGCCGCGCATTCGATCAGCATCACCCGCGGGATCTCGGGGTGCGCCATCTCGCGTCCGCGGAACATCACGGTGAACTTCACCCGATTCCGCATTTCGAGGAACTTGCGGGCGTTGCGCAGCTTGGTCTGAATGTCGTGGGTGTCGGTTTTGGGCCGAAACTTCACTTCCTTCAGTTCCACGCGCGACGACTTCTTCTTCGACTCCGCGCTGCGTTTCTTCTGTTGGTATTTGTATTTGCCGAAGTCCATGATTCGGCAGACGGGAGGGCTAGCCTGCGGCGCGACCTCCACGAGGTCGAGTCCAAACTCCTCGGCGCGCTCAAGTGCGTCGTCGAGGTCGAGGATGCCCAACTGTTCGCCTTCAGGATCGATGACCCGAACTTCGGGGGCACGGATTCGGCGATTAATGCGAGGATCGTTCTCCGCCACTCGTTATGCTCTGTCTCGGTACAGGGATGTGCGATGCGCCAGTGGGCGCCGCTCGGGCTAGACTGCGCAAAGAAGGCCTTCTTACCTCGAAACGGCCGGCGGAGAAAAGCGCAAAGCGTTTCCACGTGATTCTCATCGCCGCTTCACTGATTTCCGTTCACGCGATGGTAAATTGTGGAGCCCGGCGGGACGCTCTTCGTGAGCCACACATTGCCGCCAATGATGGAGTCCGCGCCGATGATCGTGTCGCCCCCCAGGATCGTGGAGCCCGCATAGACCGTCACGCGATCCTCGAGCGTCGGGTGTCGCTTGGTCGTCACTTTGCCGTCGCGCGGGATGTGCGCGCCGGTCGACAGCGCGCCGAGCGTGACGCCCTGGTAGATCCGGACGTCGTCACCGATCAGCGTCGTGGCGCCGATCACGACCGCGGTACCGTGATCAATGAACAGGCGGGCACCGATCGTGGCGCCGGGATGGATGTCGATGCCCGTGCGCGTGTGCGCGTGCTCGGTCAGGATCCGGGGGATCATCGGCACACCGGCGCGGAACAGGATGTGCGCCACGCGATACGCCGTGACCGCGATGATGCCCGGATAGCTGAACACGACCTCTTCGATACTCGCGGCGGCCGGATCGTTGGCGTAGGTCGCCAGAATGTCGCCGTACAGCTGTTCGCGGAGCGCCGGCAGCTCCCGCAACAGGTCCAGAGTGACCTCTTCGCACCACGCGCGTCGCCGTTGCTCGTGCTCCGGCAGCTCGCGATCCTCCCACATCGCCGCCCGCTCGATCTGCTCGCTGAGGATCTCCTCGGCGCTCATCAGATGTTCGGCCAGCGCGACGCGCAGGTTGTTCGCCGTGAGTTTGCGGGTGCTGAAGAAGCCCAAGAACAACAGGTGCTGCAGATGGACGAACGCATCGATCACCTGCCGGCGGTTCGGCAGCGCGTAGGTCTCGAGGCTGTTGATCAGCTCGGGGCCCGCGTAGCTCGCGACGAGGGCGTCGAGGATCGGTTCAAGTGATTGTGGGTCGTCCGTCATCCCAAACTCGGGTCGGGGGGCGCGTACTGAGATGTCCGCACCGGGGTCGGGATTCATCAGCTCTGACTGGGCGGCAGGTGCAGGTGGGCGGCGTGGGCGCCGTCGCCGCGCAGTTCGAACACGCGATCGGGTCGATCGTGAGTCAGGTAGCGGGTCAGGTCGACCCCCATCTCGCCGAGTGACG
>JBFIHF010000052.1:0-25291 GCA_041601915.1 Bradymonadaceae bacterium
CCGGCGACGAACCCGCTGATCCTGCACGTGGCGCGCGTCGAACAGGCTCGTGAGCTGGTCTCACACTGGCCGGACGCCGCTCAGCGCCTGGTGGACACCTTCTGGCCCGGTCCGTTGACGCTGGTGCTGAAGAAGACCGCGCTGGTGCCCGACATCGTCACGGCCGGCCTCGATACGCTGGCGGTGCGGATGCCCGAGCATCCCGTCGCGCGGGCGCTGCTGCGGCAGTGCGCGTTTCCCGTCGCGGCGCCCAGCGCGAATCGTTACACCGGCGTCTCACCGACGCGTGCCGAGCACGTGGCGATGGCGTTGGGGGACCGCATTCCCCTGGTCCTCGACGCCGGACAGACCGAAGTCGGCATCGAGTCGACGGTCGTCCAGGTCACCGATCAACACGTGATCCTGTTGCGCCCCGGGATGATCTCGGCCGTCGACATCGAGGCTGTCGCCGGGGTCCCGCTGCTGCGCGTCGCCGCGATCGTGCCCGAGCACGAAGCGCGCCCGTCGCCGGGGCAATCGGCCCGGCACTATGCCCCCGAAGGCCGAGTGATTGTGGGGTCCGCGCAAGATGCGGCCGATCTGCCGCGCGCCACGCCCGGGCTCGCGGTGCTGTTCAAGCCGCACCCGCTGCCGCAGCATGTCACGTTTGTTCAGGCGCCCAGCACGCCGGCCGAGTACGCGCACGACTTGTACGAATGGCTGCACCGCGCCGACGAGGAGGGTTGTGTCTTCGTGTTCCTCGAAGAACCTCCGGACGCCCCCGAGTGGGAAGGGATTCGCGATCGCCTTCGCCGGGCGTCGCGCGAGGGCTAGTCCAGTTTCATAGGTGATCACTTAAGCTGCCAACGACCGCTGCTCGATGGTCCGCTGGTCCGCTGGTCCGCTGGTCCGCTGGTCCGCTGGTCCGCTGGTCCGCTGGTCCGCTGGTCAATTTCAAACTAAGACCCACACACCAACTAGAGAACCACCACGCGAAGCGCCCGAGGCACTCGCGCTTACGGGGGAGGCCGCGGTTCACCAGCGGGCGCGAGGTTGCTCGACGCTTCGCGTGGTGGCTCCATGAACCGAGTGTGGGTCTTAGTTTGAAATTGACCAGCAGACCAGCGGACCAGCGGACCAGCGGAGCGGAACGGCCCACTTGTGTTGAGTGCGCCTTAAGATCCTACCGATGAGTCCAGTTTAGTTTAGTTCTGCGCGGCGATGGGACGGACGCCCTGGGCGGTGATCTCCAACGCCGCCGGAGCGCCTCCGTAATGGGCGGCCATTCCGACGTCGACCCGCCAAACTTTGCCATCGCACGCTGACGTGATGCCCGACATCTGCGGCGTGTGTCCGACGACCATCCGAGCGGCGCCGACCGCTTCGAGCGCTTCGTTCAGCCTGTCGCAGTCGGCCTCGCCGTCCGAGAACACTCGCGTCCAGATCGGGGAGTCATCGCCCTGCAACGCGATCGGTGCGTCGCGTTCGCCGCGCATCCACTCGGCGGTGTGGGCATTGAGGGCGTCGATTCCATAGGCGACATGGTGTTTGAGCACTCCGCCGTGAGCAAACACCGTGTCGTCGACGACCGCGATGACACGCTTGCGCGCGAGCAGCATCGCGTAGGGGCCGCCGGGCATGAACGCCGCGGCGCGCGGCCGCGTCGCCTCGGGAAGCTGTTGGAGACGCGGCGAGGTCAGATCGAGCCCCGGTACATCCGCGAAGTCCTTGAACCCGCCCGCGGTGACGTACCGCAGGTCACCCGCGACATTCATCACCTCGTGATTTCCGTTGAGCGAGACGACCTGGCCACCGGCGGCGCGAGCCTCGGTGGTGAGGATTTCGAAGAACTCGAGGATCCGACGTTCATCGTCCCCGCGATCCAGCAGGTCGCCGGTTTGGACCAGTGTCGCCTCGCCGCCCACCCAGGCGTCTTGTTCGTCGATGAGCCCGGCGAGCCGCAGCGCGGCCTGCAGTGCGGCGAAATCGCCGTGCACGTCGCCCAGGGCGATGACCCGTCCCGTGGATTTCAGCGTGGATGCCGTCGCACCGCTCGTCAACGCGGCAGGAACCGGCGCAGCGTTTGGCACCACAACCTCGGGCTCGACCTGTGGTGGCGCCTTGGGGCGGCAACTTGCCGTCCCAATCAGCGCCAGGCACGCCAGGAGGTTCATGTATGTTGTGAGGTTTCGCATCGGTCGGACTCGGCGCTGTTCGGAGTGGTTTGTCTTGTTTGTCAGGACGTTGCGTGCTTTGCGGGATCTCGCTCGGGACGGTTGAAGCCGGGATCGGCGTGGTGTATCACAGAGTTGCCGCGGGCAGGATGCGCCAGCCAATCACGTGGCCATGTTACATAGCATGACTCAGATTGGCTCACGGGCATGGATGCCCGACCCCCCTTTTTCTCAGCGGTGTTCGATGGACTTTTCAAACGCAGAAGTCGTGGGTGGGGACCGTGCATTGGTCGGAATCGTGATGGGCTCCGCGTCGGACTGGCCGACGATGGAGCACGCCGCGAAGACCCTCACCCAACTGGGTATCCCGTACGAGCGCCACGTGATCTCGGCGCATCGCACGCCGGGTCGCTGCGCCGCCTACGCCGAGCAGGCCGAAGGGCGCGGGCTGCGCGTGATCATCGCGGCGGCCGGGCTCGCCGCGCATCTGGGCGGCGTCATCGCGGCTGGGACCCTGTTACCGGTCATCGGCGTCCCGATGACGACCTCGATGATGGGTGGGCTCGACTCGCTGTTGTCGATGGTGCAGATGCCCAAGGGCATTCCCGTTGCGACGGTGGCGGTCGGTAGTCACGGCGCGGTGAACGCCGCCGTACTTTGCGGCCGTATCCTCGCGGCCACGCACCCCGAGATCCACACCTCGCTCACGGCCTACGTGCACGAGATGGCCGAAGCATCCGGCGCCGCAGCGCCGTGGAATGACTGATTGCGGCCTGGGCCTCGATTGCGGACAATGTTGAGCAATGAGCAAGTTCAAACTCAGCGACACGATGCGCTTCCTCACGGGGAAGATTAACGCGATCACGGGCGGCGAAGTCTCACTGACGGTCCACGTGACCCAGGACGCGGTGCGCGCCGGCGACGAGCTTCGCGCGGAGGTGCGCGTACGCTCGCCCGAAGTACGTCGGAACATCGACTACGTGCAGATCAGCATCAAGGGGCAGGTCCAGCGTGACGGCAAGTGGCACGACTGGGTGCAATCCGCCGAAGTCGCGCAGGACACCGCGCTGCCCGCCGATCACGAGTTCATCGTCCCGGTGGTCGTGAAGATCCCGGTCGACGCCGTGCTCAGCGAGGACAACGCGCAGTGGTCGATCTACGCGCGGGCGTTCCTGGACAAGAAGTTCGACCCCCGCGCCGAAGCTGCGTTCGTGGTGGTCGTCGGCTGACAAGCTGGGTTCTCTTTACATCGCCGCAAGTTCAACCAACTCGTCGCGGACGAAGCCGTGCGCGGCGTCGGTGTTGCGCCGCTGGTGCCATGTCATGGCGACGTTGAAGGTCGGGAGGTCCAGCGGCGGCCCGACGAGTTCGAGCCCGAGCGGCTCGGCGAGCCGTCGCAGCTGACGCTCGGCACCGGTCAAGATCATGTCGGAGGCCGCCACGGCACTGGCGGCTGCGAAGAGTTGCGGGCTCGTGAACGCGACCCGGCGCTCCAGACCCTGCTCAAAGAGTGCGCGGTCGACGAAGCCTGTGGCCCGACCGACCGGGGAGACCAACGCGTGGCGGAGGTCGGCGAATTGTTGAAGCGTCAGGCCCCGTTCGAGGCACGGATGGCCACGGCGCACCGCGCACGTGAAGGACTCGGTGGAGAGGACTCGCTGGAAGACCTCCTGGGGCTCCCGCTCGAGGCCAATGACGAGATCGACGGAACCCTCTCCGAGAGCCCGAGCGAGGTCTTCCTCGTAGGCTCCCGCGATCACGCACATGCCGGGTGCACGATCAGCGAGCCGTGCCGCGAGCGCAGGCAGCAGGGTCACGTGCGCGAAATCGAATGCCGCGATTCGAAACGTCGCCGTTGATTTCGCGGGTCGAAATCCTTCCGTGGTCCGAAGCAGCTCGCCGATCCCGCTCAGCGCGGCGCGGACGGCGCCCGCCATTCGATCCGCGCGCGGCGTGGGGATCATCTCCTGCCCGACGCGCACGAACAGTTCGTCATCGAACAGGTCGCGCAGGCGGCGCAGCGTGTGACTCATCGCCGACTGGCTCAGCGCGAGGCGCCGAGCCGCCCGGGTCACGCTGCGCTCCTGCATCATCGCTTCGAACGCGACGAGGAGGTTCATGTCCGCACGCGCGAGGGCCTCGATCTCGACAGACTCCATCCGTGGAGCCTACTACTCGAGCCATGCGACGACAATCGCTGGCGTGGGGTCAATCGAGTGGGACCGACGTGAGAGCCGGGGACGCACTGGCTGGGCCATCAGGTCCGAACGCCGCGCCGAAGTCCGGGCTTGCGACCAGGGCCTGGCGGCGCCCACCGAAGGTTCCCACGTCGACGCCTGCCGGGGTGAGAAACGGGGAACCGGCGTGGACGGTCTGGATCGTGGCTCCATCGCGCGAAATGCGGGCGAGACTGGAACCCAGCACCGTGGCGAGGAAGCTGCCGTCCGCGTCGCCCACGAGCCCATCGATCCCACACAGCTCGGCGGGATTGGAGACAAGCGGCGCTATGGAGCCCGCCTCGCCGTCGGCGAGGATCTCGATCTCGACCAGCGCACCGGACTCGGTGTTCCCCACCACGACACGGCCCCCGGCGACCTCGATGCCGTTGGCGCCAATCGGGAACGGCGACGTCCGTGCGCCACACGGTGCGTCCGCGCTGCCGTCTGATGACGCCAGCAGGCTCCCCTCGGCCCACACGTCTGCGACGCCGGGGGTGGTGCCCTCAAACTTGTAGATGCGTCCGTCCGCGGTGATGTAGAGGTTCCCCGCGTCGTCCGAATCCACATCGTTGGGGATGTAGAGTTCGGGGTGGCTCGCCAGCAATTCGCCGGGCCCGCCGGACGGGGCGATCGCGTAGATGCCGGCGGGAAAGGCGCTCGTCGCCGACGCTTTCGCCATGGCGAGAAACACGGTGCCGTCCGCACCGACGCTCACGCCAAGGCCGTACGCCGAGCCCGGCGGATCGATCGCGACGTATCCGAACTCAGTGACCGAGCCCTCCGCATCGACCGTCGAAACGGCGCCGTTGAGGAAGCTCATGTAGGCGAGCTCGTCATGGTAGGCGACGCTCTCCGGGAGGAACCACGACGCTCCGTCGAATGAGGCGACAACGGCTGGGCCGGGCTTGGTGGGGATGTTGCTCGCGTCGTCGTTCTGGTCTGTGGGTCCGCACGCGGACGCGGCGAGGGTGATCGTCAACATGATGGTCGTGAGGCTTTGCATGGTCGCTCCCTTTGGATTTGCCGCGCCCGCCGGATCGGCGGCTCGTCGGACTCGGGAGATGGTAAGCAGCGAATCCTCAAGGCTTTCATGGCCATGTTTCATAGCGCCCCATGCAGATCTTTCATGACATGACGCGGCCGATAGTGGCTAGATTGCAGCTACACAAACTCAGCGGAGGGAGACGCGATGGGAAAGCGAGTGACGGTGATTGGGACGGGAAACGTGGGCGGAAATCTTGGGGCACGACTGTCGCGGTCGGGCGTCTCGGTCAAGTTCGGGGCCCGCGATGGCGACGACGCGGTGGCCTCGCTGCTGCAGCGCTGCGCGGACGACGCCTCGGTCGACACCGTCGCAGCCGCGGCCGACTGGGCGGAGGTCGTGCTCCTCGCCGTCCCCGGGTCGATTGTCGCGCAGCTCGCGCGTGAGCTCGCGCCCCAGCTCGAGGGAAAGGTTGTTGTGGATTGCACGAACTCGATGACCTGGGACGGCGGGCCGATCTGGGCGCCCCCGGCGGAGGGTTCGAATGCCGCGGCGATCGCGGCGGCCGCGCCTGGTGCGCGGGTGGTGAAGGGCTTCAACACGTTCGGCGCTGAGTTTCACGCCGATCCGAGCCTGCCCGGCAGCGCTGCTGCTCAAGTATTCCTCGCCGGCGACGACGCCGGTGCGAAGGAGGCGGTCACCGCGTTGGCCGAGCAGGCGGGTTTCCGGGTCGTTGACGCGGGACCGCTGCGCAACGCGGCAGTGGTCGAGAATCTGGCGATTCTGTGGATCCACCTCGCGATGGCTGGTGGCCACGGACGTGACTGGACCTTCGTCATGCAGGAGCGGGCGTGAACACGTTGAATGGGAAGAGAGTCGTCGTCTTCGGAGGTGGCTCTGGCGCCGGCCTCGCGGCGGCGAAGCGACTTGCGGACGACGGTGCCGAGGTGATCGTGGCGAGTCGGAACGTGGCTCAGGTCGAGACCGACCTCGCCCGCTACGCCGGTCGAATGTCGGCGGAGAGCGTCGATGGCCAGGACGTCGAGGCCGTGGAAGCCTTCTTCACGCGAGTCGGCGAGTTCGATCACCTCGTGATCACGGCGGGAGCCACGAATCGCGGCGGGGAGTTCATCGGCATCACCGACGAGGCGTTTCGGGCGACCTTCGACGGGAAGTTCTGGGTCCAGATCACGGCTGCGCGCGCCGGGGCGCGCCACATCCGCTCGGGCGGGTCGATCACATTGTTCTCGGGTGGCGCGTCGCGCCGCGCGCTGCACGGCATGGCCAACATCGCCGCGGTCAACGGAGCGATCGACGCCGTAGTGCCAACCCTGGCATTGGAACTCGGGCCGACACGGGTCAACTCGATCTCACCGGGTACATTGCGGACGACGTACTGGACCGGCGTGCCCGACGAGACGCTCGACGCGATCATGAACCGCATGGCGAACGCGCTGCCGGCGGGGCGCGTCGGCACAGCCGATGACATCGCGCAGGCCGTGCACTTCGTGGTGACGAACCCCTACATCAATGGGACGACGCTGTGCGTGGATGGCGGGTTGCCACACGCCTCGTTCGGCTGACACCTACAACGTACGCAGGTAGCCCAGGAGGGCGGCTCGATCGTCGGCGCGCAGGTTGGTGCCGAACACATGGCCAGGCGTCTCGTCGAGCCGTGCGGGGTCGAACAGTGCGTCGAGCGACTTAATCGTCCCCTGGTGTAAAAACTGGGATCGCGTGCCGACGTCGACGAGGGAGGGGACGCGCCAAGTTCCTGTGCCGCGCGTGGTCGACATGCCAGCGGCGAGGTCGGTGCCCACCATCGCCAGCGGGACGGCGTCCTGGGTGCCGTGGCAGCTCGCGCATTCGCGATTGAAGACCTGGCTGCCGGCTGTCGCGATCGGAGCGACCGGTTCGTCGCCGAGCGACCACAGGTAGTAGGCGAGGGCGATCGCGACCTCGCGTGGGGGTCGCATCGCCTCGTTGGCGGAAGTGATCATCAGGGTCTCGACACGCACGACGAGCGCTTCGGGTGAGTTGTGCAGTGTCGCGGCCCAGTGGAGGCGCTTCTGGTGCCGAATGGCGCGCAGATCGGTGATGGCGACCGGGTTGTCGACGCCATCGGAGGTGACATCGACGGCTCCGCGGCCCCAGTCGCTGCCTTGTAGGCCACCCAGTCGGCGCGACATCGCGCTGTGATCGACCGCGGCGTTTGCGCGTCCGTCGACGAGCTCGCCGTCGAGCACCGACGCGTGGCACGTGGCGCATGTTGTGGCGAACGTCTCGGAGCCATCGGGCAACTTGGCCCGAACGATGCCACCGATCCGGTCGCCGTCGCGCCACAGACCGAACTCGTCGACCGCGTCGTCGTCCTCGAGGGGCGCCGAAAACCGGTTCGAGAGCTCGAGCGGGTAGTTATGGAACGCGTGCCGACCAAGTTCCATCAGCGATTCGTGGGTCCACTGGAGCTGATCGGTGAAGACGGGCGCAAACTCGCCGGCCGTCGGCCGATAGGGGAGGGCGCGAAACTGCCCGATGTCGGAGGTTGTGACAGCGCGCACGGCGAAGTTTCGCACCGGTAGGGCATCCCAGCGGCCCGCGACGCCGTAGTTCGCGAGCCGAAGCTGAGCGTAGCCGTTGGATGGCGCGACGAGGCTCGCTTCGAGCGCATCGCGCCGCACTTGGACGTCGGCGAGGAAGGCCGGCCCAATCTCGACGAAGCGCTCCAACGAGTCCGCGTCCGCGGGCTCTGGTGCGGGCTCGCCCACACAGGCCGCCACGAGCAGCGGAACCAACGGGAGGAGGAGCCTCATCTCGGTGGTCCTATCCTGCGCACTGGGAACTGGAGCAGGCCCAATGCCCCAGGCCTGGATCGTAGGCGCAGTACGTGGTGTACGGGTCGCCGCCGCAGTCCTTGTCCGTGACGCACTCGTCGGCACAGGTGTGGCAGTAGAAACCGATGTTTCCTTCGTAGGCGCCGCAGCTGCCCTGGGTTGGACTGCAGTAGCCGGTGTCACCGCAATCCGCGTCCGACGTGCAGTTGCCCGGCTTGCAGACATTCGGGGCGGTCGTCCCGACAGCACCGCAATCGCAGGCCTCGCCGGCGCCGCACTCGGAGTCCTGCAAACACGCATCGTAGCTGCAGTAGGTGGTGCCAATCCGAGGTTGGAACAGGCAGCGCCCGTTACGCCCGTCGGGGCAGTCCGCATCGCCCTGGCACTCGCCCATCGCCGTGGCGTCGGCCTGGCCGGGCTCGCGAAGGTCATCACACGACGTTCCCGCGGGACGATGGTACTCGGGCTCCACGATCGGACACAGGACACCGTTGGTGCCGTTGGTGCCGTTGGTGCCGTTGGTGCCGTTGGTGCCGTTGGTGCCGTTGGTGCCGTTGGTGCCGTTGGTTCCGGACGTCTCGTTGTTCGCGGCGTTCGTTCCGTTGTTCGAGGCGTTGTTCGAACTGTTGTTCGACCCATTGTTCGCGGCGTTGTTCGTCTTATCGCTCGGCTCAGCGCTACAGCCGGCCGCGAGCACTGCGATCACACATCCAAGTTTCCAGTTCGACATCATCACTTCTCCTATCCAGCGCATTGACTGTCTGAGCATCGCCAGTGTCCGACACCCTGGTCGTACATACAGTAGCTGCCCCATGGGTCGCCATCGTTACCGCAATCGGTGTCGTTGACGCACTCGTCTTCGCACGTGTGGCAGAAGTACGCGACGGTGCCAAAGTATGCGCCGCAGTCACCCTGCGAGGGGCTGCAGTACCCGGTGCCGCAGTCTGCGTCGGTGGCGCAGTTGCCGGGCAGGCAGATGTTGTGATCGCTGCGGAACCCGCCTCCGCATTCGCAAACGGCGCCGGAACCGCACTCCGCATCCGCGAAGCATTCGTCGTAAGTGCAGTAATAGCTGTCGTGGCTATTGCCCACGCATCGGCCGTTTGCGCCGTCGGTACACTCGTCGTCGGTCTGGCACTGCGCGAACTCGAGCTCGTCGACCGGGACGGTCGCACCCGGTCCGCGGGCGTCGTCGCACGCGCTGACCGTCGACCGGTGCCGTTCGGGGGTCGACGCCAGACAGCTCACGACATTGTTGGCGTTGGTCACGGGAGGCTGGATGACCACCGTGTTGTTCGCCGTCTCGTTGTTCGCCGTCTCGTTGTTCGCGGTCTCGTT
The DNA here is from genome assembly GCA_041601915.1 of Bradymonadaceae bacterium. Lineage (GTDB taxonomy): Bacteria > Myxococcota_A > Bradymonadia > Bradymonadales > Bradymonadaceae > JBFIHF01. The sequence goes on from JBFIHF010000052.1 coordinate 9,527, forward strand.
GTTCGCGGTCTCGTTGTTGGCGATCTGGTTGTTCTCGTTCAGGTCCCAGTCCGAGTCCGTCTTCTCGGTACCCGGACCACCGCAAGCGACCAGGCAGCAAGTCAGCGTCAGGGGTATCCACCACATGCGTTCCATTTCATCTCCTCGAAGTGCCGTCGAGACCTGCAAGCTGCGCTCCAACCGGAGTCGACGGCCGTGGATCATCGATCGGCGCGCTATCGTGCGCCGCGGCGGGCCGAGGCCGCGATGACGACCCTCGCCGCGTGACGAGAAACTCCGAGGTGGGCGGTCGTCGTCACAGATTTCTGACGCTCGCGGATCGGCGCGACCGGCCATCTGGTGTATAGGGAACCATGCGTCGGAACCTCATCATCGGCATTGGTGCCGCAGTGCTTGTCAGCGTGCTCGGTGCGATCGTCGCGTACCGATGGTTGTCGACTCCCCCGCCGGCGCCCGTGGCCGCCGTGGGACTGTTCGAGCGCCCGATGCCCTGGACCGTCACGGACAACGCGACGCCGGGGTCCATCGACGTGGACCGCGCGTTGCTCACGGTCGGTGGCGTCGAGATGCTCGCGCCGCAGCCCGTGGGGATGCAGGTGCGCTGGAAGCACGAGGAGCGCGGATTGCGCGAGGCGCTCGTGGGCCTCGGGGAGTATGCGGGCAACCCGGCGCGGTTCGAATGGAAGCTCGCGACCGGCAGTCCGCACACGCTGTTCGAGGGCTCCCTGTCGGCGACTCGCGCCGCATTGACCGAACCGATCGTCAGCGCGATTACGCTGCCCGACGGCGAACTCACCTACGTCGATGGTGCGCTCATGCGCGTGCCGTTCGCGGGCACCGCCACGGTGCTGGACGCCCTCACGTCGGGACCGGTGGTGTGGCGGCGCGGAAACGACGTGGTCTCGCTGTCGCAGTGGAGCGCCGAACGCGTGACGTTGGCGGCGAGTGAGGCCGGCGGCTACGTCGTTCAGTTTCACTGGTGGGACCCGGAGCTGCACGAGACCCGCGAGGGCTGCGAAAAGCAACTCGCCGAACTCCAGATTGCGCTCACGCCCTCGGTGACGATCTCATTCGGCGCCGTGCCGGACGCCGCCCGCGGGCGGCTGCCGAAGGGCGTCGCGAGCGCCGTCGTGCCGATCTTCTTCGATCCGCTGCACGTTGAGGACCCGCGGTTCCAAGATGCCGCATCGGCCAGTGCCGAAGACTACGCGGTGCGGGCACGCACGATCGCGTTTGGTCACTCGTCACCCAAAGACGCGCGCCATGGCAACGGTGGGCTCGCAGGCCTCGAGGTCGGAGGCACCATCGTGGTCCCCGCGGCATACGCGGCGGATGATGCCGTATTCGCCGAGCTCGTCACGGCGGTCTCCGCCACGACGATCGAACTCGTGCCGGAGGCGGAACTCCGGCCGTCCGACTGCACAGCGTGGGCGGCGGCCCTGGCGCAACCCGACCGCGCGCTGCTCCGCGCCTCGCGCACGTTCGACGGCAAGTTCCCGAACCTGTTCGGCAACGGGCAGCGCACGTCGATCCCCGGCATGGCCGGCGAGGCCGCGACGTGGCAGGCGACACAGCTGACCGGTCGGCGCAAGGATGTCGTGATGCAGGCGCTGTCATCGACCTACCTGTCGCGGCTCGCCGACGCCCGAGGCATTGCGATTCTGGAGATCCCGATCGTCGCGACCCGCAACCCGCTGGTGGCCGCCTCGGCCGAGGCGTTGCTCGAACCCGAGCGTGCCGGGCACTGGACGATCCAGGACGACCTCGCCCGGGCCCTCGGTGAAGTGGAGCTACTGTCCGAGGGTGAGCGCTTCGACTTCGTCGGGATTCGACGGCTCGCGTCGTATACCCGTCGCGCGAGTCAGGTCGTCTTCGACGAGGTGGGCGACGGCACGTGGCTGGTTCACAACAACGGCGCCGAGGCGGTCGACGGCTACACACTGGTGCTCAGCGGCGCCGTCGCAGCCACCGTGGACGGCGAACCGGTGAAGTCTGCGGCGCGCGCGTTGGGCAACGGAGACACACAGACGTGGCTGTGGTGGGACCTGTCGCCGGGGGCCACGTATACGCTGGGGATTACGCGCGCCGAGGCCACACCGCGAACCGGGGTCAGCTGGCAGATCGCGAAGTAGTTCAGCCTCAGTTTTCCGTGTGCTCACGCCCGTTTTCGCGACATTGATGTCGGAAGGACGGCGCTGCTCGAAGGTGTACTCGCCGCGTCACCGCACCCCGCTTGGCCCAACCCGACGACGTGGGGGTTGGGCACGTTCATTGCTGACTGTCGCGGCAATCAAATCACTCCCTGCGCTGCGGGGTTACGGAGGAAGGATGCTCACGAGATCAAGTGTAGCTGTGGCGGTGCTTACTGCCTCGGTCGGCCTTACAGCCTGGGGATGGGATGTCGCCGAAGCCGAGGCGTGCGGATGTCTGTCGCCGCCGATCCCCGAGTTCGACGACAGCGAGTTCGCCGTCAATCAGCAGGCCGAACAGATCATCTTCGAGGTCGAGCCCGACGGCATCCACGTCACGGCGCACGTTCTGATCCGCTTTGCGGGTCGCCCCGAACAGTTCGCGTGGCTCGTGCCCGCACCGACGGTCCCCGACTTCGAGATCGGCAGCGACGCCGTGTTCGGATTGCTCGATGGTCTGACGGCGCCCGTCGTCACGGTCAGCCAACCGTCGCTGTGTCCGGATCCTGAGTTCACGTGTGCCTACCATGACAGCCCGCAGTGCCCGTTCCCCGACAGCGAGTTCGATGGAAACAACGCTGCGTCCCCGACGGACAACTTCGGCGGGAACAACGCCACGAACGGCGGTCAGAACAGTCCGGAAACACCGCCCGTCGAAGTGCTCAAGCGCGAGCAGGTCGGCGACTACGACACGGTCGTCTTCACGGCCGCCGAAGCGGGGCTCGCGGTGCAGTGGCTCAACGACAACGGCTTCATCGTCAACGACACGATGACGCCGTACATGCAGCCCTACCTCGACGCGGGCATGGTCTTCGTGGCCAGCAAGCTCATCGCCGGCGCGACCGCCGAGCAGATCAAGCCGCTCAAGATGCGCTACGAGTCCACCAAGCCGATGATTCCGCTGCAGCTCACGGCTGTCGCCGCCGAACCGCATCTCACCGTGACGGCGTACGTCCTCAACAGCGGTTCGTACTTCGCCCCTGAGAATCACCCAGTCGTCGCGATCAACCCGGCCGACATCTCGACCGATGCGAACGGACGCGTGAACTACCCGATGGTGATGGCCCGCGCGATCGACGAGGCGGGCGGCGACGGCTTCGTAATCGAGTACGCCGGCGACGTTCCGGCGCCGGTGTTCGACAACTGCTGCGAAGGCGGCGAGTCGGACAATTGCGGAATCGGGTTCGACGGCCTGTGTCAGTGTCCGCTCGCTGGCTTCGATGCCGACGACTGCGGTGAGCAGACGGACCTCGTCGCGGGGTACACGCTGCTCGACGAGCTGCGGACCAACTACACCCACCTCAGCCGCATCACGACGCGGTTGTCGCCCGAAGAGATGTCGTTCGACCCCGTCTTCGGCCCCGCATCCACGATGCCGGTCCAGGGTCGGCTACAGATCACCGGCCAGCGTCGCCAGATGTGGGGATGCGAGTCCGACGTGATCGACCGCGACCTGCACGACTCGGTGGAGCTGCTCGTGGACTGCGCGTCGACGTACTGCGGTCGCGGGATCTGTGCCGTGGACGCGGCCGGCGAGGCCGGCTGCATCTGTGAGGGCGGATTCAAGGCCCGCCAGTTCACGGACCTCGACGGCGCACCCAGCGTCACCTGCGTCCCGCAAGTCGGGACCGTCGACCTCGCCGCGGGCGGCCTGACGCTGCCGACGGCCTGCAAGCCGTCGACCTGCGGATCGGGTTCGTGTCTGGACGTCGGTGGCTTCGCGACCTGCGACTGTGGAGCGACCGGACTCGCGGTTCCCAACGCGCAGGATTCGGTCCCCGCGTGCCGTCCGTCGGTGCTCTTCACGGGTGATGCGGGTGCGCGCGACTACACGGTGCCGATGGACAATGTTCGTGCCTGTGCGCCCACGCCGAGCAACTGCGGCGACTTCGGCTGGCTCGTCGAGAACCCGAACATCGACATCCAGGGCGTCGTGTGCCCGTCGTCGTTACCAGCCCAGAGCCGCTTCACGGTGCCGCGTAAGCCGACCTGCGACGACATCTACCCTGGCTACAGCGACCGCTTTCCGGGAGATCCGGGCGTCGACTCGAACTTCGACGGTAATCCGGACGCCGTCGCGGACAAAGAGGTCGGCGGTGGTGGCTGCGGCGGTGGCGATGGCTGCGGCACCGCGGCCGGCGGCTCCGGCGGGTTCCTCGTGGGCCTCCTCGCCCTCGCGCTCGCCCGCCGCCGTCGCTAGTCGCCGTTCGATCCGCGGGTCTGCTGTTCCGCGGGTCCGCTGGTCTGCTGGTCTGCTGGTCCCCGCTCAAACTCAAACTGGACCCGTACTCCGGCCAGCGCACCACCCCGCGAAGCGCCGGGTAGCGCCCGGCCTACGCGGTCGGCCGGTGAGCACGCGAAGCGGACCGGGGGGCTGCTCGGCGCTTCGCGTGGTGGTTCTTAGCTTTGAGGGAGGGTCCAAGTTTGAATCTGAGCGGAGACCCGCGGACCCGCGGACCAGCGGACCCGCGGATCACTGGTCGGCTTTACGTAGGCGCTAATCGTCGATGAGGTCAGGGCGGCGGGAGCGCGTGCGGGCTTCGGACTGCTCGCGTCGCCACGCCTCGATCTTGGCGTGATGCCCGCTGAGCAGCACCTCCGGCACCTCCATCCCCCGAAAGTCGCGAGGCCGCGTGTAGTGCGGGTGTTCGATGCGTCGGGGGTCTGTGAAGGACTCCTCGACGAGGCTCTCGGGATTGCCGACGACACCAGGGACGAGGCGCACGACGGCGTCGAGCAGCACCAACGCCGCAGGCTCGCCGCCGGTGAGCACGTAGTCGCCGATGCAGATCTCGCGATCGATCCAGCCTTCACGAACGCGCTCGTCCACGCCTTCATAGTGGCCACAGAACAGGATCATGCCGGGGCCCGCCGCGAGTTCGGCCGCGATCGCCTGGGTGAACCGTTCACCTTGCGGGGTCAGATAGATGCGGGGCAGGCTCGGATTGCGATCACGGGCGGCTTCCAGCGCGCCGACCGCCGGTTCGCACTTCAGCACCATTCCGGCTCCGCCGCCAAATGGCAGGTCGTCGGTGGTGTGGTGCTTGTCCGTCGCGAAGTCGCGGATGTTCGTGCGCAGCACCGTGGCGAGTTCTGCGTCGCAGGCTTTGCCGATCAGGCTGGTGGAGAGCGGGGAATCGAAGAATTCGGGGAACAGCGTGAGGATCTCGATCGCGAAGCTCACGCGTCCTCCGCGGCCCATTGATCGAGCGGTTGCAGCTGCACGCGCCCGAGGTCGAAGTCGATGCGCTCGACCACGTGATCGACGTGGGGGACGAGCATTCGTCCACTGATCTCGGGTCCCGTCACGGCCATGATGTCGTGCGGCCCGATGTCGAGCCATCCCTTGACCTGGCCCAGGAGCCGGGGTTCGTCGCCCGTGGACGTCGCGGCCCACACCTCGAATCCGACGACGTCGACGAGGTAGAACTCGTCGTCGTCGGGCTCAGGGAGCGTGTCGCGTGGAACCGACACTTCGCGACTGCGCAGCCGTTCGGCGCCCTCACGATCGGTGATGCCGTCGACGGTGACGATGAGGAACTTGTCCGCCTGACGCACCGACGTGACGACAACGGAGCCCGCGGGGGCGCCGACGAGCGTGAGCTCGACGTCTGCCGCGACCAGTGTCGAATCGGGGTTGAAGACGAACAGGCGGACTTCGCCACGCACGCCGTGTGCGCGGCCAAACTTCCCGATGACGACGGCGTCGCTCATCTGCGCCAGAGTGTGTTTAATCGACGATGTCGAGCGTCGGTTGGTGATCGGTGCCGACCGCTGCCGCTTCCAGCAACGTTCGGATCGAGCGCGCGATGCGCCCGCCCTTGCCGATGACACGCCCACGAAGTTCTTCGGGGGCGGCGAGTTTGATCGTCAGCTGTCCACCCCGGTCCGAACTCGTGACCTGAAAGTCATCGGTGTCGAGCAGAGACCGCGCGATGAATCGCACGAGCTCCTCGTAGGTTTTGGCCGGGTCGAGTACTTCAGACATAAAAACCGCGAGGCAAGGGGAGGGGCCAGCGAGGGCGATTACTCCTCTTCGCTGGCGGCTTCTTCGGCCGGAGCGTCGGGAGCAGGCGCGTCGGCAGCAGGCGCGTCGGCGGCCGGAGCGGCTTCGGCTGCAGCAGCCTCGGCATCCTTGGCGGCTTTGGCGACCGCAGCTTCGGCGGTCTCTTCGGCACGAGCTTCGCTCGCAGCCTTGGTCTCGTCGTCTTTCGCTTCCTTGGCGGCAGCGAGTTCGACGGCTTTCGCGGCATCGGCGGCGGCCGCTTTCTCGGCGGCGGCGGCGGCGGCGGCAGCTTTCGTCTCCGCTTCGGCCTTCGCAGCCTCGGCTTCGGCGGTCTTCGCCGCAGCTTCGAGCGCTTTACGCGTTTCGGCGCGCTTGGCTTCGAGCTCGGCTTGCTTCGCCTGGGCGTTCGCTTTCTTCGCGGCGTGGTCTGCACCGGCCGCGGAGAGGTCGACGGCGCTGCCGTCGTTGAGCTTCTTGATCAGCGCGTTTACCGTTTCGCTGGGCTGCGCACCGACGCCGACCCAGTAGTCGACTCGCTCTTTGTTCAGGCGAACGATCGGTGGCTCAGTGAGCGGATCGTACGTCCCGAGAAGCTCGATGAAGCGGCCGTCACGCGGCGCGCGTTTGTCAGCCGCGACGACGCGGTAGAAGGGGCGCTTTTTGGCGCCGTGACGCTGGAGTCGGAGTCGGACCATAATCAAATACTCAAAACACGTTGTTCAGCCATGGCCCCAGTTTTTCGGAGCCTTCGGAGACGACGGAGCCTAAAGTCGCTCGCCGCCAATGTCAAGGATGCCGCGCGTGGTGATCGCCGGGTCGGGCGTTCAAGCGCTGAGCAACTCGTCGAGCTGACCGCTCTCGTACATCTGCGAGAGGATGTCGCACCCGCCGAGGAACTCCCCGTGCAGGTAGATCTGTGGGATCGTGGGCCAGTCACTGAAGACCTTGATCGCCTGCCGTTTCTCCGGGTCCGCGAGGATGTTCACGGCGTGATACGGGACCCCGTAGGTGTCCAAGATTCCCGCGACGCGCGCTGAAAACCCGCACATCGGCTGGGAGGGGGTGCCTTTCATATAGAGCACGATCTTGTTCGAGGTGACCTCGTTCGCGATCTCACTCATGACGTCGCCGCCTTGCGAGCGCGTGCGCGGTGCTTCGGTGGTCACGGCGTCGCCGCCGATGACGGGGAGAGAGATTTTTTTGCCTTCATTCATGATGTGCCTCGGTGCCATCGAGTTTGCGGTCAACGCGCACTCGTGGGGTGTCATTCCTGGCTACTGCTTGTCGTATTCCGCGGGCGTCAACGTCTTGAGCTGCAACGCGTGAAGCGCGCCCGTGCTCAGTGGCGCCGCGAGGGCGGCATTGACCAGGCGATGCTGCTTGATCGGGAGTTGGTTCTCAAACTGCGTTGCCACGACGACGACGCTGTAGTGGTCCCGCGTTCCCGTAAGATCGGTGACGAACACTCGCGCTCCCGGAATGGACTCCGTGATCATGCGCTCGACTTCTTGCGGTTCGATCATTGCTACCTCCAGACTGCGCGGGACTTTTATCGAGTCGAGGGCCACGGCGCAAGGCGATGCACGGAATTTGCGAGAAGCGGTGTCCGGTTTGGCGCGAATCCGCGCCCAATCTCGCGCATCTGATGCCCGGCGCGCGTGACACGGGTTACGGGTGACATCGGCGGACGCATCCGTTATGGATCGCGTGAATCCAGAGCCCTCCGAAACAGGACAGAGCATGGCCACCAAACGCATCCGCAAAGCAGCCGTCATCGGCGGTGGAGTGATGGGGCGCGGCATCGCTGCGCACCTCGCTAACGCCGGCATTCCCTGCGTTCTTCTCGACATCGTGCCCCCCAATCCGGGACCCGGCGACGATACGAGCGATCCGTCGTTCCGCAACCGCTTCGCGGTCGGGGCGATCGAGCGCATCATGAAGGACAAGCCGTCCTTGATTCTGACGCACAAGGATGTCGAACTGATCACGCCGGGCAACATCAGCGATCACATGTCGTGGATCGCCGACGCCGACTTCGTGGTCGAGGCGGTCCCCGAGAAGATGAGCATCAAGCAGGCGACGTTTGATGCGGTCGAGGATCACGCCCACAAGGACGCGATCATCTGCTCGAACACCTCCGGTCTGTCGATCGAGGGGATGCTGGAAGGGCGCAGCGCCGATTTCTGCAGCCGCTTCGCGGTCACGCACTTCTTCAATCCCGTGCGCTACATGAAGCTGCTCGAGATCGTGCCGGGCGCGGACACCAAGCCGGAGGTCGTGGAAGCGCTCGTCGCGTTCGGACGCGACGTGCTCGGCAAGGGGATCGTGTTCGGCAAGGACACGACGAACTTCATCGCGAACCGCATCGGCGTGCACGGGATGATGACGATCATGCACAACATGTCGAAGTTCGACATGCGCGTCGAAGACGTGGACGTGATCTTCGGCAAGCCGATGGGCCGGCCGAGCTCGGCGGTGTTCCGCACCGCCGACGTCGTGGGGCTGGATACCTTCGTGCACGTGGCGACGAACTGCTACGACACGCTCGAAGCCGACGAGGAGCGCGAGATCTTCAAGGTCCCGCAGTTCATGCTGACGCTGGTGGAGAAGGGCTGGACGGGCTCCAAGGCCAAGCAAGGGTTCATGCGCAAAGGCGCCAGTGGCGACATCGAGGTCATCGACTTCGCGACGCTGGAGTACCGCCCGCGGGACAAGAAGGAGTTCGCATCGACGTCGGCCGCCAAAGGCAGCCCGGCGGCGCGCATTAAGAAGGTCGTGGTGGACGGCGAAGACCAGGCTGCGCAGTTTGCGCGGTTCGTGACGCTCAAGTCGCTCGCCTACTCCGCGCGCCGGCTGGGCGAGATCGCTGACGACATCGTCAACGTCGACCGCGGCATGCGCTGGGGCTTCAACTGGGACATCGGTCCTTTCCAGACGTTCGACGCGATCGGCGTGCAGTGGGCCCTCGCCGCGATGGACGCCGCGAAGATCGACTACCCGCACTGGCTCACGGACATGGTCGCGGCCGGAAACGAGACGTTCTACAAGTGGGACGGCAACACCGAGCTCTACTACGACTATCGCGAAGGCAAGTACGAGCCCGTGCCGACCGACGAGCGGGAGATCTCGTTCGAAGTGCTCAAGCGCACCGAGAACAATGTGGTCTGGAAGAACGACGGCGCCTCGTTCCGAGACATCGGCGACGGGGTGGGACTGCTCGAGTTCCACACCAAGATGAACTCGATCGATGGCGACGTGATGGACGCCATGCACAAGGCCGTCGACGAGATCGAAGGCAACGACTGGAACGGTCTGGTGGTCGGTAACGGGGCGGAGAACTTCTCCGTCGGTGCCAACCTGATGCTGGTGCTCGGCGCGGCCAAGCAGGAGCAATGGGACGCGATCGAAGAGATGATCGCGAAGTTTCAGCAGGCCAACCAGCGACTGCGCAACTGCTGGAAGCCCGTCGTCACCTCGCCGTCCGGCCTCGCGCTCGGCGGCGGTTGTGAAGTCAGCATGGCGGGCAACGCCATGCAAGCTGCGGCGGAGACGTACATGGGCCTCGTCGAAGTCGGCGTCGGCCTCATCCCGGGCGGCGGCGGTACGTTGCAGCTGATGCGCAACGTGTTCGGCCGTCACTCCGACAACAAAGACATCGCCGATCCGATGGGGATCCTGCAGGGCGTCTTCATGACGATCGGGATGGCGAAGGTCGCCACGTCGGCCGAAGAAGCGCGCGAGCTGGGCTTCCTTCAGCTCACCGACGGCGTCTCATTGAATCGCGAGCACCGGATTCGTGACGCCAAAGAGCGCGCGTTGGGCATGGCCAACGCTGGCTTCCGCCCGCCGCGCCCGATGTCGTTCCGCCTGCCGGGCCGTGATGGCGCGGCGACCGTCGACGCGATGCTCTACAGCATGGAGCAGAACAACCAGGTCAGCGCCTACGACCGGTACATCGGCAAGCGGCTCGGACACGTGCTCACCGGTGGCAATGTGACGCCGAACGTTCTCGTGAGCGAGCAGGACATCCTGGACCTCGAGCGCGAAGTCTTCCTGTCGCTGTGCGGCGAGGAGAAGACGCAGGACCGCATGGGTCACATGCTCATGACCAACAAGCCACTTCGTAACTAAGAGACGTCACCGGTCGATGTGTGGCCGCAGAGGAGATACCGATGGAAATCAAAGAAGCAGTAGTCGTCTCGTACGCTCGCACGGCGTTCACACGCGCCCACAAGGGTCAGCTCAAGGACACGCGCCCGGACATGATGGCCGCCCACGTGATTCGTGAGGCCCTCAAGCGGGCGCCGGGCGTGAAGCCGGAAGACGTCGACGACGTGATTATGGGCTGCGCGATGCCGGAAGGTGAGCAGGGCATGAACGTCGCACGGATCGCGTCGATCGCGGCCGGACTTCCGGACAGCGTGCCGGGGATGACGGTGAACCGCTTTTGCTCGTCCGGTGTCCAGACGGTCTCGATCGGTGCGGAGCGAATCATGCTCGGCGCCGCCGATATCGTCATCGCGGGGGGTACGGAGTCGATGTCGATGGTGCCGATGAGCGGAAACAAGTTCTCGGCGAGCCCCGAGATGATGGACGAGCACCCCGAGGTCTACACGCCGATGGGCACGACGGCCGAGAACGTCGCGGCCAAATTCGGTGTCGACCGCGAGACCCAGGACCGCTTCGCCGTCGCGTCGCACAAGAAGGCGTCCGCGGCGTGGGAGAAGAACTACTTCGCCGGCGAGATCGTGCCGATGAAGACCGAAGTGATCGGCCGCGACGGAAAGTGGACCGAAGTCACGGTGGATCGTGACGATGGGCCGCGCCCGGACACGACCTTCGAGGTGCTGCAGAAGCTGCGCCCCGTGTTCAATCCCAAGGGAAGCGTCACGGCCGGTACGGCGTCGCCGCTCACCGATGGTGCGGCTGCGGTCGTGATGATGTCGCGGGAGAAGGCGGATGAGCTGGGCCTCAAGCCCCTCGGCGTCTACCGCGCGTTCCAGGTCGCTGGTGTCCCGCCCGAGATCATGGGCATCGGCCCTGTGCCGGCGATCCGCAAGCTGCTCGAGAAGACCGGGCTGACGATCGACGACATCGACGTGTTCGAGATCAACGAGGCCTTCGCCGCTCAAGCCGCGTACTGCGGCCGCGAGCTCGGCGTGCCGGCCGAGAAGCTCAACCCGAACGGCGGCGCGATCGCGATCGGTCACCCGCTGGGCGTCTCCGGGACGCGCATGACCGGCACACTGCTTCGTGAGCTCGAAGCGCGAAACGGCCGCTACGGCATCGTGTCGATGTGCATCGGCGGTGGGATGGGTGCCGCGGCTCTGTTCGAGCGCGTCACTGAGTAGCGGACCCGGCGGACGAGGAAACAACGACGGCCCGCATCGGTAGGTGCGGGCCGTCTCGCTTTTCTTGGCCGTCGGGTTAGTTCGCGCAGGGCGCGGTGGCGGTCGCCTGCGCGTGGGGGCAGTGTGTCGCCTGGTTGGTGTCGTCGGAGGCGTCCGCAGAAACGTACAGGTGGTAGGTACGGCACTCGAGGCTGTCACCGGTCGTCTGCTCGCTGCCTGCGACGGTGAAGCCTGCGCACTGCGTCGTGCAGTCGGCGAGGTCGGTGTATGCCGTGACTCCTGCGGCGTCGTTGCAGTTGGCGAGGAAGCCGTTGCAGTAGATCTCACATGCCGTCGCGGCGCCACCGGCCTCGGCACTCCAGCTCGATCCGGTGGCGATCTCTTGCCACTGTCCGTTGATCCCGTCCGACGAGAAGCGCCAGTCACTCGATTCAGCGCCGGCGTCGCCGAAGAAGTTCAGGGTCGCCGTACCTTCTCCGGCCGCTGTGATCGTGCCGATCTGGCGGACGCTTGCTTGGCCGCTCACGTCGCACTCGCAGCCGCCGCTGGGCCCATCCGCGCATGTGACGGTTCCCGTCGCGCCGGCATCCGCCACAAACGTGTCGAGCAAGCCCTGGGTCGCGGCGCAGTCGCCTGCTCCGATGCGCGACACGCAGTCCTGCGGCATGAAGATCCCAACCTCCGCATCGAGCCACCCGTAGAAAACGTAGGTGTCGTCTGCATTGATGTGCTGGAATCCGCCAGCGTTCGTGCTGTTGAAGTCGGTGATCACCGCACCGGCACACAGCTGGTACAGCGGGCCGTATGGGTCTTCGCCGATGCAAGCGGCAGTGACGCTCCAAGTACCGCGTGAAATATCGACGGTGCCCGATGGCGTCACCTCCGAGCAGACCCACTCATATGGCGTGTAGTTTGTGGTGTTGGTGGTGTTGTTGACGGTCGTGTTGTTGACGGTCGTGTTGTTGACGGTCGTGTTGTTGACGGTCGTGTTGTTGACGGTCGTGTTGTTGACGGTCGTGTTGTTTGCCGTCGTGTTGTTGGCCGTGGTGTTGTTCGTCGATGGGTTGTCGTTGTTCTTCCCGCACGCGCACAGCATCGTGGCGCACGCGATGACCATGGTCAGGCGTTTCATAACTTTCCCTCAAAAGTTTTAGTGGTCCCGAACGTTAACCGGCACTTACGTCGGGCCGCAAGAAGATTTCCGCTCCAACGGTCAGCGCTTGAAGCGCTCCATACGCGCGAAGACTTCGGACTTCGACAATCCAGAAACTCCGTGCACGACGGCCTTGATCGCGGACGGCGCGACGCCGGCTTCGATCATCTTCTCGATCCAGACGTCGACGTCGTCCATCACAGCCACCGCGGCGGGGCCCACGACGACGACCAGCTCGCCTTTCGCTCCTTCGGCGTAGCGCTCGGCGACCTCGGCGGCGGGGCCGTAGTTCCACTCTTCGAAGCGTTTCGTCATTTCGCGGGCGACGCAGACCTGGTGCTCCGGGCCGTACACGACCGCGACATCGGCGAGGAAGGCACTGATCCGGTGCGGCGACTCGTAGTAGACGGCGGTGGCCCCACTATCGCGTGAGCGCTTCAATGCCGTCTGACGGCCCGCTGTCTTCGGGGGCGCGAAGCCTTCGAACACCCACCGATCGCTGGGGAGTCCAGAGCCGGCGACAGCCATCGCGCCGGCAACCGCGCCGGGTAGGACCTGGACCGGGATGCCTGCCTCGCGGGCCGCCCGTACGAGCCGATAGCCGGGGTCCGAGATCGCGGGCGTACCGGCGTCGCTGACGAGCGTGACGTTCAGTCCCGCCTGCAACGACCGCACGAGGTCGGCGGCGCCGCTCTCTTCGTTGTGTTCGTGGTAGGCGACGAAGCGCGGCTTGCCGTCGGGCCGGACGAGGCGCAGGCGCTCGAAGAGCTTGCCGGTGGTCCGGGAGTCCTCGCACGCGACGATGTCGGCGTCGCGCAACGCCGCCAACTGACGCGGTGTCACGTCGTCGAGGTTGCCGATCGGTGTGGGACAGAGAGTGAGCAAGGCGTGGGCGCTCAGAACTTCAGCGCCGCCGTGATGAAGATCGACCAGGTGTTGTACTCCTGGACGCGGAAGCGTCGGCCGGTGCCGTCGTACGTCGGGTTGAAGACCGGGTTCTTCTCGAGCTCCGAATCGGGGCCTTGCAGGTCGACGGTGCTGTCGTTGGTCGTCTCCAGACTGTCGTCGACGTCGCGGCCCGTGCGAGCATTCGTCAACATGTGCTCTTGCTCATGCTTGAGCTGCACGTGCGCCTTGAGCTGGAAGTACTGCGAGGGCTGAAGCAGGAATCCCAGGCGGCCGGCGTATGAGCCGTAGCTCTCGACGGTGGAGATTCCGTCGTAGTTGCCGAACTCCGGATTTTCGCCGGCGGGGACCCGGGTGAGGTCGTAGATCGGCGAGGGATCTCCGCCGAAGAAAGGCGCGTTCGAGGGCTGCTGAGCGACCCACGCGCACTCGATGTCGGAGCTGAGCACTTCGCTGAGCGACTTGCCGCTGCAGTCCGAGCGCCCCATGTGGTCGGACAGCGGGGTGTAGTCCCGTCCTTCGCTGGTGTAGCCGAAGCGGAATTGCAGGTCGATGCTGTACCGGCTGCCATCCGCGACGTTTTCGTAGGGGATGAACTCGGTGCCGATCGTGATCTCGCCGCGTTGTGGCGGCGCGATGAAGACCTGGCCGTCGTTCCCCTTGTCGATCTGTTTGATCGGCGAGTTCGGTGCCGCGAGGCCCAACACGTACTGCAGTCCGAAGTACGGCTCGATGATGTCGAAACGCTTCGACGAGGCGATCGTCCACTTCAAGTCGTGCACACCACCGCCGACGGCGTCGTTGTCGGCCTTACGGATCGGCGCCATCGGAATGAGCCAGTCCATGCCCACGGCGAGGGTCGCCTTGGTGTCGTCGCGATAGTCGTTGAACGGTGCCCACCAGACACCGATGGTCGGATCGGCGAAACCGCCGCGCTCGACCTCGATGAACTCCGAGTCGAGGTCGAAGTAGCGGTACGTCGAGAAGAACTCGAGGTCCGTGACCGGTGCCGGGCCGTCGCCAAACGCCGCCTCGGAATCCCGAGCGATGCGCTCCGGCGAGGGGTCGATCGACGAGTTCGCGGCATTGACGCCGTCCGCGTACTTCAAGCCGCGCACGTCGCTGAACACGTAGGGGACGTTGAGCCGCAGCTCGAGGTCCTTGTAGATGCCGGCCTTGAGCGCGATGTTCAAGGTCATCGTCTTGCGCTCGAACGCGGCCTCGTTGTTGTCGACGATCTTGGCCTCTGAGCAGCGCTCCGGATTGATCTCGAGGCGCGGATTCGACCTCTCGAAGTCCTGCGACGCCTCGCCGACCAGATCGGCCGCGCTGGGCACGCACGCGGCCTCGCGGGTGATCGTGGCCGATCCGAAATCCATGACGAACTGGGGTTCGATCACGAAATCGAAGCCGTCGTACGTCTCGTCGATGAGATCGTCTTTGTCGTCGGCGGCGTCTGCGAGATCGGTGAAGTCCGCAGCAAATGCGGGGACTGTCAACGAAGCGGCGCAGCATGTGATCGCGGCGACAAACGGAACGCGGTAGCGCATCCTCACTCCTTCCTTGCGCAGAGGAACCCGCCACGCGCTTGCCAACGGCAGGGGCGACGAGGGTCACGATGGACGGGTTCACCGGTGTAGCTAGCAGCGATTCGCGCGATCTGTCAAGGTGGCGAGCGGTCGGCATCCGCGACCCCTCCAGTTGGCAAACCCGTATTGATCGGCGATCCGCCTCAACCGTGGTGCCACCGAGACGCTCATGAAACAAGACTCCAACCAGCTGCTCGCGTCATCGCTGCGTCGCATGGTGCGCACCGAGCACCGCACGCAGGTGCGCCGAATTCTGGCCAAGAGTCACCCGGCGGACATCGCGGCGGTGTTTCCGTCGATGACGCCCGCGGAGCGGCTGCAGGTCTTCGAGCAAATCAAAGACCCCGCGATCGCCGGCGAAGTGTTGACGGAGCTCGAGCCGGGGATGCTGTCCGACTTTTTGGGCCGGCTGTCCGACGAGCGCCTCGCGGCCCTGATCGAGACGATGCCATCGGACGACACCGCGGACATGCTCGTCGGGCTGGACGAGGATCGCAAAGATCGCCTGATGGCGCTGCTCTCACTGGACGAGCAGTCCGAAGCCGAATCGCTGATTGGATACCATCCGGAG
>JBFIHF010000053.1:0-25147 GCA_041601915.1 Bradymonadaceae bacterium
AATGAAGGTGGTCGGCGGCGGCGCGCCGGCGAGCTGCGGCACGTGCGCCTGCTGTGCGGGAGGAGGTGCCTGTTGCGTCGTGTGCGGGGCATACGGCGCGACCGGGAGCACCGGCACGCCGCCGATCGGCGTCGCGTCATCAGCTGCGTAGGCCGGGAGTGGCGCCGGAAACCCCGGCACCGCACGGGTGTCGCACTGGTCGAGCGCCGCGATCACCGCATCGACGGTCCCGAACCGCCCACCGAGATTCTTGCTCACCATTCCACCGACCAACGCCAGGACACTGGGCGGGATGCCGAGGTTGGGTGGAAACACGAAGGGTTCGGGCCCGAGGTGCGCGCGGACAACCTCCGTCTTCTGCGTCTGCGGTGCCGCCGGCGCGCCACAGAGCATCTCGTACGCCAACAGTCCCGTGCTGTAGATGTCACTCTGCGGCGTCAGACGTTGGCCCACGATCTGCTCCGGAGACATGTAGCGCGGCGTGCCCATCACCGTGCCGTCTTCGGTCAGGTCGTCCACGATCGGGTTGCCGTCGGCATCGTGGGTCCACGTCTTGGCGATCCCGAAATCGAGCAGCTTCACGAGATCGCGCTGGTCCAGATAGTCGAACACCATGACGTTGGCGGGCTTGATGTCGCGATGGAGCATTCCCAGCGCATGGGCCTCGCGCAAGCTCGTCAGGACCTGACGAATGATCGGCAGAACCCGGGACGCGGGCATCGGGCCCCCTTGCTTGATCACGCGATCGAGCGGCTCCCCGTTGACGTACTCGAACACCATGTAGAGCAGGCCGCGGCCCGTGCGACCAAAGTCGTGCAGCGTGATCGTGTTGGACGAGCGCAGCTCCGAGACCGCGCGCGCTTCGCGCTGAAAACGGGTCACGAGTTCGTCGGGGTACATCGTGGCCGGGTTCGCGTTGGACGGCAGCAGCACTTTCAACGCGACGTCGCGCGCCACATCCTCGAAACGCGCATGATAGACGCGCGCGAATCCGCCCGCCCCGATCAGATTGACGATGCGGTACTTCCCCTCGAACACATGGCCCGGCATCGGCATGATGTTCGCGACGTCTTCGGGCAGGTTTTTGAGCGGACGATTCAGGGCGAGTCCTCGTGAAGAACTGCGGTTGACCCTAGTCCACACCACAGATTTTGGCTAGTTCCCGGCCCGCGCTCCGACCTACAACACGGGACTCAACAGGCGCGCGGCGGCGTCCCGCAGACGCTTCCATGTCGGGCGTTGCGACCACTCGGCGGGCAGGATCTCCTGGGATTGTTGCAGCCGACACTCAAACTCGTCGGCCAGCGTACGATTCACCTCATGAGACTCGCACACGAGGTTGACCTCGAACTGCAGGCGGAACGAGCGCGTGTCCATGTTCGAGGAGCCGACGATCGAGGTGTCGTCATCGAACATCAGCACCTTCGCGTGAAGCACCTCGGCCTGGTACTCCCAGATCCGAACGCCGGCCTCCAGCAGCTCCTCGTAGTATCCGCGGCCCGCCCACTGTGCGAGGCGAACATCGCTGCGACCGGGCAATAGCAGTCGCACATCGACCCCTCGCATCGCGGCCGTCCGCAGCGCCGTCAAGATCGCGGCGTCCGGCGTGAAGTACGGGTTCGTAATCCAGATCCGCTGCTTCGACATCGTGATCGCGAGGAAGAACATCACGTGGGTGATGTTCTTCCAGGAGTCCGGACCCGAAGCGACCACGCGAGCGATGACGTGCTCGAACCCGGCAGAGTCCTGCCGTGGCGCCGTGCCGCGGAAGTATGCCCCCCCCGCGCCGATGTTCTCGTCGGTGGCGAAGTACCAGTCTTCGGCAAACACTTCCTGGAGCTGGTCCACGGCCCCACCCTGGACCCGCACCGCGAGGTCGTACCAGTCGTTGTACTCGTCGCCGATGTTCAGACCGCCCGTGAACCCCACCGCGCCGTCGCAGATGATCATCTTGCGATGGTTCCGGAAGTTGATGCGCAGCTGGCGCTCCAGCCGCAGGGGCAAAAACGGCGCGACGCGGCCGCCCGCTCGCCGGATCGGGTCCATGAACCCCCCGAAGGACAGTGCCGCCGCTCCCCACGCGTCGTACAGCAGTCGGACCTCGACGCCCGCGGCGGCCTTCTCGACGAGCAAGTCCCGCAGTCGCGTGCCGACCGCGTCCCGATTCCAGATGTAGAACGACAGATGCACGCTGTGCGTGGCGAGGCGAATCGCCTCCTCGAACGCCGGATACGCGTTGCGTCCCCCGGTCAGGATCTGGACGACGTTTTCGCCGGTCGTCGCGAACACCTCGCGACCTTCGACGAGCAGCGCCGGTGTGCTGGTCGTGACCGGCGTCGCGTCGCGATCGACGCGCCCGAGGCTCTTGGAGACCTCCGCCCGCGCGACAGCGCGACGGCGGCGCTTGCGGTGCAGGTGGGTGCGGCCCATCAGCCACCACAACACCACGCCCACGAACGGAAGCAGGATCAGGCACATGATCCAGGTCAGCTGAGCGCCGGGCCGCCCCGAACGCCGCAGCAAAACGCTGGGAATGTGGATGATCCCGACGATTTCGCCGGCGACCTGGATCAACCCGACGATGGTCGCCAACGACCAGCCCTCGAATCGGAACAACAGGTCAAAGAGCTCCATCGTGCCTCCTGCGCTCGCGCAAATGCCTACACCGGCGGATCCGCTGGCGCAATCGCGGTTGTGGGCGCGACCGATCAGGGGTAAATTTCAAATGCACCTCGTCCCTCCTATGAGCGGCCATGAGTTCCACCGATCGAACGAACGCCCCGATTGATTGCCCCCTGAAGATGAGCACGATCGCCTGGTCCAAGTGCGAGGAGTACCGCGGTTCGTACGGCTGCCTGTGCAAAGAAGCACGCGATCGATTGCGGATCAAAGGTGAAGGGCAAGAAGCCTTCGAACAGAAGCTTCGCCAAATCCGTCAGCCGACACCCGAAGAGCCGCCGGGCTGGAAAGTCGAGCGCATGTCCCGGTTCTACGTCATCTACGACGATACCGGCGAGCTTCGACACCGCGCCACCAATCAGGCCGAGTGTGACGACTACCTCACGCTGGTCTCGGAAGTGCTCACGATGCGTGAGGAGAACCGCAAGCTCTGGAAGCTGCTCGAAGAGGAGCTGATGGACAACGAAGATCCGTGGCAGGACGTCGACAAGCGCATCGCGCCGAGCCAAGAATAGCTCCGCCTGCCATCACCACATTTGTTCGTGCGCCCGACTATCGCGGCCGGAGTCGGCGAAAGATCCAGAGCAGGATCCGAACGAAGAAGTACATGAACTTCCCGATCAGCACGAGCAGCTTGAACAGCCAAGCGACGGGGCCTTGTGCAGAATCAGTCATGCGGTACCTCGGATGATGGGCTGGGGTGCCCCGATCCTGAACAACATAACCACATCGCCCGTTCCATCAAAGATTTCGGCGCCGGCGCCCGAACAGTCCTCCGACCAGCAGCACCACGAGGGCGAGCGCGGCCCCGGAGCCATCGCGGGTCGCCGGGACTTGTGAACAACATCCGCTCGACGTCGCCGACTTGTTGCCGTCGCTGTCGGGCGCACCCTGCGTCACCTCGAAGCCGTTCATCAGGATGCCCGTCTCGCCGTCTGGATTGGTGACCACGAGGTCGTAGATCGCCGGCGAGAGCCCTTCGGGCACCGTGGCGCGGATGCGACCCGATTGGGTCTCGGTCACGCCAATGTTGCGTGCGTCGAGCAGCACTTCCGCCCCGCTCTTGAAGCCCGCACCGACGATCACGATGTCGGTGGACGTCGCGTTGTCACCCTGGTCGGGCGTCACGCTCGTGATGATGAGGCCCGCACCCGTCGTGTTGTTGCCGTTGTTCATGCCCGTGTTGCCGGCCATGTCCGACACGACGCCGCCGGTGTCCCCCGCGCCGAGGTCCGGTGCCATCGCCATGTCGGTGCCCATATCCGGCGTCGACATCCCCATGTCCGGCGTCATGTTCATGCCGTCGTCACGGTTGAGGATCAAGCGGAAGATGAAGTCGCCCGGCTGACTCATCATGAACGCCGGCGCAAAGTCCTCCCACGCATAGTGCTGCGGCATGCCGGAGCTGCAGATCGGGAATCCAGACACCTCCGGCTGACCGTAGACGAAGTTCGAAAGCGGTCGCCCGACGCCATCCTGATCGGAGATGAGTACCGGGAAGTGGTCCCCCGAACCGATCATGCCGCCGGCCGTGCACTGCAGGTCGATCGCGCGGACGGCGACCCGGATCTGCGTCGCGTTCAACACGATGGGGTTGATCGTCACCCCCTGCACCTGGTTGAGGGCGCTGAATCGCAGGTCCTTGAACGTCGCCGTGCCGCGCGTCGCGTCACCACGAACCTCAAACCCGAGCACCGTCGCCGTCTGCGGATCGACGACACTGTCCTGGGTGAACAGCAGGTTGCCGGGATTCTTGTAGCGGACGTTGCCGATGATGCAGTTGTCGCTCAACGCGGCGCTCGAGCCCTCCTCCCACACGTCGAGCCCGAAGCGTCCGCACGCATTGCTGCAGGGTGCCGGGCAGCTCGAGTCCTCTTGCTGATTGCTCGAGACCATCACGACGCGCACCCCCAACATCTCCACCGGCAGCCACTCCTCCGGGATGTTGAAGACCGCCTCGTACATCTCGTCCTCGATCAGGCGAGCGGCCGACGAGGTGCCGTCGAACATCATCTCGAGACTGTCGTTCTGAACGATCGTCTCAGCAGTGGCGCCGAGCGGGCTTGCGATAACACCAAGCGCAGCGAGGAACGTTGCGAGTTCCAATCGCATGATGACTCCATCGTGTGTGGGAGGCGGGTCGGACTCAACTATAGCCGCGCACGCGTTGCGTTACCAGAAAGGCGACGCACCGGAGCTGAATTCGCCTCGGCGTTGTGTCGTTGCGGCGATCGGGTTACCACGATTCCTCAGCTTGCGACGGAGTCGGCATGGAGCGGTGGATGCGATCGAGATGGGTGTGGATGTGCGTGCTCGCCGCAACGGGGTTGCCGGTCACCTCGGGGTGCGCGCCCGATTGCACCCAACTCAAGAAGGACTTCCAGGGCGCTTTGCAGAGCGAAAGCCCGTTTGTCGCCCCGCCGGCGGAGGGCGAGCGCCCGATTCACTTCGGCATCGCGGTGCGCGACGAGCTGCTCAACGAAGTCGTCGACCGCGCCCTGCGCGCCGGCCTCGAGAAGGCCCTCACGTTTTCGGACGGGATCTCGCTGGTCACCGGTCAGAAGGTCGGCCTGTCGACGGAAGGCAAGATCGCCGACGTCGGCCTGTACCCGGACAAGGCGTGCGATGAGTGCCTGCGCGTCGATGGAAGACTCGGCGGGTCGCTCACGATCAAACTTCCGGTCCTCGGCGCTCAGAAAGTGCCGCTGTCGGGTTCGTTCAGCGTGGTGGCGCCGGTCAAGTTCGGCCCGGCGGCCGACGGAAAGGCGGCCGTGTTGCTCGACCTGAGCCAGGCGGCGGCCCTCGCCAAGTCCTCGGTGAAGCCGGAAGTCACGCAGCTGCCCCCGACGTGGTGGAAGGTCATCGAAGCCCCACTCTCGAAGCTGATGGTCGACGCGGTGACGCGCGACCTCGGCCCCGTCACGCTGTTCACGTTCGACGGTCTCGACCTCGGCATTGCCGGCCTCGAAGTTACGCCGGTCAAGATCGTGTCCGATTACAAACGCAGCGTCGTGTTCGCCGGCTTCACGACGAACCTCGCGTCGGACGGCGCGACACTGGAACCGCGGACCGATCTGGGTAAGAACGACGATCTCGCCATCGGCATCGACCGGCGGCTGCTCGCCTCGATGACTGTCGCGATGCTCAAGAGCGGCAAGCTGTCGCGCACCTGGACCAAGGACGGCAAGGAGAGCCCGGATGGACCGATCTCCATCACGAACCCCGCCGTCATGCTCACCGATGCCACCGCCGGTCCACAACCGTACGAGCTGTCGTTTCGCGCATGGAAAGTGCCGGAGAGCGGCAAATGCTGGTGGGCGCAAACACAGACGCTGGGCACCGTGGACACCACCGAAAAAGGCGAAGTCCGGGTCGGTGTGTCGAGCATCAAGATCACCGACTCCTCGCTGCCCGGGGTGTTCGAGACCGTCGCCAACTGGAAGACGTCCCAGCTCGTGGGCAAGTCGGCACATGTGCTGACCAAGAC
This sequence comes from Bradymonadaceae bacterium, assembly GCA_041601915.1. Classification (GTDB taxonomy): domain Bacteria; phylum Myxococcota_A; class Bradymonadia; order Bradymonadales; family Bradymonadaceae; genus JBFIHF01. Next base: position 6,167 of record JBFIHF010000053.1, read on the forward strand.
GCTGAACCCCGCCGTGGTCAACTTTCCGGGAAGCGCGGTGTCGCTGAGCAAGACGCGCCTCGACGTCGTCGACAACGCCGCATGGTTGCTCGGCAGCGTGGCCGTGAAGGACTCCGCAAACACGGCGGCCGACGACGACGAAGCCGACGACTGAGGGAGGACTCAGTCGAACTTCGGCGGCTCCGGCATCGAGTTCGGATCGAGGAACATTTTCATCATCGTCTCGGTGGGATTGGCGCCGTCTTTGCCCCCGTCGGGCCTCGCGGTGCCGCCCTGCGTCTCGGCGAAGACCTTCATCATCTCGGTCACCAGATCGGCGCTTCCACCGCGGCCCTTCCCTGCGGCGCCCGAGCCAAACAACAGCCGGTCCGGCCGCGCATCGGGGTCATCGTCGGTCATCGCACGCGCCATGCGCCCGGAGTAGTCGAGCAGCATGCGCATCATCTGCTTCTGGCGGCCCGGCTGCCGCGCGGCCCGCAGTGCGTCTTGCGTCTTGTGTCGGGCTTCGTTGCTCGCGTCCGCGACGAGCGTGCCGTTGATGGCCATGCAGAACTTGTCGGACTCCGACCCGTCCGCCGTCGCCACCGACTGCGCGGTGAAGAGGCTCGAACACACCGCCGTCCACAGCCGCACCGTCGTTTCTTCGGCCGGCATCAGCGCGCACCGGTCCGACGAGACCGCGATCGCCATCGCCCGCGAGATCGGCTCGCGCAGTTGGGCGCCGCGACCGAGCGATTCGCAGGCCAACGCCATCGACCACGCCCGCGAGCTTGCACTGTCGAGCCTCAAGCCTTGCCGCTTGCGCTCCCACTCGGGGTCGCTGGAATGCGTGGTCATCAACAGGGACGGGACCTGGGCAAAGAACCCGTGATGGATCAGTTCGACCGGAGGTCCTAGCGCCATCGACGGCTCGACATCGTTGCCGCCGAGCAGCGCCCGGAAAGCCTGGGTACAGCACTCCTGAGCCGGCGCCGACGCGGCGTCCAGTGCGCACGAGAGCAGTTTCTGGCCCGCTGTGCTGACGCCCTTTCGCTCTGCGACGCGCAGGCGGTTGGACAGCAGGCACGCCCGCTCGCCGGTCTGGCGCCCGTCGTGGTCCTGCATCAGCTCCTGGTGCCAACGCGAGGCGGCCGACTCCAGATTCGGCGACGCGAGCGGTTGAGCGGGCAATGCGCTGAGCGCGCAGTCCACGACCGCGTCACTGGGGTCGATCAGCGAGACGAGCAGCTGGCTCGAGGTGTCGTCTTTGAGCTCGGTGAGGCCTTCGCACGCCGCGAGGCGAACGCTCTCGTGCTCGTCGAGCAGCGCGGCGTCCAGCGTGCCGATCAGGCGTTGGCTGGTGCTGAGCGCGACGATCCCCACTCGCACCGGGGCCGCGAACCACAACGCGGCGACGGCCGAACCGATCGCCGCAGCACCCAACACCGGCAAGAGCGCCATCTTCAGGCGCTTCCCGAGCGGCGGGGAGTCCTTGCCGACCAGCCCTTCTTTGGTCTTCGTCGGATCGAAGATCAGCGCGCCGAGCGCGGCCCAGAAAAACAGGGGCCCGACGCCGAGCACCGCGAACGCGAACAGCGGCGCCCACGGCGGCAGCCAGAACCGCACTGCCGCAGCGAGCGTCATCATCCCTGCGAGAAGGAGCAGGACGAACACCGCAATCTTGTATCGGTGAGCGGAGCGCAGCGCAGCGGCACGCTCCTCGGCAGGCGTCACCAGAATCGTTTCGTCGACCCGTTTGGCTTTGGCGCGTAGTTTCGGGGCGGGCTCGTCGTGAGCCTCCGACGCCTCGGACATCTCCGACATCTCCGACATCTCCGACATCTCCGACGCTTCGGACATATCGGCCTCCGACGCCCACGACGCGTCGGAACCTTCATCCAGAACCGTGGGATCAAACTCGGAGTCTGATCCCGCGTCGTCGAGTGTGTCAGAGCTCGATTCACCCATGCCGCATACGCTAGCCGAATTGCACTTCAGACGCCATTCGGACCTCTCACGCGTGGCGGCGTCGCAACTCTTCTGATACGAGCATCCGGCACCCTGAGAAGAGACGCCGTATGGCACGAGCTAAAGAGAAAGACGTCCTCCGCGTTGGTCGCCAGATCTTCGACGCCATGAAAGGTCAGAAGCCGTCCGTGTTCGACAAGGACTGGTGGAGCGGCAAGGTGATGGACCTGTCGATGAAGGATGACGCCTTCAAGGTCGAGATGTTCCGCTTTGTCGATGTGTTCCCGACGCTCAAGACTCCCGTCCAGGTCGCCGAACACATCCAGGAGTATTTCTGTCGCCCCGAACAGGACTTTCCCGCGATGTTCCAGTTCGGCCTCAGTCGCGTCGCGCCCGACGGGATGATCGCGCGCAAGGCCGCTGAACTCATCGCCGGTCAAATGACGGGGATGGCGCAGAAGTTCATCGCCGGCACCACAGCGGCCGAGGCGATGGGTGCCCTGCGAAAGATCTGGGACAGCGATCTGGCGTTCACGCTCGATCTGTTGGGGGAAGCGACCGTCTCCGAGGCCGAGGCCCAGACCTACGTCGCCCGCTACAACGAGATCCTCGATACCCTCGTCGCCCAGACGGCCAGTTGGCCCGCCAAGCCGCTGCTGGAGCAGGCGAGCTGGGGATCAGTGCCGCGCGTCAACGTCTCGGTCAAGGTCTCGTCGCTGTACAGCCAGATCGACCCGATCGACTTCCAGAGCAGCATCGATGCGGTCAAAGAGCGGCTGCGACCGCTGTTCCGCAAGGCGAAGGCCGCCGGCGCGCTCATCAACCTCGACATGGAGCAGTACGAGCTCAAGGACCTCACGATCGCGCTGTTCAAGAGCCTGCTCGACGAACCGGAGTTCGCGAACTTCGACGGGGCCGGTATCGCGATTCAGGCCTACTTGCGCGACGCACCGCACGACGTCGAGGACTTGTGCAAGTGGGCGAAGAAGCGCGGCACTCCCGTCACGGTTCGCCTCATCAAAGGCGCCTACTGGGACTTCGAGTCGATCCACGCCGAACAAGAGAGCTGGCGCAATCCGGTCTGGACCCAAAAGTGGGAGACCGACCGCTGCTACGAGCAGTGCACCGAGATCCTTCTCGACCATCACAAGTACATCCGAACGGCGATTGGCTCGCACAACGTGCGCTCGATCGCCCATGCCATCGTCTACGCACAGTCGTGCAAGGTCAGCACGAACGACCTCGAGTTCCAGATGCTGTTCGGGATGGCCGAGCCGATGAAAGCGGCACTCGCGCGCATGGGGTTTCGCGTGCGCGAGTATGTCCCGATCGGCGAAATGATCCCGGGCATGGCGTATCTGGTGCGACGCCTGCTCGAGAACACGTCCAACGAATCATGGCTGCGTCACTCGTTCGCCGACGGCATGGCGATTGAAGCATTGTTGGCCCAGCCGCAGGCCCCCGCGGGCCAGAAAGAGAGTTCCGGCCTCGAGCACATCCAGCCCATGGACCCGCTGACCGGGTTTCGGAATCATCCGATGCTCAACTTCGCGTTGCTTGCGAGCCGCCAGCAGATGGCCGCCGCACAGGCTCGCGTCCAGAGCCAGTTCGGGATTCGTGTGCCCATCGTGATCGGCAAAGACACGCTCACCACGCCTGACGTGATCGCGAGCGTCGACCCGAGCTCCGGTCGCCAGCTCGGCGAGGTCTCGCTGGCGGACATCGCGTTGACCGATCGCGCGGTCGACACCGCTCGCCGCGCCCAACCGGCCTGGGCCGCGACGCCGGCCGCCGCGCGGGCTGACATCCTGCACAAGGCCGCGCAAATCCTCGCCCGGCAGCGCCACGACCTCGCCGCGTGGATGGTGTTCGAGGTCGGCAAGAACTGGCGCGAGGCCGACGCCGACCTCTGCGAGGCGATCGACTTCTGCAACTACTACGCGCTGCAGATGAAGCAGCTCGGCCACACCAAGCGCCTCGGCAATGTCGCCGGCGAATTGAACGTGATGTTCCAGCGTCCTCGCGGCGTGGCCGCCGTGATCGGGCCCTGGAACTTCCCCCTCGCGATCCTGGCCGGCATGACCGTCGCCGCAGCCGTCACCGGAAACACAGTCGTCGTGAAGCCCGCCGAACAGTCCTCGATCATCGCCTACAAGCTCATCGAGGTACTGCGCGAGGCCGGCTTTCCGCCGGGCGTAATCAACTTTCTTCCCGGCGTCGGCGAGGTCGTCGGCAAGCGCCTCGTCGACCACCCCGATGTCGACGTCATCGCCTTCACTGGCTCGATGGAGGTCGGTTTGCAGATCCTCGCCGCGGCCGGACAGGTCCGTCCCGGCCAGCTGCAGCCCAAGAAGGTCGTCTGCGAAATGGGGGGCAAGAACGCGATCATCGTGGACGCCGACGCGGACCTCGACGAGGCGCTCAAGGGCGTCATCGGCTCGGCCTTCGCGTTTCAGGGCCAGAAATGTTCCGCCTGTAGCCGCGTGATCGTGCACGACTCCTGCTACGACGAATTCAGGGAACGCTTGATGGAGGCCACGCGCAGCCTCGAAGTGGGCGACGCCAGCAATCCGGCGTTCGCGATCGGCCCGGTCGTGGACGCCGAATCGAAAGCCAAGATCGAGGCCTACATCGAGATCGGGAAACAGGAGGGCAAACTGCTCGTGCAGCGGGAAGCGCCGCGTGTCGGCACCTTCGTCGGGCCCGTCGTCTTCGAAGACATTGCGCCCGACGCGCGGCTGGCGCAGGAGGAGATTTTCGGCCCTGTGCTAGCCTTGATGCGCGCGCCGGACTTCGACACCGCGCTGAGCATCGCGAACGCGACGCGCTTCGCGCTGACCGGAGGAATCTACAGCCGCAGCCCGCTCAACATCGCGAAGGCCTACGCGGGCTTCGATGTCGGCAACCTCTACGTCAACCGCAAGTGCACGGGTGCACTGGTGTTCCGCCAGCCGTTCGGCGGCTACAAGATGTCCGGCGTCGGCACCAAGGCCGGCAGCCCGGACTATCTGGCCCACTTCATGGTTCCGCGCGCCGTCAGTGAGAACACGATGCGGCGCGGCTTCGCGCCGACCGAGTAACGGTCACTCGCTGGACTTGAAGAACACGCCGCGCAGATCCTCGGTCGTCGAGATCGGGGTTGCCATGCCGCCCGGCGTCCGGAACGACGTCGCGCGGAACTGGTAGTACATCCCCGCTTCGAACGGGCCGCCGTAAGGGATCGAGACCTCGCCGCCGCCGCTCACCTCGGGGACCATCAAGTTCGACCACACTTCGTCGCCGTAGGCATTGAAGACGCGGACTTCGTAGAACTTCTCCGAGGAGTCGTCCTCCCAGCGCAACGTCGGAGCGGACGTCAGCCCCTCGGGGCGGTTCGCGCCCGGCGAAATGACGTCGAGCGCCTCGGTCACCTTGAAGCTCGTCGACACCGTGATGTCGGTCGACGGCGCAACCGTCAGCCTCACGATCGACGTGCCGCCGATGGCCTGGTCGGGGTCGCGCACGCTTTCGTCGTTCTCGAACGCCGCCAGCACCACGTACTTGCCCGCGGGCACGCCTTCGATGCTCCACGCCCCGCTGACGTTCGGCGGCCCGGTGCGCGGCGCTCGCAACCCCGATGGGACTTCACCACGCGCGAAGTTCTCCTGGAAGGTGCTCTCGACGACCAACACCACGCTCGTCGGCTGGCCGCCGTTGACGAGTTGAATCGTGCCGTCGACCGTCACCGTGGTGTCGCCGGCGTCGGCGAGCTCCACATCGCTGACCGGCTCGTCCTCGACGGTCACATCCGCGGGGGTGAGCTGAACGTCGGCGGCGTAGCCGCTGACCTTGTACGTACCCGACGGCACGTTGAAGATCGTGAAGTCGCCCGAAATCGAAGAGACCGCCGAATAGCCAGTACCGCCGGCCTCGGCGACCACCAGGACCCCGTCGCGACGGACGTCCGAACTCACGAAGCCGCTCACCGACGGGCGGCCGCGCTCGCCTTCCTGCAAGATGATGAGCGCGATGTCGGTGACCGCATTGGAGATGACGTATGGGGCATCGCCGCTGGCCGTTGAGGCATCGATGGGCAGCGCGGTACGGATCCCGCCGGGAAACGTCAGATAGTCTGGCGCGCCCGCGCGAAGCGTGAAGATCTCATCGGTCGGCTTGCCGTCGGCGTCGCGGACCACGGGGACCGAGAGTTCGTACCCGCCGTCGGGGCCACTGATCGCCACATCGGACACCGCCGTGGACTCGTCGTCGAGGGCGATGATGTGTGCGTCGGGGATGCCGTCCAGCGACGCCGCGTCGAACACCTTGCCGCGGATCACGACGTCGGCCCAGCACTTGTTGGCTTCGTTGCCCGCCGTCTCGGCGCACACGAGGCCCGGCGCGCAATCGTCGGACTCGTCGCATTCGCCGGCGCGACCCACCAGACACCGGCCGGTGCCGTCGTCGTCTTCGACGCATGACGAGTCGCCCTCGCACAGGTCAGCCTTCTTGCCCGCGTCGCATTCCGCGCCGATCGGAAACTGACAGACGGCGTCGCCGTCGTCGTTGGTGGAACAGACGAGTTCGTCCTGGCACGACGACGCGTCGTCGAGGTCGCACTTGTCGCCGGGCTCGCCGCTCCGGCAGCCACCACAACTCAACGAGAGGCACATCATCGCAATGGACAGCACTCGATGCTTCATTGGACCTACCTTTGATTTTCGTGGGGATGAACGAAGGAGTTCTCACCGTGCAGGATACCGGCACTCCCGCACCCACTCAATCGTGGAGAGGAAGTTCCGTATCCGATCGGTGCACAGCGTCACTCGAGCAGGTGTTTGGGACTCTTGAACGGCAGCACGGTGGCCGAATCCTTGTCCTGCCCGAACGTCGCGTCGAGCCGGTCGATAATCCAGTAGGTGGATACGCTGACCCGACCGCCGGGGAACGACTTGAAGTCGTCCTCGGCGAGCTTCTCGGCGAGACACTTTTTCACGTCGGCGGACGCGGCCGTGGGCGTCTCATACTTCAGCAGTTCATGGGTGTACTTGCCGTCCGGTTCGACGTCGAAGCGAACCTCCATGCGCGCCTTCACGTTCTCCGTCTTCTTCCAGACCGCGGCATCGCACGACTTCGCGGCAAACTGGATCTTTCGGATCGCGCGCGCGTTGAGTTGATCGCGACCGGCCTTGTGGCGCTTCGCGACGGAGCCCGAACTCTTGTAGGCGAGCTCGTCGGCGAGGCTCCAGACGACTTGGCTCATCGGCTGGTGATCGAGCTGCGCGGAGGCGCCGCACTGGTCGACGGCGACGGCGCGTTTGCCCTCGCCTTTGGCGGCGTAGACCATGTACGTCTTGCCCTCCTCAAACGCGAACGCGCAATCGCTGGCGCGAGTGATGCTGTGCGTACGCTTCGCCTTGGTCCCTTTGTAGTTCTTCTTCACTTTGAGCTTCAGCCCGTCATCGCTGGAGACGACGATCCCGAAGAAGACGTAGGTCGCCGATCGGTAGGACTCATCGCGGTCACTGGAGGTCTTACACTGGCAGGCGGCGGCAATGGATGACCACGACAACGCGATGGTTGCGGCGGCGAGGGCGATGAACACCTTCACGACTTCCTCCGGTTTCAAATCAGCGCGATCGTAGCACAATACCGCCATCGCGATCAGAAACTAGCGTATCGATGGACCATTGCGCGGCTCGACGATGTTGAACCCATCGCCCCTTCTGGGGTAGAACTCCCGTCTTCCCTATCAGTCAGCAAAGAGCTCCACGATGCCGAGCAAGTTCGATCTGTCGTCATTCTCGAAGCCCGCGCGTCAGGCGCTCGAACGCGCGCAATCCCTGGCGTCGCGACTCAAGCACCAACACGTGGAGAGCGAACACGTACTGCTCGCCATCCTCGAGGAGGACGACAACCCGGGCACGAAGCTGCTCGTCTCGCTCGGCGTGGATACCAAGGGCCTCGGACGGCGGTTGATCGACGAGCTCGAGCTGATGCCCAAGACCTACAAGCGCAGCGACCAGGTCTTCGTCGGCAAGAAGCTGCTCGCGAGCCTGCAAGAAGCGCAGGACATGGCCGAACGCGCCAAGGAATCCGCCGGCATGCCGCACGTGCTCGCCGCGATCGCCTCGCAGTCCAACGGATACGCACCGCGCCAGCTGCAGAACGCCGGCGCCACGAAGGAGAAGCTGCTCGAGGCGGCCAAGAAGCCCGGCACGACCAGCGGTCTGACCGCCAGCGGGGCCGACGAAGTCCCCGAGATCCTGCTCAAGTACGCGACGGACCTCACCGCCCTCGCGGCGGCCGGCGAGCTCGACCGCATCATTGGCCGCGATGACGAGATCCGGCGCATGATCCAGATTCTGTCGCGACGCGGCAAAAACAACCCGGTCCTGATCGGCGACCCCGGCGTCGGCAAGTCCGCGATCGTCGAAGCACTCGCGGCGCGGATGGCGGCCGACGACGTGCCCGTGGGCCTCAAGGGCAAGCGCATCCTCAACCTCGATGTGGGCTCGCTGGTCGCCGGAACCAGCCTGCGCGGCCAGTTCGAGGAGCGCGTCAAGGCGATCGTGCAGGCGATCATCGACAGTAACGGTCGCTACATCCTGTTCATTGACGAGCTGCACCAGATCGTCGGAGCGGGCGGTGGCGACGGACCGATGAACGCGTCGAACCTGCTCAAGCCGGCCCTCGCGCGCGGTCAGCTCAGCATCCTCGGCACGACGACGACCGACGAGTACCGGGAGTACATCGAAGCCGACGCCGGCCTCGAGCGGCGGTTCCAGAAGATCGTCGTCGAGGAGCCGAGCGTGGAGCAATGCGTCGCGATCCTTCGCGGCGTCAAGCAGCGCTACGAGATCCACCACGCCGTGCAGATCGCCGACGCCGCGCTCGTCGCCGCGGCGCGAATGACGGACCGCTACATCACGGACCGCGCGCTTCCGGACAAGGCGCTCGACGCGATCGACGAGGCCGCCTCGCGGTTGCGTCTCGAGATCGACTCCAAACCCACCGAGCTCGACGAGATCGACCGGCGGATCCAGAACATCGAGATCGAGCGACAGGCGCTCATCGACGAGACACACCCCGATGCGGTCGACTCGCGCGACAAGCTCGCCGCCGAGATCGAAAGCCTCGGCAAGCAGGGCGCCGAACTGCGCAACCGCTGGGAGACCGAGAAGGGCGCGCTGGACGTCGTGACCGAGAAGAAAGGCGAGCTCGAAGCGGCGCAAGCGCAAGTGGAGGAGTACCAGCGCAAGGGCGAACTGGGGCGCGCCGCGGAGCTCAAATACGGCGCGATCCCGAACATCGAGAAAGAGATCGCCGCCGCGCAGAAGGCGCTCGAAGAGATTCATCCCGGCAAGCGGCTGCTCAAGGACGTATGCGACGAAGACGATGTCGGAGCCGTCATCGCGAGCTGGACCGGCATTCCCGTCGACAAGATGCTGGAGAGCGAGCGCGAAAAGCTGCTCCAAATGCCGGATCGCCTGCGACAGCGCGTCGTCGGCCAGGACCACGCGATCGAACTCATCGCCAGCGCGATTTGGCGCTCGCGCGCCGGGCTCCAGGACCGCAACCGACCGATCGGCAACTTCATGTTCGTCGGGCCGACCGGCGTCGGTAAAACCGAGCTCGCCAAAGCGCTGGCGGAGTTCCTGTTCGACACCGAGGACTCGCTCATCCGCATCGACATGTCCGAGTACATGGAGCAGTCCAAGGTCAACACGCTGATCGGTTCAGCCCGCGGTTACGTGGGCAGCGAGCAAGGCGGCATTCTGACCGAAGCGGTGCGGATGAAGCCGTACAGCGTCGTGCTGTTCGACGAGGCCGAGAAGGCGCACCCCGACGTCTTCAACATCCTGCTCCAGGTGATGGACGAAGGCCGCCTGAGCGACTCCCAAGGTCGCCGAATCGACTTCACGAACACGCTCGTGATCCTGACCTCCAACGTCGGTAGTCGCCGGATCCTCGATCTCGCCGGCAAGGTGAGCGGCGACGACCTCGCCGACGAGGTGAAGACGATCCTCAAGGATCATTTCCGGCCCGAGTTCCTCAACCGGCTCGACGCCCCGGTCGTCTTCGACGCCCTCAGCATGGAGGCGATCCGGCTCATCGTCGGCATTCAGGAGCGCGGCCTGAAGCGGCTGCTCGGCGAACAGAAGATGACGATGCAGCTCGAGGAGGCGGCGCGGGAGTTCCTGGCCCAGGAAGGGTTCGAACCCGAGTACGGCGCCCGCCCACTCAAGCGCGCGATCCAGACCTACATTCAGGATCCGCTCGCCGTGGAGATCTTGGAAGGCAAGTTCACGCCCGGCAATCACATCGTGATCGACGTGAACGACTCCCAGGACGGCCTGACCTTCACCAAGGGTTAGACAGTTCTCCGAGATGCGGCGAATCCGCTGGTCTGCTGGTCTGCTGGTCTGCTGGTCAACTTCAAACTAAGACCCGCACGCCGGCCAGGAACCCCACCACGCGAAGCGTCATGTGCCCTCTCGCTGGCCTGCGGAGGCGGACCGCTCGCCGCTTCGCGTGGTGGCTCCCTGGCCGGAGTGCGAGTCCAGTTTGAGTTTGATCTGGGACCAGCGGACCAGCGGACCAGCGGACCAGCGGACCCGCAGAACAGCGGAACGGAGCGGACAGATCTAAGGCGTCGGGTCGCAGACGTCGCCGATCCCGTCCATGTCGCGGTCGGCCTGATTCGCGTTCGCGTCGACGGGGCAGTTGTCGAGCGCATTGGCGACCCCATCGCCGTCGATATCGGGATCACACGGGTCGCCGATCCCATCGTTGTCGATGTCGTCCTGATTGGGGTTCGCGAGGTTCAGACAGTTGTCGCAGGCATTGCCGGCGCCGTCGTTGTCGCTGTCCCCCTGGGTCGGATTCGCATCCAATGGACAGTTGTCGCACGCGTTACCCACGCCGTCGCCGTCGCTGTCCGTCTGCAAGATGTTCGACTTCGAGATGCAGTTGTCACACACGTTGCCAACGCCGTCGTTGTCGGTGTCCGCCTGGTTCTGGTTCGTATCGAACGGGCAGTTGTCGCAAGCGTTGCCCAGCGTGTCCCCGTCGTTGTTGTTCTGTGACGCGTTGGAGACCTGAGGACAGTTGTCGCACACGTCGCCGACCGTATCCGCGTCGGCGTCGAGCTGCAGGGGATCCGAGACCAGTGGACAGGTGTCGCAGACATCGCCGTGCATGTCGCCGTCCCCATCTTCCTGCAACGGGTTGGCGACATCGAAGCAGTTGTCGATCGCGTCGTCGATGCCGTCGGAGTCGAAATCGTCATCGCACTCGTCGCCCATCCCGTCCATGTCGGTGTCGGTTTGAGCAGGATTGGGAAACAGAGGGCAGTTGTCGTCCCCGTTGCGGATCTGGTCGCCATCGATATCGAGGTCGCAGCGGTCGCCGAAGCCATCGCCGTCGAGGTCGGACTGCATCGGGTTGACGACGAAGCGACAGTTGTCGGTGTCGTCGGGGATCCCGTCATCGTCGAGGTCGGGATCGCACGGATCGCCCTCCCCGTCTTGGTCGGAGTCGAACTGTCCGGGGTTGCGGTGGTCGGGACAGTTGTCCTCATCATCGGGCACCCCGTCGCCATCGCGATCCAAGACCACGGGTGGGTCGCCCATGTCCGCATCGACATCGCCGGGCATGTCCACGTCCGGCGGCAGGTCGCGGGGCATGTCTGGCGGCGGCGGCATGTCTGCATCCGGCGCCGCGTCGGGCCCCATGTCCTCGGGCGGACGCACGTCGAGATCGGTGTCCGCGTCCATGAGCGGAATGCACGTCCCGAACGAATTGCACTGCGCACCTTCGAAGCAGTCCGCATTGGACTCGCAGACCGCCGGCGGTTTCGAGCAGCCGACCGTGAGCAACATCGCGGCCAGCATCAGTTTGAGGGGGGTGCGGTCCATCAGCGTGTCATCCAGATCATTGGTAGTCGTCCCAGAGAGTACGAAGAGCTCTGAGGTGAAGCAAGTATATGGACCATCGCTCCACTGCTCCCCCGTGGGCGATTTGTTTGAGTCGCGGGGCGCTTTTCAATACATTGGACCGATAAATTCTTTCCACAATGTTGGGGCCGCACATGTCCTGGAAGCAAACGATTGTCTGTTCGATGTTGGCCGCGGGTTTGTTTGGTACGGGTTGCGGCAACAACAACGAGCCGAGCAACATCAAGACGGACACCAACTCCGCCACCAACAACACCACGCCGACCAACAACACCTCGAACAACACGACGCCCAACAACACGACGACGAGCAACAACGCGAACAACACGGTCGTGATCGGCAATTGCGAGGATGTCGAGGACATCGGCAGCATGGGCCTCGATGACGAACGCCCATTTCGCGCCTCAGCGGAAGTCGACGCCCTGTCGTGCCGCCTCGATGTCGGCGAGCTCGCGAGCAACGGCGCCGACATCATTCAGTTGCGCTATCCCGAAGAGATGATGGTGACGTTCCGCGTCGCTGCGCTGAGCACCCCGCAGGGCAATCCACCGCGGCCGGGCCTCGAGCTGCGCCGCAGCGACTGCGAAAGTGGCGCGGTCATCTTCTGTGGAACGGACGCCTCGTACACCGAGGTCCTCGCCGCGAACACGACCTACTTCCTCATCGCGAACGGGCTGCTCGACTCGCCGGGGATGGACATCCGCATCACGGCCCGCCCTGTCGGCGGCTGCACCCCGGGCGCCACGATGTGTGCCGACGGCATGCTGTCGATCTGCCGCGCCGACGGCCTCGATTTCGAGACCACCGCGTGCCCGACGGATTGTGCCGGCGATGTGTGCACCGGCAGCGTCTGCGCGGCGCCGATCGTCATCGCCCCCACTCTGAATGGCCCGGCGGTCGTCGTGCAGGGCACCCGCAAGACCTTCGCGGCGAATTGGGACGCGATGGGCGGCGCCGGCTGCGAGGTAGAAGCCGGCTCGGGTCCAGCGACCTCACCGGGTCCGGAGACGTTCCTGCTCGTCGAAGGGGTCATGGCGGGTCAGACGTTGACGCTGGACGCCGAGATCAGTGAGCTGTCCTACTCGTTTTTCATCGTCGACAGCTGCACCGCCACGACCTGTCTGGACGCCTTCGCGTTCGACGTGATGGGCTTCAATCGCGGCACCTACGTCGCACCGGCCAATGGCGATGTTCTTGTCGCTTTCGAGGCCAATGGTACCAATACAGACCGGGGGTTCACCCTCGAAGTCTCGTTGCGTGAATGACGCCAGACGCGCAACAGTGTCACCAAGTCGTCAAGCGTTTGACGGCTTGAGGATTGATCGCGAACGCGGGTGGGGACAACTGACCCCAACGATCCCGGCGACCCACGGGCCCTCCGCTCGATCGCGGTGGACCGGGTCGGTTCCCGGCACGCTTATTGCTCTGTAAGGATGCCGTATGAAACACGGAATGCATATGAAGACTGTGACACGCTCCATCGCTCTCAGCGCCACGTTGCTCATCTCCAGTACCGCGACCGCCCAACTCGGACGGCCTGCCCCGGCTCCGGACACTTTGATCATGGCCGGGTCGAACAACTGGACGAACGGCGCCAGCAGCAACTTTCAGTCGATGATGATCCAGTTGCTCGACGAGTACTACGCGGCCGGCCCCTGCGAAGCCGCCAACAACTGGGCGACGTGCGACGACCTCCGCTTCGGATTTGCGATCAACGCCGGTCGGGCCTGCGCCGATACCGGCGCCCAGGGGCCCTTGACGTGGTTCTATACCCCCGATGAGGACGCCGGGATCGACGTCAAAGCGCGCATCCAGGGCATCCACAACGAGCGCGGCAGCACCTACTGTGGCGTGACGGCGTTCGTCAACCACGACACGGGGCTGTTGCGGGCGTGGGAAAAGACGTTCCGGGGCACGACGAAAGCGACGTTCAGCGATCTCACGGGCGACAGCGCCGACCCCGACGACAACGGGTTCTGGACCCGACCGCACCTCAATTTCTTCGCCGTGAAGGACCTGCCTCAGTCCGCGGACGGCAGCAATGGTGGACGCGTGAAGCGGTCGCTGCAGCAGGCCTGTGACATGTACGAAGGGCTGCCCGTCGTCGACGACAACGGCACCGCGACGTCCACCGACGACATCGTGCTCGGCGATCTGCCGTCGATGCCGACCTGGGTGCTCGTCGAGCGTTCCGCGAACAGCGAGGCCCACATCTACGGCGGCATGCTGTCCGCGGCCGGCGGCACCGGAGCGTGCCAGATCAAGCAAGGTGGCAACTGGGTCGACCTCACCATGTGCAGTTACGTCCGTGGCACGGTCAGCGAAGCGACGCTGCGCGGCGGTATTGCCGACGGGGCGCGCAACAACCCACCGAACGGTGCGTATCGCTGCGGCCCGTCGAGCGATCCGAAGAAGTCGGCGTTTTCCACCGGCGGGCTCGCGGCGTCGAATCTGCCGGCGATGCGCTGTCACCTGTCCGGCGAAGCTCAGGGCCAGTGCAATGGGGGTAACCAGCCGACCGACCTGTTGGGCACCTTCCGGTGCGTCCGCCAGTTGCCGTTCGGCATCACCGCTCCGCCGCCCGGCCCCGACAACGACTACGTGATTCGATATTGTCCCAACGGCATTCCGAGCGACATCCTGGACCCCTCGTGCATCATCCTTCGGGAGTCGCAGGGCGACCTGCAGTTCGTCGACGACAAACGGACGCTCTTCATCATCACGAACAAGGACAACTGCGCCGGCGGCGACGTCGAGACGTTCGAATGTCCGTTGAACGAACCCTGCGACACCGGCGGCGTGGGCCGCTGCGCGGACGGGACGATCGTGTGTCCGGATGGACAGCCCGTCTGCAAACCGGCGTTCGAAGACTATCCCGAGATCTGCAACGGGCTCGATGACGACTGCGATGGCAAAGTCGACAACATCACGGCGAGTTGGAAGAGCCCCCTGTATGCCAACTACTCATTGCCCCAGGAGCATGAGGGCAAAGACTGCAACCTCGTCGACGTGTGCTTCTGTCCAGGCGGCGGGACGGACCTCAAGGCCGGTTCCAACTTCAGCGAGTATCTGGACTCCTGGGGCGGCGCCTGCCAGTGCGGCGAAGGTCTCGAGGGTGGTTTCTCGGCCCTCCCCGACGACGAGCCGATGACGAGCCCGATGGGCGACAGCAATTCGGCCTGTTCGGCGGTGGCGGACGACAGTGTACCGCTGTCCTTCGTGGCCCTCTCGCTGCTCGGCTTCATCGGCCTCGTGCGGCGCAGGCGGAACTAGGTCGTTGCGCCGCTGACCGTCAAACGATTGACGGGCCCTGCGTGGGCCACAGCACACGCGCACCCGCGGATCCCCGCCCGCCTCAACGGCAATCCCCAGGACTCCGCCCGAAAACCATCGACGGTATGAGAATTGCTGCGTAATGTGGGAAGTGCACCTCCCACGGACGCGTTATGAAATCCGCCCTCACCGCGATCACCCTGTCGGTGACGTTCCTCGCCAGCGTCAACGCCAGCGCCCAACTCGGCCGACCCGCCCCGGCGCCGGACACACTCATTCTGGCCGAGTCGCTCAACTTCGAGAGCGGCGCGAGCAGCAACTTCCAGTCGATGATGATCCAGCTGCTCGACGAGTACTACGCCGTCGGTGCGTGTGAAGCGGCGAACGACTGGGCCACCTGCGACGACCTGCGTTTCGGGTTCGCGATCAATGCGGGCAAGAGCTGCAATGACACCGCCGACGACGGGCCGCTCACGTGGTTTTACACCCCCGACGAAGACGGCGGCATCGACGTGAAGGCGCGCATCCAGGGGATCCACGGCGAGCGCAACGGGGGCGGCCGCACCTACTGCAACAACGACAACTTCATCAACCACGACACGGGCCTCGATCGCGCATGGAACCTCACGTTCCCGGGCACGACGTCCGCGACGTTTGCCGACCTCGCCGGCGATGCCAGCGACCCCGACAACCGCGGCTTTTGGACCCGACCGCACCTGAACTTCTTCGCGGTCAAGAACCTGCCGAAGTCGGCGGACGGCTCCAACGGAGGCCGTGTCCTGCGCTCGCTGCAGACCGCGTGTCGGATGTTCAAGAGCCAGCCCGTCATCGATGACAACGGGACCGCGACGACGACCGACGATCTCGTGCTCGGCAATCTACCGTCGATGCCGACGTGGGTGCTCGTGGAGCGCAGCGCGAACTCCGCGGCGCACCTGTACGGCGGCATGGTCGCGGCGGCGGGCGGCACCGGCGAGTGCCAGATCAAGCAAGGCGACTGGGTCGACCTCGAGATGTGTAACTACGTGAACAGCGGAGTGACCGAAGCCACCCTTCGCGCAGGCATTGCCTCGGGAGCGACCAACAACCCGCCCAACGGCGCCTACCGTTGCGGTGGCTCCGGCAATCCAGACAAGTCATCGTTCTCCACCGGCGGCCTCGCCGCGAGCTCGCTGCCCGCGATGCGCTGCCACCTCTCGGGAACCACCCAAGGGCAGTGCACGGGTAGCAACACCCCGACGAACCTGCTCGGTGTCTTCAAGTGTGTCCGTCAGCTTCCGTTCGGTATCTCGGCCCCGCCTCCGGGCCCCGACAACGACTACGTCGTCCGCTATTGCCCCAACGGAATCCCCGACGATGACATCTTCGATCCGAGCTGCGTGGTGCTGCGTGAGTCGCAGGGCGACATTCAGTTCGTCGACGACGGCCGCACGCTGTTCGTCATCACTGGGCTCACCAACTGCGACGGCGGCGACGTGGAGACGTTCGAATGCCCGACGGGCACGCCGTGCGACACCGGTGGCGTGGGCCGCTGTGCGGACGGCACCGTGGTCTGTCCCGATGGCCAGCCGGTCTGCAAGCCGGCCTTCGAAGACTACCCGGAGATCTGCAACGGTCTCGACGACGACTGCGACGGCAAGGTCGACAACATCCGGCAGAGCTGGAGGAGCCCGTTGTACGTCGACTACACGCTGCCTCTGCCCGAGCACTCCGGCAAGGACTGCAACCTGATCGACGTGTGCTTCTGCCCGGATGGTGCGACAGACCTCAAGGCGGGTTCCAACTTCGAAGAGTATCTGGACTCCTGGGGCGGCGCCTGCCAGTGCGGCGAAGGACTGGCCCCGGATTACTCACCGATGCCCGACACCGAGCCGACGTCTCCGTCGAGTGACGAACCGACCTCGGCATGCGCAGCCGTGGCCGATGGCAGCGTGCCGTTGTCGTTTGTCGGCCTCGCCCTCCTCGGGTTTGCAGGCCTCGTTCGACGGCGCAGAAACTAGCGATCCGGCCGTGCGTCAATCCTTTGACGCTTTCGTGCCGGATTGACATGCCCCGCCGACTGGCGCGGTGTTCGAGATCTCAACCACGGCTGCGCTGATCCCTCGAGATTGCCCCATGCCAGCCCCTGCGCGGCATGTCGTTTGCGCGCCCATCCGGGAACATCTGCCCCGGAAAGGCCATGCAAACCGCTACACGTACACTGGCGCTGGTCGCTATGTTGTTCACGGCGACTCGCGCATCGGCTCAACTCGGACAACCCGCTCCGGCACCGGATACGCTGGTGCTGGTAGAGTCCCTCGTCTTCGAGAACGGCGCCAGCAGCAACTTCCAACCGATGATGATCCAGCTGCTCGACGAGTACTACACCGCGGGCCCCTGCGAGGCGTCGAACAACTGGGCCACCTGCGACGATCTGCGGTTCGGGTTCGCGATCAACGCCGGCAGGAGTTGCCACGACACGGCCGACGACGGCCCGCTAAGCTGGTACTACACCCCCGACGAAGATGGCGGCATCGACGTCAAAGCCCGCGTCCAAGGCATCCACGGCGAGCGCAAGGGGACCGGTCGCACGTATTGCGACAACGACAACTTCATCAACCATGACAGCGCTTTGAACCGCGTCTGGAACCGTACGTTTCCGGGGACCACGCGCGCGACGTTGACGGCGCTGACGGGGAACCCCTCCGACCCGACGAGTCGGGGTTTCTGGGCACGGCCCCACCTCAACTTCTTCACGCTGAAGAATCTGCCGCGCTCCACCAACGGGGGGAACGACAACCGCGTGTTGCGCTCGCTTCAGAACGCGTGCGCGATGTTTGCGGGACTGCCGGTTGTGGACGACAACGGCACGGCGACACCCACCGACGATGTCGTGCTCGGTAACCTCCCGTCGATGCCCACCTGGGTGCTCGTCGAGCGCAGCGCGAACAGCGCGGCGCACATCTACGGCGGCATGATCGCGGCAGCCGGGGGAACCGGCGAGTGCCAGATCAAACAAGGCGAGTGGGCGACGCTGGAGATGTGCGACTACGTCTTCAGCGGGGTCACCGAGTCGACGCTGCGAGCCGGAATCAGCGCGGGAACCGCGAACAACCCCAGCACCGGCGCCTACCGTTGCGGCCCGTCACGCAGCACGAGCAAGTCCGCGTACTCGACCGGCGGACTGGCCGCCCCCACGCTTCCGTCGATGCGATGTCACCTCTCCGGCACGACCCAGGGACAGTGCCCTCGCTCCGATCCGCCGACCAACCTGCTCGGGGTGTTCAAGTGCACGCGACAGCTGCCGTTCGGCGTGTCCGCGCCACCGCCGGGATCGGGCAACGACTACGTGATCCGGTACTGCCCCAACGGCATCCCGAACGACGACATCCTCGATCCGAGCTGCGTCGCGCTACGCGAGTCGCAGGGCGACATTCAGTTTGTCGACGAGCAGCGAACCCTCTTCGTCATCACCCGCCGAAATCAGTGTGACGGAGGCAGCGTCGAGATCATCGAGTGTCCGACGGGTCAGGCGTGCGATACCGGCGGCGTCGGGCGCTGCGCCGACGGCACCGTCGTGTGTCCAGACGGTCTGCCGGTCTGCAAGCCGGCGTTCGGCGACTTCCCCGAGATCTGCAACGGCCTCGACGACGACTGCGACGGCAAGGTCGACAACCTGCGCACCAGTTGGCGCAACCCGCTCTACGCCAGCTACACACTCCCCGCACCAGAGCACTCGGGGAAGAACTGCAACGCGCAGGACGTCTGCGAATGCCCCGGCGGGGGCACGGACCTCAAAGCCGGACACAATTTTGAGGAGTACCTCGACTCATGGGGCGGCGCCTGC
>JBFIHF010000054.1:0-24874 GCA_041601915.1 Bradymonadaceae bacterium
AGCCATCCCCGGCGTGATCGGAGCGACGATGTCGCTGCACTCCGACGCAGGCGATGCACGCGTATCGTCGAGGAGGAGGGCAAAGAGATCGTCGTTCCGACGCGGCGAGGATGGCTCATTACTTCCGCCGGGTGCCACTAGTTCGCTAGCGCTTGCGCCAATCCGCGGCGTCGATGTGGATGAACTCCGCCATCGCACACACGCGGGAGAACAGCGGGCTACCGATGCGGACCTCGAGGTGCTCTTTGGTCACCGCGACGAGGGTGTCATGGTCGCGCCCGCCGCGGCGGACCTGCGCGGCGTTGTCGGTCGGGGCGTCGAAGTTGGTAGCGAAGATCGTCGTCATCCCGCGGCTGTAGCGCTCGTTGATCAGCTGGTCGATGATCGTGAGCTCCCACTCTGACTTGCGGCCCTTACCGAGCTCGTCGATCGCGAGCAGCGCCGTCTCGACGAGCGGCTGGATGATGGGCGTGGTGGGTGAGTCTTGGTCGTAGGCCTGGCGCAGGTCGTTGAGCAGGATCGAGAAATCGACGTACTTCGCGGACAGCCCTTTTGCGAGCACGGCGTGACGTACGGTGGTGGTGAGCAGGTGCGTCTTGCCGGTGCCGACGCCGCCGATCAGGCAGTACCCGGTGTCCCCGGGCAGAAACCCGTTCATCCATTTGCGGACTTTGGCCGTCACCTGACCGAGGTTTGACGCGCGATCAGTGACATCGAGGTCCTCGACGCGGGCGGTGGCGAAGTCGGAGAGGATGTTCGCGCGGTTGAAGCGCTCGAGCGCGGCGCGCTGCAGTCCGCAGTCCGCGCACCGCGCCGAGACTTCGTAGCCTTCGGCGTTGGTTTGGAAGGTGAAGCCGACGCCGTCGCAGCCCGCGCAGTGGGCGAGACACGACTCGCACGGAGCGTAGTAGGCAAATCGGCGCTCCGTGCGAAGCAGACCCATCGTGAAGGGGTCGCATCCGCAATCCCGCGTGTGCGTCGTCGCGGCCATAGGCGAGTTACCCCGCGTCTTGCGTCGTGTCGCGTCGCACGACGGAACCGAGTCGCACGGTGGCGTTGCCGATCGCGTAGGACTCCGCTTCTTCGCGGGTCGCCCCGTGGCCGCGGGCGATGTTGGCCCCGGGGTCGGCATTGCTGATCGTGCAGTGCCAGATGTCGCCCAGCTGGTACGAGACGATCGTCACCGGCCAGCCGGCCAACTCTTCGCGTCGCGAACGATGTTGCAGGTCGTTCTTCACGTGCCCCTCTCTACCGGAGCCCCAACCAGGTTGCCCCATTCCGTCCACGAGCCATCGTAGTTGGTGACGTCCTTGAATCCCAGCAGGTACTTCAGGACGAACCAGGAGTGGCTGGAGCGCTCGCCGATCCGGCAGTAGGCGATGGTGGGTCGATCGGCGGTGATGCCACGCTGGGCGTAGAGTTTGACGAGTTGATCGTAGCTCTTGAAGCTCCCGTCCTCATTGCAGGCTTCGCCCCATCCGATGTTGGCGGCGCCCGGAATGTGGCCGCCACGCTGACAGGTCTCCGGCAACCCCGGCGGGGCGAGCAGCTCACCGGAGAACTCCGCGGCGCTTCGCACGTCGACTAGCCCATGGGTGCCGGCTTTCACTGCAGCCTGCACGTCGGGCAGGAACGCGCGGAACGTGAAATCGGGTTCCGGCGCGACGTAGTTCGATCGCGCGATCTGCGGCGCGACGACCGTGAGCTCGCGTCCCTCGGCGAGCCATTTCTGGCGTCCGCCATCCATCAGGCGGACGTCCTTGTGGCCGTACAGCTTGAGCTGCCAGAACGCCCACGCTGCGAACCAGTTCTTGTTGTCGCCGTACAGCACGATCGTGGTGTCGTTATCGATGCCCGTGTCTCGCATCAGCGCCTGAAACTCCGCCCGAGGCACGATGTCTCGACGCACGGTGTCACAGAGCTGGCTGCGCCAGTTCCAGCCGAAAGCCCCGGGGATATGACCGGATTCCCACGAGGCGGTATCCACATCGACTTCCACGAGTCGAACGTTGGAGTTGTGAAGGTTGTCAGCGACCCAATCGGTCGAGACGAGGACTTCGGGGTGCGCGTAGGTGGTCATGAATGCCTCCGGATCTGAGCGGATTTTGCCTGAGACTGGCTGGCGCCGGAATTATTGATCACCGGTTCTGAGGTGTCGATCGGAACTTGGACGGGCGACCGGAATTGCGGGAGTGCGGTGGAGTTGCTAAGACCGGCTGTCCTCGTGGAACGGTCTCACAATGCAACTCACTGCCGCAGACATCGCCGCCGGTCGCGGCCGGATCGACGACATCATCCGTGATCTCGATCCCGAAACGCTGCGTCGTGCAGCCGATCACCCGCATGCGGTAAGGGCGAGCGCGCAGCCGTGGCTCATCGCGGGGATGTCGGACGGGATCGGATTCCACACCGCCGTAGCGGCGATCCATGCGGGGATCCTCAAGATCGGTCTCGGTTGTTACTGGGAGCCGCCGCCGTTCCTGGAGCACGACGAGTTCGGGCAGCCCGTCTCGCCGGTGCACTGGGGGCGGGTGCAGAACGCCGCCGCGCTCGAGGCGTGGGCGCAGGAGAAGGGCATCGATTTTCGCGTGATGGCGGCCGATATCATCATGGCCCCCGAGCGGGATCTGAAAGGGCAGGCCAAGGGCGATCCGACGCCGTTCTCGGCGCCGCTCAAGGCCGCGTTTGACGACGTGCGCGCCGCAGCGCCGGGCAAGGACGCGGTCGTCATCAACTCGGTCGCGTTCGGCAAGTGGATCAGTCCCCGCGACGGGATCGACGCGATCGTGGTGCCCACGGTCGACTTCACCGGCCGTCTCGTCGAGATGCGCACCAAGAAGTTCCACGCCCGCGGGTACGAGGAAACGCTGGACACGATGGGCCGCAACCATCAGCTGATGCTCGAGGCGACGCGCCAGTTTGGTTGGCTGGGGCCGGACTCGCTGACTGCGTTCTTCACGTGGGCGGGCGGCTCGCAGAACGTCGACGTGCTCGAAGGCATCTACGGTCGCGGTTCGTTGGGCGACGCCAAGGTGATCGCCGAGCGTGACATCGCCGCGTTTCGCCTGGAGCACGAGCTCACACTCGGCGCGCACGCGATCGTGCGCCTGCCGGCGTTTCTGTCCGCGGCGTTGATGGGGATCCCGGGAGGCGGCCTGTTCGGCCTGATCTCACGGGAGTATCTCGAGGAGCGCGGCCTGTTCGAAGACATGCCCCGGCTCGCCGAGCGCATGCTCGATCGCATGTTTGGGCCGTCGTGGATTCGTGAAAATCCGATCTCGCAGATCGAACTCGATACCGCAGAAACGTTGCACATCGAGGAGATTTCGGGTCGCGTCGCCGAGGCGCAACGGCGAATCGAGGCGCACTGGGCGAAGCATCCCGACACCCGCGAAAACGGGATCGAGCTCGCGGAGAGCTTGCAGCTGCTCGAGGGACTCGCCGCGCCGGACTATCCGTTTCAACTGCGCCGTTTCGATCCGCGCCACCGGTCCGAAGACAACACGGGCACGATGGAGCTCACGCGCCGAGCGGACAACGAGATCGAGTTCGACCTCGCCCGAGATCAGCTGGGTGGCGCGGAGTTCCGTCCCGATCTCACGATGGTCCGCGCGCTGGAGCCTCTCGCCGATATCCTGGGCGCACGCGACTCCAAGGAGCTCGCCGTGCATGCCGAGCACATCGAGGTCGACCCGCAGCTGTGGAGCGAGTTCACCAAAGTGCGTTGCCGCGTGAGCTGGACGAACGGTGGTGGCCGGCTCCACATTCGGCGGTCGTTCGTGAACGGCTCCGGTGAGCAGGTCGCGCGGGGTGAGACGACGATTGGCCCCCGACAAGAGCATCCATCCGCCAAAGCAGACCCGGTGTTGCTGGGCGAGGCGGTGGGACCGCGCATGCCGGTTCGCTTCTCGCTGCACGAGACCTACGGTGGCGTCGACGCGCTGCGCACGGTGCTGCAAGGCCCGGCGCTGATCGGGTTTGCGCGCGACAATCTCAAGGCGGCCGGCGTGTTTGACGAGAACTCGCCGCGCGTCTGGGAAGTCCGCATCGACGGCACCGTCTCGATTGGCGATCACCTCCTGACGTACGCGCGCCGCGAATCCGAAGGTTGGGTTGTGACGGTCGTGGACGACGAGTCCCGCCCGCTCCTCCAGATGACGTTGCGATAGTGCAGACCTTTGCCGCCCGATACGTGCTCGTCGATGGCGAGTTCCGCACCGACCACGCCGTCGCCGTGGGATCCGATGGGCGCATCGCGTCGGTCGGTCCCATCTCGCTCGGCTCGCGGGTCGAACATCTCGGTGAAGTGGCGCTGGTGCCGGGGCTCGTCAATGCGCACAGCCATGCGTTCCAGCGCGCCATCCGTGGGCGAACGGAGCACATTGATCCGGCGCGGCCGCACGAGAACTTCTGGACGTGGCGCGAGCGCATGTACGCGGTCATGGCGCAGTTGGGCCCCGAGCAGATCTATGCCGTGTCGCGTTGGACGTTCATCGAGATGTTGCTGAGTGGGATCACGACGGTCGGCGAGTTCCACTACGTCCATCATCAGCCGGACGGAGTGCCGTACTCGGACCCGAATGAGTTAGCGTGTCGGGTCATCGCCGCCGCGCAGGACGTGGGGATTCGCATCGCCCTGCTGCGTGTGGCCTATCGGCGAGGTGGGCACGATCGCGCGGTCGCTCCCGAGCAGTTGCGGTTCATCGACACCACCGACGACGTGTTTCTGCAGCGGGTCGAGGCGCTTCGTTCGCGCTACGCCGGGCAGCGCGGCGTGACGATCGGGATCGCACCGCACAGCATTCGAGCGGTGGGCCACGAGACGCTGGTTGCCGCGCGAGATGCGGCGACGGAGTGGAACATGCCGCTGCACATCCACGCCTGCGAGCAGCGGGCCGAGATCGAGCAGTGCGTCGCCGAATACGGGAAGTCCCCGATCGAGGTGCTTGCGGACCTCGAGATGCTCAGCGACCGGCTGACCGTGGTGCACGGTACCCACGTCTCCGAGGTGGAGCTGGACCTGTTGGCGAAGTTTCGCCCCACGCTGTGTGCGTGCCCGACGACGGAGCGGAATCTCGGCGACGGCTTCCTGCCCGCATCGGCGCTCGTCGGTCGCAACGTTCCGATCGCGCTCGGCACGGATAGTCAGGCGAGCATCGACCTGTGGGAGGACGCGCGCTGCGTGGAGTATCACGAGCGGCTGCGATCGGAGTCCCGCAACGTGCTGGCCGGGGCCGCGAACGCGTCGCGAACGTCGGACGTCGTGTGGCCGATGCTGGCCGAAAACGGGGCACGAGCACTGCGACTGCCCGTGGGGTCGCTGGCGAAAGGTCGCGAGGCCGATATGGTCGCGCTAGACCTCAATCATCCGACGTTGGTCGGCGCCGACCGCGCGTCGTTACTACAGGACATCTGCTTGAGCGTGGCGCCGGGCGCGGTGCGCGACGTATGGGTCGGCGGAGAGCCCGTGGTCATCGGCCGCGAGCACGCGCTGCGCGCGACGGCCGCGGAGTCTTTCCGGAACGCCATCCAGAGCTACCAGCTGCCCTGATTCTCCATCGATCGCCACGGATCCGCTGCTTCGAGCGCTTCGCCGCGCTGTAGGAGCTCGATCGAGATGTTGTCGGGTGTCTTTACGAACGCCATGCGGCCGTCGCGTGGCGGGCGGTTGATCGTGACGCCGTCGGCCTGGAGCCGGGCGCAGGTCTGATAGATGTCATCGACCTCGAACGCGAGATGGCCGAAGTTGCGCGCGTTCCCGTAATCCTCGACATCCCAGTTGTAGGTCAGCTCGACGTGCGCCTCGGCGTCATCGGGCGCGGCGAGGAAGATGAGGGTGAATCGGCCGGCTTCGCTCTCTCGCCGCCGTACTTCACGCAGACCGAGCAGATCGCAAAAGAAGTGAAGCGTGGCGTCGATATCCGTGATGCGGATCATGCTGTGGAGATAGCGCATGTCTTGGTCCTGGGCGGGCTACCGAGCGTCGAGTTCGTTCGCGGTGCGCTCGTTCTTGTCGCGCCCCGCGGTCACGGTGGCGTCGGCGAGGGACGGGGCCTCGAACGAAACCCCAAAAGGCGCCGTCGAGTTGGGGGCGATCGTGGCGACAGTGGCCGATCCGACGAGTTTTCCCTTCACGCGGACTTCCACGGCGACGTCGGTGATGTCGGCGGAGGTGGTGTTCTTGAGGGTGCCCGCGCACAAGAAGCCGGCGCCGCCTTTTCGGCACGAGGCGTCTGTCAACAGGACGCCGTCACGGCCCAGCCGCTTACTCCATCGGAGGGCGACGTCACGGCGGAGTCCCCGAATGCGGTCCTTGCCGCGCGGCGGCGCGACGCGCAGATACTGGTCGAAGCCTTCTTTGGCGCGCTGAACATCGCCGGCGAGGCGCGCGAAATCCGCGGAGTAGAACGCCGCTTCTTCGAGGCCTGGGTCGCAGGTGAGCGCTGCTTCAAAAAGCGCGCGTGCCGCGTTGTTGTCGCCCGCGATCGACCGGAGGCGGCCCTGGAGCAGGTACGCGACGCAATCGCCGGGGTTCTGAAACAGCAAGTCCTCGGCAAAGTTGTTCGCAAGCTTCGTCTGTCGGCGATCCAGGTGGATGGCGGCGCGTGCCGCCAGGGACGCGGGGGTCGGCGCCGCGATCTTGGACAGCGCCTCTTCAGCTTTGCTGTACTGACCGAGGTCGAGCAGCCCCTGGGCGAGCAGCGTCCAGCCCGACACCGTGTCGGCTTGGGCCGCGGTCGGGTGGCTGAGTGCATGGACGG
This sequence comes from Bradymonadaceae bacterium, assembly GCA_041601915.1. Classification (GTDB taxonomy): domain Bacteria; phylum Myxococcota_A; class Bradymonadia; order Bradymonadales; family Bradymonadaceae; genus JBFIHF01. The sequence continues at coordinate 6,762 of JBFIHF010000054.1, forward strand.
CGAGCTGGTTGGCGATGTCGGGGTCGACCGGTTCAAAGATCGCGGCGAAATCGAGCAGCTCGTCGTAGGATGCGGCCTTCGCGACCGCTTCGTCGATCCACTTCACCGCCTTCTGACTCTCACCTGCGGCGACGTATCCAGCGGCGCGAAACACGTTGTCGCGCGGTCCCTTGGGCGAGGACTTGTACGCGTCGTCGACCGCCTTCGTCGCCTTCTTCTTCTGCGCGAGGGCGTCGACCAGCGCGGCGGCACCGCTCAGATTGGCCGCCTGAAACTGTGCCCGGGCGCGGTCGTAGTCTCCCAGATGCAACGCCGTCCATGCTTCGGCCTGTGCGCCGGTCGTCAGACTCGCGGCGAGTGGCATCGCGGGCGTGAACACGGCGGACGGCAGGCTGTCGAGTTCGCCGATCGTCGCGAACACGCCGCGCGTCGTATCGCCGGCATTCACAAGGACGAACGCCGTACGTCCGTCGGGCGACCAGTGCGGCGAGGCCGACAGCTTCGGGCAGTACGCCTCGTCGGCCCGCCGCGTGGTTTCGCCGAAGGCTTCCCCTTCAGCGATCGTGAAGACGCGTCGAGCCGCCGCGTCCATGAGGGCGACGCGGTACTTCAGGTTGCAGACGAACGTGCTGTCGTTGGGTTTGTCGATGCGCTGCCGGGCGTACCAGACGACGCGGTGGTCGCCTCGAGAGCTGGCGTTGGCATTGAGCCCGGGTTGAACTTCGGCGCGGACGGCCTCGCCATCGGTGGCGGAGCCCGCCTGAGCGAAGGGACTCGGCGGCGCCCCGACCGGCTCGTTGTGGCTGAAGAGCGCTGTCGATCCGTCGGGGCGAAACACCTGCGTCGCCTCGACGTAGTAGTCCTGGGAGACCCCGTCGAGCATGCTCTCGCCGCGCTCCACGACATGCACCGCGACGCTGTGGCTGGGGGTCCACCCCAGCACGGTGCGTTCGGTGGTCTCCGCGGTGACAGCCGCGCTCGTGAAAACAAGGCCGAGGCCGACGACGAGGCAGAGGGGATGGCGACTCATATCAATGATTGAGGTAATCGATGGTGTAGTGACTCTGTCCTTCGACCGTGGCGGAGGCGCCGCCGATGGTCATTTGCAGCGTGTACTTGCCCTTGAGCTCGAACTGATACGGTTCGCTCACGGTCGACGCAAACATCTTGATCGCCGATCCGTAGCTTTCCAGCAGATCTCGCTTCTTCATTCTGCGGCCGTGCATGATGAGCCGGATGCTGTCCTTGCCCCTGGCAGCGTCCAGTTGCACGACCTTGGGTACACTGTACCCCGTGGATGCGTCCTTGGTAATCGCGCCGAACTTGAGCCGTGCGCCGGCGTCCGAAAACACGATCGCGTCCTTGTAGCCGATGACGACCCAGGTCAGTGACTTCCCGCCGTGCTTGGCGGTGAGTTCGACTTCGCGCCACATCACGAAGACGTCCCCGTTGTAGTGGCGAAACCGAATGAAGCGCTTGGCGATGTCGAACGGGGCGACATTCGTCGCGACGTGCTCGGCGTAGCCGGTGCGAGTCCCCGTGACGGGGAGCGTTTCTCCGCCGACTTTGATGTGGCCCGTGACGTCGGCGCGCGGAGCGATGAGGTTGAATGCGTAGTAGCCGTCGTCGAGTTCGATGCGGCCCTGGCCCGGTTTCCACATCGGGATCTTGTTCTCGAACGTGAGCGTGAACGGTCGCGACCCGGTGTGACTCAGCACGAAGCCGTCACTGCCCTTGGCCTTGACCGTCGTGTTGTCGAACCGCAATTCGAAGTTCGACTTGTCGACGCTCCACTCGTCGCGGCTGAGCTTTTTCTTGTACTCGTACTTCTTGCGGTCGGGCAGGTTCACTCGGACGTGAACGGCGCCGTGGCCGTCGCCGAAGCCGAGGTTGGAGATCGTGAAGTCGACGCCCACATGGCCCCCGCCATCGAGGTCGACCGCGAATCCGTAGCGCTCGGTGTAGGCCTCGTCGGAGCTCATCCGCGGGACGAGCTCCTGCATCGTGGGTCGGCCTGAGCCGGTGCCCCAACTCTGCGCGAACGCAGGGGCCGATGTCCCCAAGCCGAGGACTATGAGAATGAAGATTGAGAGGTGTCGTTTCATCGCGGGGCTCCGTGCCGTGGTCCGACGCCGACCGACCGGGCTTCATTCATCGCCGGGCTGCTCGGGCTCTTCGTGGGCCACCGTGGCCATAGGAGTAAGCGCGAGGACGGGCGCGACGTTGTAGCGCGTTCTGGCTTCCAACTCGAGCAGCTCGAGGTCTTTGCGAATGCGAGAACACAGGCGCAACGAGGCCTCGAAGAACGCAGCGTACCAGCGTTCGATGCGATGTCCGAATTCCTCATCCATCGACGGGAGCAGGCGCCGGAGTGTGGGGCGCCAACTGGTTCGCTCCGACTGTGCGGCCTCGATCGTGGCGAGCACCGCTCGGCCCGTCGTCTCGACTCGCCCGCGTGCGCGCTCGGCGAACGCGCCGTAGACGCGCTCTTGCCAGAGCATGGAGACGACGCGCGATTCGTCGAAGAACCCCTCGATTCGCCGCTGCAGCGCGCGTGCATCACCGACGGAGAGGGCGCGCACGACGGGATCGAGTCGCTCGGCGATCTCACGCTCGGTCTCCGAAATGACCTGCACCATGCGCTGCTGGCTCGACTCGAGGATTCGGTCCAAGCGCTCCAGGACGAGGTCCAGCACGAACTGTCGGTCGTCGTCCCCCAGTGCTCGTTTGCCGGTCCAGCTGCTCGTGGGGCGCAGCGAATCTTCGATCTCTGCCTCGATGCCTTCGAGCGTGGAATTGATCCACTGCGTGATGAGGACGACCTCTTCGGCAGCGCGTTCCCTGGGGATCGTGGACGCCGTCTTGCCCAGCCAGATCTCGAGATCGGCGACGTTGCGGGCGAGGTCGCCGTAGCGATGGACGAGCCCGTTCTGGAACGCCTGCAGGGTGAACGCGAGGTGGCCGAGCTGGCGCGACACCTCGATCGTCTTGATGCGGCCGGCCCGCTGGATGACGCGCTCTTCGAGAAAGGTGCGGAAGCCGGCGAACCCGGAGGCGGAGACGAGCTGGTCGTCGCTCGCGGTCGCGTCGCGCGCCGAGATGGCAAACGCACCCGCGATGTAGCCGTCGAGATGGCTCGTCACGTACTCGAGGAGGTCCTCGACCTCGTCCTCGCGGTCGTCGGGCGCGCCGAGGCGATCGATCTTGTTGATGACGACGAGGAGTCGCTCGGCCCCATCGGGCAGGCTTTCGATGCGGTCGAGTTCGGTCTGTGACAGGACCTGGTTCGCGTCCATGACCCACAGGATCGCCTCGGCCGTCTCGAGGGCCTCGACGGCGACGGTCTCGTGGCGCTCGACCAGCGCGTTGAAACCCGGCGTGTCCCAGTACTGCACCAGACGCAGGTCGGCGTGCGGGTGGGTGAACTCGAGCCGTTCGATCGAGTCGGCGTCGGTTTTCATCGTCTTTTTGGCGGCCTCGAGCGACTGTTCGACACGGCGGCCGTCGAGGTAGATGACGCGGGCGGCCTTTCGCGGTCCCCAGCGCAGAATGCCAGTATGCGCCGTCGTGGGCAGCACGCCGGTGGGGAACACGTCTTCGCCGAGTAGCGTGTTCACGATCGTCGATTTGCCGGCGTTGAACTCGCCGACGATCGCCAACGAGAGCGGGGAGTTCATCGCCGCATGCAGGCGCTGCGTCGCGGGGAGGAAGTCCGACAAGCGGCTGTCGGTGCCGAGGTACTGCAGCAGCGCGCTCAGCACCTCCATGACTTGTTCGGGGTCACCGAGCGCATCGGGGAGGTCCCAACGCGGCGCGAGGCGCTCGAGTGCGGTGTCGAGGGTCGCCTGCACATCGTCGCGCAGCGCATCGGGTACGAGGTCGAGCGCGTCCTGGAGGTAGACCATCGCTTCGGCGGCGTCGCCGAGCTCCAGCGCCGTGTGCCCCAGCGCCCAGGACACCTCGCCACTGCGCGGTCCACCGAGGTCCAGCGCCTGCTCGAACAAGTGGCGCGCGCCGGCGAGGTCGCCGGCCTGCAGGTGGCACCGGCCGGCCCCCAGCCACGCTTCCTGTCGATGCGTGGCGTCCGACGACGCGAACACGCGGACGAAGCGGCTGGCCGCCTCGTCGCGGTCGCCCCGTCCGAGGGCGAGCCGCCCGAGGCCGAGCAGCGCATCGGCATGACGGGAATCGTCGGCGACGGCTCGTTCGTAGAACGTCTGAGCCACGTCGAGCTCGCCGCGTTGCTCGGCGATACGCCCCTGGAGTGCCCAGAGCTCCACCGCGAGTTCCGTGGGGGTGTCGAGCGCTGCGACGAACGATTCCGCCTCGTCGTGCAGCCCTCGGCTCAGCGCGATGCGCGCCGCGCCGATCGCAGCACGGGCCTTGAACTTGCTGGCCGTCGAGGCGGCGCGCGAGTACGTGTCCATCGCCGTTTCGAGATCGCCGGCGCGTTCGTGCAGTTGTGCGCGTACGAACAGGAACTCGGGCTGCTCGGACGGTTCCAACACCGCCATCACGGCCTCGGCCTCATCGGTACGACCGGCGTCGAGCAGGATCTGGGCGAGGGTGAGGCTGGCGTCGAGCTGAGCGGGCCACGTCTTGATCGCGCCGCGCAGCTCCTTGATCGCCTTGTCGGTGCGTCCGAGCTCGCGGTACGCGCGGCCGAGACCGAAGTGCAGGTCGAACGCGAACGGCAGCGCGTCCGTGAGGCCGAGTGCTCGGGCAAAGTGTCGCTGGACGTCCTTCCACCGACCGACCTGTTCCGCGGCGAGCCCCGCGTAGAAGTGGGTCGTGGCGACTTCTTTGATCGCCAGCGCACGCTCGAACGCGGCAATCGCATCGCCCCATTCCGTGCGGTGGAAATGGCACATGCCGATGAGATGGTGCGTGCGCGCGACGTTGGGGTGTTCGATCAGCGACGGGCGCAACGCTTGGAGCGCGAGCGTGTAGTTCTGGGCCGTCATGTGGCGCGTGGCGGCGTCGTGCGCGCGCCGAACGGGTTCGGGGAGCAACACTTCGTCGAAGAAGTCCCCCACGCGTTCGGTGAGTTTGTCGAAGATCGACATCGGCGACCCTGAGGTCACGGCAGGCGCCCGCTGGTGCGGGCGCCGAACGGGTGATCAGGTAGCGTCGGCGTAGAGTTTGGCGACGAAGTCCCAATCGACGACGTTCCAGAACGCGGTGAGGTAGTCGGCACGGCGGTTCTGATAGTTGAGGTAGTAGGCGTGCTCCCAGACGTCGACTCCGAGAATCGGCTGTTGTCCGCCGGAGATCGGGTTGTCCTGATTCGGGGTGCTCGTGACGTCGATGCTGCCGTCGGCGTTGACGACGAGCCAGCCCCAACCGGACCCGAAACGGGTCGCCGCAGAGCTCGCGAACGCGGCCTTGAACTCGTCGAGGGATCCCCACTTGGCATTGATCGCCGCGGCGAGGGCACCGCTGGGCGCGCCGCCCCCGTTCGGGGACATCCACTGCCAGAACAGCGAGTGGTTGTAGAATCCGCCGCCATTGTTGCGCACGGCGGTCTGAATGTCGGCGGGAATTGCGGTAAGGTTACTCAGCAGGTCTTCGATCGACTTCTCGGCCAGCTCCGGATGCTTGGCCAACGCTGCATTGAGGTTGTTCGTGTAGCCGGCGTGGTGTTTGCCGTGGTGGATCTCCATCGTCCGCGCGTCGACGTGGGGCTCCAAGGCGTCATAGGAGTAGGTGAGTTCGGGAAGCGTGAAAGCCATCGTTGTCTCCATGGATCGGAACGGACAGGAATGCGCCGAACGGGCGCCCCGTTACCGCTGAGTAGTTGAAGCGAGTCGAAACATAGAATGATTGGTTTTGGTGTCAAGGCGTGCTTCTGCGCGTTTGCCGTGATGGCGGCGGTAGGGTGCTCGAGCAAAGCGGTCGTGGGGAACGACGCCCGTGTCGGTCACGGTTCGGTCCCAACAGGGGCCGAGCAGTGGCAGGGCGGCGCGATGCTGCTTCCTGCGGGTAGTCCCGCGGTGTTCAGCGGTCGGCTCGATCAACTGCTCGACGCCGCGACACGTTTCAAGGCGTGGTTGGTCGCGGAGCCCGCGATGCTGGGCGCCGACGGTCCGCGGATCGCGCGCAGCATTGAGACCGGTTGGGGGGCCGCGACCGCGTATCTGGGGGTCGATCCGTTGTTGCCGCGCGCGTGGACGGAGCGGGGCCTCGATCCGTCGCGTCGGCTGTACGTGGGCATGTACCCGGTGCACAAGGATGGTCGGCGGTTCATCACGTCGGTGGAGACGGTGATCCGCGAGGAGGTGGGCCTCGCCCCGGGCGGTCACGTGTCGCGTGCGCTGCAGACGCTCGCCGCTTCGGGCGGTCAGCTGCCCGAGGGCACGCATGCGCGCATCCTGCGCAATCTCGAGGAGACGAGCCCGGTGGGTGGCCTGCGTGTCGTGCTCCCGATCACGTCGGCCCGTGAGTTCTCGACGACGGCCTCGTCGTTCGCGGAGGGGATGGGTTTTCGGCGTTTCGGTCGCGAACATGGTGGCGACGAGACCACGACCAGGTTTTGGGCGGAGGGCGATGTGACGGCCATGTCGCTGCGCGTCGAGGGCGAATTCGCGGTGATCGACCTCGTGTTTCCGCGGTTCGCCGGCGGCCCGCGGACGACGTTGGACCCTCAGCTCGACCTGGCGGGGACCAGCGCCGACCTCGATCGCGCGCTGGAGGAGATGCCCGTGGGGCGGCCGCGCGCCCCGGCGCCACCGGGCGCGCCCGCGGCTTCCGTGTCGTTTGACCAGGCTGGGATGCACGAACTGGTGCGGCTGCGGGGCTACTGGAACAGTCTCGAGGACCTGCGGTCGATCGGAGCGGACCGGCGAGACGTCGAGCTGCTCGGTGCGTTGGTGTCCGCGGTTTCCGAGGCGGACGTCTGGACGGTCGCCGCGGACGAGCTGACCGGCACGAGCTTTCAGCTCACCGTGGAGCCGTCCGGCACGCGCAGCCTCGGGACCGTGCAGATGACGATGTACGCGCGTCGCGGGCTGGATCCGCTGGATACATCGCGGGAGCTGCCCACATTGGACCTGTCCCAGCGCAGCGCGAGTGTGGGGGTCGACCTCGCCACATTGCGGACACCGACGTGGCGCAGCTGGTTTATCGGGGAGACGGCGGCGGAGTTCAACGCGCTGGAGTTCACGTCGATGCGCCCGATGCACACGCTGCTGCCGGGGTTGCGAGCGGGAACGCTCGCGCTGTCGAATCTCGGAGATTCGCAGAGCGGTGCTGCGGTGTCGCGCCCACTGGCTACCGCGCTGCGCGAGTTTGCGCACGTCGCACGGTTCGAGGTGGTCGGACTCGCCCCTGACGTCACCCAGCTTCAGCAACGCCCGGAGATTCTGTGCGCGGTGGTGCTCAATCCCGATGCCCCGCCCAGCGCGGTCGCTGACATTCAGCGGGCCGTCGGCGCCGCACTGCTCGAGTGGGCGGAACCGAGCGCGGCGCAGCCCGTGTTCGCGTCGCTGGCTCCGGGTGTCACGTCGACAGTCGCGATGGGGAGTTTGGCGATTCGGCAGCATCTCATCGAGGGGCCCGAGCATCGCGTGATCTTGTTCGGAGTCGGCGTCGACGACGCGCAATTTGATCGCGAGATCGGTCCGTTGGGCGCGTCGCGGCCGCTGCATGGCGTGTTTCAAGCCCGGCTGGAACCGATCGCGCTGTTGTCCTGGCTGCGCGAAGGGGACGCGGCGCTGTTCGATCCGGTCGACGTCGATATCCTCGCTCAGCGGCTCGGCGCGTTGACGTTGAGTTATCAGTCCGCGCGCATCGCGGAATCCAGCGCGATGACATTGGAGCTCCGACTCGATCCACCCCCACGTCTGTGAGGGGCACTAAGTTCGTCTCGACGTTGCATTTCGCCAGCACAGCCGCTAACCAGAAAGGATGGGCGCGTGGGGTCATCGCGCCCTTCATTGAGGGTGAAATTCATGATGCGATTGATAGCTGTAGCACTTTTTCTGGTCTCATTGGCACCGGCCGCGGTCGCTGCGCAAGAGTGGGAGTCCGTCGGTGATATCGACGGCGTGAAGGTGTGGAAAAAGGAAGTCGAGGGGTCGTCGCTGATGGCGTTTCGAGGGGTCGTCACGGCGAACGTGGAGATCGGCCAGATCATGGCCGTGTTCTCCGATCCCGCGCGCCGCAAGGACTGGGTCGCCAAGTACGCCGACGACAAGAATCTCGAAGTAGGTCCCGGGTTTCAGGAGTACTGGATCCATTTCAACACGCCGTTTCCCGTCTCGGACCGCGACTACGTGCTGCGCTCGGATGGGGTTTCGGACACCGAAAAGCGGATCTTCACCTGCAACATCAAATCGGTGAACCGCAAGGATGCGCCGAAGAATGACTGCTGCGTGCGCGCGAACCTGCACGGCACCTACTATCGATTCGAAGCCCTTCCTGGTCCGACGCCACGCACTCGGTTGACGGTCGAAGTTCACACCGATCCGAAGGGGATGCTACCGAACTGGCTCGTGAACATGATCCAGAAGAAGTGGCCGTCGGAGACGCTCAACTCTCTGGTTCGCGAATCGAAGAAAGAGAAGAAGTCACATCCGGATTTCGCTGATTGGCACTCATGACTCGAACTCGACTGTTTGCCGCACTGATCGCCGTCTGCGCCACGTTTGCCGCGGGCGGTGCCGTCACGGGACAGGTCATGGACCTGCAGCCGATTCAGCTGCGGGTAGTGTGGACGGCGGACCCGGCGCACGAGGCCACGATCTCGTGGTCGACGGGGATCGCGGGTTCCACGCACGTGGTGCACTACGATATCGCGCCGCGCGGCGCGGTGCTGGCGGACTACGCGTTCACTTCGGAGTTGGTCACGACGGGGGAGTACGAGGCGGGTGGTCCGTTCTTTCATCACGCGTCGATGACCGATTTGCCGGCGAACACCGACGTGTTCTTCACGGTCGAGACCGACGGCCTGGTGTCCGAGGAGCTTCATTTTCGGACCGCGCCGGACGGCGACGACACGATCAAGTTTCTGTACGGCGGCGATTCGCGGACCGGACGGACGGACCGGCAGCACATGAATCGCCTCATGGCGACGCTGCATGAGGATGATCCGGAGATCGTGGCGTTGGTGCACGGCGGTGATTACATCGCCTACGCCAACAGTTGGCCGCAGTGGACGGCCTGGCTCGACGACCACGAGTTGACGATCTCCGCGAGCGGGCGCGTGCTCCCCATCGTGCCGGCCAAGGGGAATCACGAAGGGCGCGGTGTGCTGTACAACCGTGTGTTCGGCGATCCGAGCGGCGATCCCGAGCGGAACTGGTTTGTGACGAGATTTGGACAACTCGCGCTGATCAACCTCGACACCGAGGCGAGTCTGGCCGGCGAGCAGCGTGACTGGCTCGCGGCGCGGCTGGCCGAGGGCCGTGATGCACGCTGGTTGCTGGTGAATTACCACCGTCCGGCGTTCCCGGCCGTGAAGTCGCCGAGTGGTGCCCGTGAGCATTGGGTCCCGCTGTTCGAGCAGTTCGACGTCGACATGGTGTGTGAGTCCGACGGACACGCGCTCAAGCGTACCCCGCCGATTCGCAACGAGGTCGTCGACTTCACCGGCGTCACGTACGTCGGCGAGGGCGGTCTCGGCGTGCCGCGGCGCACGCCGCTCACCGATCTGTGGTACCTGCAAGCCCCCGGAATGGCGGCCCGCGCGCATCATGTCCAGAAGATCGTGCTGACCCCGGATCTGCTGCGGTACCAGGCGCTGTTGATGGATGGCACGGTCGCCGACGAGATCACCGTGCTGCCGCGTGCCGAGCGACTGGACCATCGCATCACGCCGGTCCACGCGACGGCGCCGACGCGCAATCACGTCGAGATTCAGTTGTCGCTCCCGTTCGATGCGGTCAGTGCCATCGAAGGCGACTGGCAGATCGAGCCGGCCGTCGCGGTGAAGCGCGTCGAGATCGGCGCGCAGGTTCCCGCGGTGCTGGCCCTCGCCAACACCGCGACGACCGCGGAGCTCGACGATACCGTGGGCCTCGACGCGCGCGCGGCCAAGAACATCGTGGCCTTCCGCGCTGGTGACGATGAGATCGCCGACACCGACGACGATCGGGTGTTTGAGACGTGGGGGGAGCTCGACGCGATCTCCTACGTGGGCGAGTCGGCGTTGCGCCGCATGACGGAGTACGCGCTCAACGGCGTAGCGAACGAACGGAACATCATCACGCTCGAGGTCGGCGATCTCGAGCCCGGGCAGATGTACCGCGTGCGAGTGCCCGAAGTGGCGGACCTCGCCGGTCGCACCGTCGCCGCGGGCACGACGTTCCCGGTGACGTTCAACATCGTCGATGATCGCGCCGATGCGATCGCCAAGGACGCGAACGTGGAAGCCGACGCGGGCGGGTGCTCGACGGTCGAGGGTGGCCGCGCACGCCCGCTGTGGTTCATCGCCCTGATCGGGTTCTGGGGCGCGCGCCGACGATTGCGCCGGGCTTGAGCCGTCGCACGGTCGCACCAGATTTGAGGGGACCTGTGCTCGACGCACGCGCCCACCGACACACGGTGCACGGGCAACGTTGATCGGCGCGGGCATGCGGCATACAATGGGAATGACGGTTCACCGCTCCCGCGTTGTGTCACTGTCACTGGAGGAGCGCGCGACTGATGACCTACGAAGAGTTCGAGTGGCACATCCTGCGAATGACGTACGAGGAACGCCTCGAACGTCTGCAGCCCGCGTTCTTGGCCTACGCGCTGGGCTTGCCCCACGAGACGGTCACTTCGTATCTCGAGCACGCGGTGCACGCCGGCGTGTTGGAAATGGACGTCACCGAGCAGGGGCGGCTGGAGTACTTCGTTCCAGGGATCGATTTCACGGCCCCGTTGCCAACCCCGGTCTGGAAGCAGGAAGTCGAGCAAGAAGCGGAGAAGTCGCCCGAGGAAGCGACGGACGGCAGTGTCGCTGGCGGCGACCCGCGCCTCGATCGTCGCGCCGATACCTCGCGAATCCCGGGTAACCTGCGCCGGCACATCGAGGATCGCTATCCCGGCACCGATGGGGCTCTGGTTCGCGCACCGTACTCGGTGCTCGAAAAAGGCGCCTCGATCGACGGCCAGCAGCCCGTGTCGACGGCGATGGTACCGTTTCAGCAAGACGACATGCTGCCGACGCGCGTGGAGACCAACGACGAGGCGTTCTGCGATCCCTCGCGCACGATGTTCATGCGCCAGATCCGGGTGTATGGCTCGCAGTCGCCGCAGGCGATTCGCGAGCAAGTCACGCGGCTGTTTCAAGGGTTCGGATATCGGGTCATCGACTCGACGAACGACCGGATGCGCTTCGAGCGTGGCAGCGTGATGTTCATCCTCGCCCTCGTCCCGCTGTTCGTGCTGGTGCTGCCGCTCTTCGTCTACCTGTTCCTGTACTGCATGGGGCGGTCCACGATTCAGCAAGAGCCGCTGGAGCTCGATGTGCAGTTTCGGCAAGGCCGCGGGCGGGAGCCGTTCTGGGAGATCGACCTCACGTTCGTGGGATTACACGGGGTCGTGTTGGGCGCCGCGGATCAGCGTGTCCTCAATCGCGAGATCGATACGCTGCGCGAAGAGCTCCGCTGGGCGCTGCAGGCGGGCTAACTAACGCCGCGGGTCGCGGGTTCGGGCGGCTCATTTGCCACTGTCGAAGACCAACTTGACCGTCACCTTCTCCGGCTTGGGTGCCTCTGGGGGGCCGTTGGTCGTTGATGTTGGCTTGGGCGGGGTCGGCTTGATGCTGCCGACGAACGCACCACGCACACAGCTATCCATACCTTTGGGGACGTTTCGCAGGCGCGTGACCTTGAGTTGACCGCTCGCGGGCGCGATCTCGACGTTGGCGATCACGGTGAAGCTCTCGCCGGCGTGAAGTCGGGCCCAACAGACCGCGAGCGACTGCAGTTTCGCGCTGACGTGGGACTTGAGGCGCGAGTTGGAGGACGAGACGGTGATGTCGCTGTTTGCGGTCGCGCCACCGAACATGCCACCCATCCCTCCGCCGAGGTTGCTGAGCATGCCACCGGCACTCTTGCCGCCGCCGCCACCACCACCGCCGCCGCCGAGAATCCCGCCAAACTTCGTCAGCGTTCCCGAAATCCCTCCGACGTCCTTGCTCCCGAACTCTTTCGCTGTCGCGGCGAGATCTCGGCCGAGCGCGTCCTGGTCGATGTCACTGGCGACCTCGACGCTGCCGATCGCGGTCGTATGGTCTGCGATTTGCGCGAGTTCGACCATGGTCGGCCCCAGATCGACCCAGGCCGCGTAGGCCTTGACGACGTCGGCACGGGTCAGGCTCCAGACACGGCCAGCGATGAAGTGGGAGTCGATCTGCGTGTTCAGAGCGCCGACCTCCTCGAAGTTCTCGAGCATCTCCTTGGCCGCCGCGGCGCGCCGTCTGCGCGGTTTGTCCTCGAGCTTCTCGATCTCGGCGCGGAGTCGTCGGCCGGTGGGGTGGAGCTCGGCGGCGAGGTTCGCGGTCCGCTCCAGATACGGCAGCTGAGCGTTCATGCTCGCGGGGAGCTCGGCGAACTTGATGCGGACCGTCCCGGCTTGCAGCTCGTTGTCGGCGAAGACCTTGACGCCGAGCCCGACCTCGTCGAGCCCGATGCCGTAGTAGGCGCGGCCGCGTTTGATGTTGAAGTAGGCACTCGCGATCGCTCCGTAGTCGAGCGCCTGATGCAGCTTCGAAAACGTCGGATCGGCGGCGAGCGTCTTGCCGTCCAGCCCGAGGGCGTCGGGCTGTGAGGCGATCACGACTTCGTCGTTCTCGAGGACGAGGAAGATGCGGCGGTCCGCGGTCTGGGTCGGATAGCGACCCTGGCTGTCCCGCTTGCCCAGCGTGAATGCCTCTCGAAACACCGCCTCATCGGCGAGGGTCCCGAAGACCGCCCACACGCTGGATTCGGTCGGCTTCTTGAGCTGGCCGTACATCGCGAGGCCGACGGGCTTGTCCGGATCGAGGCCCATCGCCGTGACGCGGGCGGGGTGCAAGTCGAGGAACTCGGGGGCGTGGCGTTGGTCGAAGACCGTCTCCTCGGGTTCCTCGGCCTCGATCGCCTCGAACACGGCGCGGGGCGTGTTCAGCGCAAAGACGTACGTGATGTCGATGCTCAGGACCTCGAAGACCCGTAGCGCCTTCATGGCGTGGTCCTCGATGGGGAAGTCGTAGGGCGGCGGCGGCTTGAACGCGGGCTGCGCCACCGCCACCGGCGGCGGAGCGGGTGGCGGCTCCGGCGGCGCGTCCTGACAACTCGGCAGAGCGAGGAGCGCAACGACGAATGCCAGGATGGACGCTTTCATGGGGCCTCGGGGTGCAACGACTTTTCAGGGCACGATGACCGCTGTACGGTGCCCGCATGAATCGACTCGCGAACGAAACGAGCCCTTACCTCAAACAGCATGCCCACAATCCGGTCGATTGGTATCCGTGGGGTGAAGAGGCGTTGGCGAAGGCCCGCGCGGAGCACAAGCCGATCTTCCTGTCGATAGGGTACAGTGCTTGCCACTGGTGTCACGTCATGGAACGCGAATCGTTCGAAAACGATTCGATCGCCGCATTTCTGAACGAACACTTCGTTTCGATCAAGGTCGACCGCGAGGAGCGCCCGGACCTCGACAACCTCTACATGGAGGCCGTGCAGGTGATGACGGGCCAGGGGGGCTGGCCGATGTCCGTGTTCCTGAACACGGACCTGCGGCCTTTTTTCGCGGGCACGTACTTCCCGCCGGAGGATCGTTGGGGGCGGCCGGGATTCATGTCGCTGCTGCAGCAACTGCGCGGCGTCTGGGTGGACGATCCGGACAAAGTCACCCAGGTCGCGGGCCAGATCACCGAGCGCCTGCAGACGATGGCGAAGACCGGTGCGGCCGCGGAGTTGAGCCTCGCGCCGCTCGACCACGCATTGCAGCACTTTTCGGGCACGTTCGACACCAAGCACGGGGGGTTTGGCGATGCGCCGAAGTTCCCGCCGAGCATGGCGCTGCGGTGTCTGCTGCACGTCGCAGCCGACGAGACGCGCGACGCACCGGACCGAGACCGTGCGCTGGACATGGTGGAGCAGACGCTCGTGCACATGGCGTCGGGCGGGATGTATGACCACGTCGGCGGCGGCTTCCATCGATACTCTGTCGATGCGCGGTGGCTGGTGCCGCACTTCGAGAAGATGCTGTACGACAACGCCCTGCTGTTGCAGGCCTACACCGAGGCCTTCCAGCTGACCGGGCGGCCGTTCTACGAGCGCGTGGTGCGAGAAACCGTCGCCTACGTGCTGCGTGAGATGGTGGGCGAGTCCGGTGGGTTCTACTCGTCCCAGGACGCGGACAGCGAAGGGGTGGAGGGCAAGTTCTTCGTCTGGACCCCAGACTCGCTCGAAGCGGCGGTTGGCTCGGACGACGTCGCGTACGCCCAGGAGTACTGGGACATCGAAGCGGGGGGGAACTTCGAAGGTCAGTCGATTCCGAACCGGCTGCATGCGCTCGGCGGCGACTGGACGGTCGGGTTCGACGATCTGCCGGAAGACCTCGCGGAGATGCGAAAGCGGATGTTCGAGGCGCGCGCGGCGCGGATTGCTCCCGCCACGGACGAGAAGGTGATTACGGCGTGGAACGGGATGATGATCTCATCGTTGGCGCGCGCTGGCGCCGCGCTGCAGGAGCCGGGGTGGGTCGCGGCGGCGGCGCGGGCGGCGCGATTCGCGCTCGACGAGATGCGCCCCGACGGCTTGCTACATCGCAGCTTCAAGGACGGCCGAGTGCGGTTCCCGGGGTACCTCGACGACTACGCGTTTCTGGCGGCGGGCGTATTCGACCTGTTTGAGGCGACGGGCGACGTCGTGTGGCTCGACGCCAGCGAAGCGCTGGTCGACGCGTTCGTGGAGCAGTTCTGGGACCCGGCATCCGGGGCGTTCTTCTTCACCGCTGAACACCATACGGACCTCATTGTGCGGCAGAAGGAAGGCTACGATGGCGCGACACCGGCGTCGAACTCCGTGGCGACGATGACGTTGTTGCGGGTCGCCGTCGTCACCGGACGCACGGCGCTGCGCGACAAGGCGGACGCCGTGCTGCGGGCGTATTACGAGCGGATGGCCCGTGCACCGCAGTCGCTGTGCGAGATGATCCAGGCGCTCGACTTTCATGTGCGCGGTCCCGACGAGATCGTCTGCGTCACGCCGGCCGGGGCGGCGTCGCTTGCCGCCGACGCATGGCTGGACTACCGCCCCAACGCCGTGATCATCGATGTTCGCGATGGGGCGCTCGCCGAGCGCGTACCGGCTGCGAGGGACCGGCCGCCCGTCGATGGTTTGCCCACCGCCTACATTTGTCACGACGGGGTCTGCGACCTCCCCACGCACGAGATCTGAGATGCCCACCGCCGGTTTTGACATTGGGGGCACGCATGCGCGGTTGCGCGTGTTCGACGACGCGTTCACCGACGTGCTGTATCAAGAGCGCCGGCGAATTCGGGGCGAGACCTCGCCGGCGCAGATCCTCCGCACGATCGTGGAGATGCTGGCGGACGCACCGGCGGTCGGTGCGGTGGGTATCGGGTTTGCGGGCTTGTTGAGCGTGGACGGTCGCACCGTGCACAACTCCCCGAATCTGCATTGGAGAGACATCGATTTCGGAGGCATGCTCGACCTCGCCCTGCCGTCGCATCGATTCGCGATCGCGAACGACCTCAACGCGATGCTGTGGGGGGAGCACCTGCGCGGAGCTTGCCAGGACACCGACAACGCGTTGGCGGTGTACGTCGGGACGGGGATCGGCGGCGCCCTGATGTGCGATGGCCAGCTGTTGTTGGGCTCCGGTGGCAAGGCGGGCGAGATTGGTCACACGAAGGTTGTCGTCGGAGGTCGACCGTGCGGATGTGGCGGACACGGTTGTGTGGAGGCGTACGCGGGCGGCGAGCAGCTGGAGCGGATGACGGCGGACGTCCGCCCGGACCTGATGTCCGGCGATGGAATCGTCGATCTGCAGCGCGCCGACGCCGAGGCGCGGGACGATGAGCGCTTGCACGAGATCTGGGAGCGCGCGACCGACCACCTCAGTCTGATCATCGCGAACGCCTGCACATTGCTCAATCCCGGTGTGCTGTTGCTCGGCGGTGGGATCATCGAGAATCTCGACACCTACCGCGCAGCGTTGATGCGCAAAGTGGCGCCGCTGATCGTGGGGCCGGCCTTGGACGACCTCGAGATCCGGTTCGGCGAACTCGAGGAGGCCGCGGTGCTGGGCGCCGCGATGTTGGCCCACGATTCCGAGACAAAGCACGCCCGCGCCGTCCCGATGCCTTGACCGTAACCGACCCCCGTTCTATTGCTCCTGCTGCAGCCTTCAGCGATTCGAGGAGAAGAACGTGACTCAGTACGACGTGGTGGTCATCGGTAGCGGTCCTGGCGGGTACGTGGCGGCGATTCATGCTGCCCAGGCGGGCTTCAAGACCGCGATCATCGAACGTGAGCCGACCGAGCGGCTGGGGGGCACCTGCCTTCTGCGCGGCTGCATTCCGACCAAGGCGATGTTGAACACCGCGGACCTGATCGAGAAAGCGCGGCATGCCGATGATTTCGGGATCATCATCAACGAGCCGACGATCGATATCGACAAGGTGCTCAAGTACAAGAACAAGATGGTTCAGGCGAACGCCGGCGGCGTGAAGTTCCTGATGAAGAAGAACGCCATCACGGTGCATTTCGGCCACGGGCGCATCGAGGGCAAGGGGAAGATCTCGGTCGAGGCCGCCGATGGCACCAAGGAGCAACTTCAGACCAAGCACTGCATCCTCGCGACGGGCAGCGCCTGCGCGGATCTGCCGTTCATCACGATGGATCACGAGCGCATCATCAACTCCGATGACATCCTCGACCTCGCCGCGATCCCCGAGCACCTGGTCGTGCTGGGCGCCGGCGCCGTCGGTGCCGAGTTCGCCAGCGTCTATGTCCGGTACGGCTCGAAGGTCACGCTCGTGGAGCTGATGGATCGCGTCCTACCCATCGAAGACATCGAGGTCTCCGCCGAGGTGAAGAAGGCGTTCCAGAAGCAGGGCATGACGGTGCTCACGTCCTCGAAGATCACGAAGGTCGAGCGCAGCGGCGACAAGGTCACCTGCACGATCGAGACCGATGAGGGCGGCAAGAAGTCCACGCAGTCGGTGGAAGGCTCGCATCTGTTGGTCGCGGTCGGTCGCCGTGCAGTGACCGACGACTGCGGGCTCGACAAGACCAAGGCGAAGGTGAGCAAGCGCGGGCAGGTCGAGGTCAATGAGTTCATGCAGACGGCCGAGGATTGGCTGTACGCGATCGGTGACATCGTCGACACAGCATGGCTGGCCCATGTGGCGTCGAAAGAAGGCCTCGTCGCCGTGGATCACATCGCGGGGCGCAACCCGCGGCCGATCAACTACAACCACGTTCCGAACTGCACGTACTGCTCTCCAGAAGTCGCGTCGGTGGGACTGACGGAGGCACAAGCTCGGGCGGCTGGCCACGACGTCGCGATCGGCCAGTTTCCGTTCTCGGCGAACGGGAAGGCGAAGATCCTCGGAGCGAGTGGCGGATTCGTGAAGTTCGTCTGTGACGCGAAGTACGGCGAGGTGCTCGGCTTGCACATCGTGGGTCCCAAGGCGACGGAGCTCATCACGGAAGCGACGGTGGCGATGGAGCTCGAGTCGACGATCGACGAGATCCTGAACACGATTCACCCGCACCCGACACTGTCCGAGGCCGTGGCGGAAGCTGCGCACGCGGTGACCGGGCATACGCTACACATCTAGCCAGGTCTCATTGGTCCGCTGGTCTGCTGGTCCGCTGGTCGCCGTCAAACTCAAACTAAGACCCCTCCTGACACCACGAACCCACCCCGCGAAGCGCGGCGCTGCTCGACGCTTCGCGAGGTGGTCCGTGGCCTGAGGGCGGGTCTTAGTTTGAGTTTGACCGGCGACCAGCGGACCAGCGGACCAGCGGACCAGCAGACCAGCAGACCAGCGGACCAGCAGACCAGCGGACCAGCGGACCAATGAGACCTGGCTAGATGTGCAGCGTGTGCCCGGTCACCGCGGGCGCAGCTTCCGCCACGGCCTCGGACAGTGTCGGGGGCGGGGG
>JBFIHF010000055.1:0-24720 GCA_041601915.1 Bradymonadaceae bacterium
GGGTCGGGATTCATCAGCTCTGACTGGGCGGCAGGTGCAGGTGGGCGGCGTGGGCGCCGTCGCCGCGCAGTTCGAACACGCGATCGGGTCGATCGTGAGTCAGGTAGCGGGTCAGGTCGACCCCCATCTCGCCGAGTGACGCCAGCTTTTCGCGCTCACGGATCGCCCGCGCACGCTCGATCTCGTCGCGCTGCACGGCGTCGAGTTGGGCTTGCTCGCGGACGAACGCTCGTTGCACGAGATCGCGCTCCCGCGCCGCGACGTCGTGCAGCTTGCTGAGCTCGATCTCGGCTCGCGCTTCGGACGCGCGGTCCGTGCGTTGCTGCTGGCCGCGGCCGATCTGGCGCTCCAGCTTGAGATCCTCGAGTTCCTGCGCCTGTTGTTCGGTCGCCTTCTCCAGCAGCAATCGGGTGCGCGACTCGATCGCCTGGTCGTGCATCTGCTCCAGCGACGCCTTCGCTCCGTACCCGCGATACACGACGCGGTTGATTGTGTAGCCGATGCCCTCGCCGCGGCTGTGCAGCTGCTTGTACGTGGTGACATCGTTGAGCCGCTCCGTGTTGTGTTTGAACGACTCGAAGGTGTGACGTCCGACGAAGTCCACGACGTCCGACGTGGCGGCGTTGAGGAAGTCGCCGATCGGATCGTGCGTCGACACGAGCATCTTCTCGATGTCGACGAGCTCGAAGAAGATCATGAGACGGATCGTCAGCACCGCGTCGTCGGACGTCCGGACGTCCGGGACGTCGTGATACATCTGATCGCCAAGCAGCCACAGTTTCTGGAACTCGAGGGCCCCGGGGACCTTGCGACCGCCCACGTTGCCATGCCACGAGAACGTGTGCAGCCACTCACCAGGCCGTGGAACGAACGTCGCTGGACCGTGCACGATTCGGCGCGTGACGCTGTTGTCCTCGCCTTCGGAGTACACGACGACCGCCTCTTTGTCGGCGATCGGCAGTGCGTCTTCTTTGCCGATGTCCTGATGTTCGCGTGAATCGAGCCACACATGCGCGGGGCCCTGCAGGTGCTCCTGACGACCGTCGCGATACCGCACGATCAGGAACTCGGACGGATGCGCGACGAAGTGCTGCATCGGTCGAAAACTTCGACCCCAGCGCCAGACGCGGGCCGGGCCGTCGATGACCTTCATGCGGCCGTCGTTCGAGACCATCTGAACGCGTTTGCCGTCTTCGACGGTGTAGAAAAACATCGAGCGTCCTCCGTGGTTTTGCCAGTGCGGATCAAGGCCCGCGTGGCGGGATCGAGTCGACGACTCGGGGGCGGGGACCGTCGTGCTCTGAGCGCGTACCGACTCCCGGCGCAGGTCGGTGACGTTGAACGTCCCGGTCGACTCCGCGGTTCGGAACGCCTCGGCCGGAGCGTCGGCGCTCCTCATCGGGGCCATCTGACTCTGAACGGACGACATCCGCTCGAACGACGCGAGCTCCTCGAACGACTCTTCCGGCAGGTCGTAGGCTTCCTGAAGGGCGCCCGCCGTCTTCTTGTATTTGTACTTACTCTGCATTCAGCCCTGATACCGCTTACGGCCGCTGGCTACAACCCATCCGCCGATCGGCGGCGCTAACCGCGTCCAGAAACGCCGAAATCTTCGCCTCATCGAGTGCGTCGGCGGTGCGAACGCCGGAGCAGACGTCGAGGCCGTACGGCCCGACGATCTCGATCGCCTCGCCGACGTTCGTCGGATTCAGTCCCCCGGCCAAGAACACCGGACGACCCGATCGCTCAACGAATCGGCGGCTGATCTCCCAATCGTGGGCCCGACCGGTGCCCCCGAACTCGGGTACCGCAGCGCTTGGCCGACCGGAGTCTAAGAGGAAGGCGTGAACGAAGGGCGCGTAGACGTCGATGAGATCGAGCGCGTCGGTTCCCTCGACGTGGATGACCTGGATCCTACGGAGTGCGGGTAGTTTCATCCGGAGCGCGGCGTGCACGGCGGGGTCGACGTGGGTCACGAGCTGGATCGCCGACGTGCCACAACTCATCACCTGCTCGATGATCGCGGTCGCGCTGGTTTCGGAGCTCAGCAGCACGGTCGCGACCGGCGGCGGCACTCCCGCGGCGATGCGCCCCGCGAGCGCCACGCCGATGACCCCCGGACCACTCGGCATCGGGCCGACGAGACCGACTGCGTCGGCGCCGACGTCCACGGCGAGCTGCGCCTCGGTCACGGTAGCGATGCAGCAGACTTTCACGCGCGTGCGGCGGAGGTTGGCGCCCATGTGCCCTCGGATCTGGACAAACAAAAAGACCTCCGTGAGGAGGTCTCGTTGTCTATAGGCGCGCCCGGGATTGAACCGGGGACCCCTACCGTGTCAGGGTAGTGCTCTCCCGCTGAGCTACGCGCCTTTATGTTCCCGTCACAGCGGGCGCGAAAATTAACGGTGGTGGCGCGCCCTGTCAATACATTACGGCCGACCATCTCGGCCGACGCGATGATCGGTGGGTCCGGCAAAACCTGCTTGACTTAGGCGTTCCCCCTTGCCAGTATCCGCCGCCCGTAGCGCGGTGCGCGGGTAGATTACTGTATTGGAGTTTGTGCCATGCCGAAGATGAAGACACATCGAGGAGCTGCAAAGCGCTTCAAGATCACCAAGAAAGGCAAGGTGAAGTTCCGGCGGGCATACCGCAGTCACATGCTCACGAGTAAGACCCCGAAAAGGAAGCGTCAGCTTCGCGCGGCGGCATACCTCAATGAGAGTGATGCGCCGAACGTCAAGCAGATGTTGCCCTACGGCTAAGCTGTTTAAATAAATTTAGTAGGATACGAGGTCCCTCATGCCACGCGTCAAACGAGGCCCCAAAGCCCGCCAGCGCCGCAACAAAATCATGAAGGCCGCCAAAGGTTTCATCGGCGGTCGTCGCACTCAATTCAAGCAGGCTCGGCAGACGCTCCACCGCGCGTGGGTCTATGCGTACCGGGACCGGAAAGTCCGCAAGCGCGACTTCCGCCGACTCTGGATCACCCGCATCAACGCTGCAGCTCGCCTCAACGGCATGAGCTACAGCAAGCTGATCGGCGGTCTGCACAAGGCCAAGATCGAGCTCGATCGCAAGGTGCTCGCCGAGATGGCGATCTTCGATCCGGCCGCGTTTAGCAAGATCGTGGAGGCTGCGCGCCAGGCGATCTGAACGATCATCCAGGACCAAGCGTCAGCCCCGACTCGTCATCCCACGGATGAGGACTCGGGGTTTTTCATTTTCGTCGGAGTGCAAAGATGGACCCCGAACAGATCAAGACGAAGCTCGAGGACATGCGAGCCGAGGCCGTTGCGGCGCTGGCTGAGGCGCCGCGCCTCGAAGACGCCATTCAGATCAAGAATCGTTATCTGGGCCGCAAGGGCCAGATGCAGGACGTGATGCAACTGCTGCGCGACCTCGCGCCGGACGGAAAGCGTGAGGTCGGTCAGGCGTCGAACAGCACCAAGACCGCGATCGAGAAGGCCTACGACGGCCGCGTCGCCTCGATCGCGGCCGCCGAACTCGACCGGCGGCTGAAGGCCGAACGCCAAGACGTCACGCTGCCCGCCCGATCGCGCGGCCTGTCGGAAGGCCACCCCGTCCGCATCGTCGAGGAGGATCTGATCCGGATCTTCACCGACATGGGCTACGAGGTCGCCGACGGACCCGAGATCGAAGACGACTACTACAACTTCGAAGCGCTGAACTTCCCGCACGACCACCCCGCGCGCGACATGCAGGACACGTTTCTGCTGAACGACGGCCGACTGCTGCGCACCCACACCAGCCCGGTGCAGATCCGGACGATGCTGGCGTACGGAGCCCCGGTGCGGGTGATCTCGCCTGGCCGCGTCTATCGCTGCGATCACGATGTCACCCACAGTCCGGTCTTCCATCAGATCGAGGGATTGCTCGTCGACGAAGGCGTCACGTTCCGCGACCTGAAGGGAACCCTCGAGCACTTCCTGGTTCGCTGCTTCGGCGCCGACGTGAAGGTCCGGTTTCGACCCAGCTTCTTCCCGTTCACCGAGCCATCCGCCGAAGTCGACATCGGGGGCGTCTTCGGGGACTCGTGGATGGAGATCCTCGGCTGCGGGATGGTGGATCCGAATGTGCTGGAGGAGGTCGGGATCGATCCCGACCGCTACAGCGGGTTTGCGTTCGGATTGGGCGTCGAGCGCGTCGCGATGCTCCGATACGGGATTCCCGACATTCGCTTGTTGTTCGGCAACGACCTTCGGTTTCTGAAGCAGTTCTAGGCAGGAGTTCTCACATGCACGTCAGTCAAAAAGAACTCGGCCGATGGGTCGATCTCTCCGGGGTGGGCAGCGCCGAGGCGCTTGCGCATGAACTCACGATGGTCGGACTCGAGGTCGAAGACATCGTGAAGTTCGGTCACGGCTGTGACGACATCGTCGTGGGTCGGATCGCCGCGATCGAAGAGCACGAGAAGGCAGACAAGCTCGTGATCTGCCGCGTCGACGTCGGCGATGGCCGTGAGCGCCAGATCGTTTGCGGAGCCAAGAACATGGTCGCCGGGGACTTCGTCGCCGTCGCGTTGCCGGGAAGCCAGCCGCCTGCGATCGACTTCGAGATCGGCGAACGCAAGGTCCTCGGCGTGCACTCCGAAGGCATGCTGTGCGCAGCCGACGAGCTGGGGCTCGCAGATGAGTCCGACGGGTTGTGGATTCTGCCGGCGGGGCTGACGCTGGGGACACCGGTGTTCGCGGCGATGGGACTCGTCGACACACACTTCGAAATCGGACTCACGCCCAATCGGCCCGACTGTCTCAGTCACCTGGGGATCGCGCGCGAAGCGGCCGCGATCTACGCCACGTCGCTCGACATGACTGCCCTGGCGGTGGAGCCGGCATGGGATCACGGCGTCGGCGCCGTCGCCGATGTCGCGTCGCTCGATGTGCAAGACGCGGCGGGATGTCCCCGCTACGTGCTCGCCGTGATCGAGAACGTCACGGTGGGTCCGAGCCCCGATTGGCTCCGGCAGCAGGTCACCGCGATGGGGATGCGCAGCATCAACAACCTCGTCGATGTGACGAACGTCGTGCTGTCCGACGTCGGACAACCCCTGCATGTCTTCGACTTGGATCGGCTCGACCAGGGTGCGATCGTGGTGCGTCGCGCTCGCGCCGGCGAAACGCTCGAGGCGATCGACCACAAGACCTACGAGCTGACAGACGCCGATCTCGTGATCGCGGACGCGACTCGTCCGGTGGCGATCGCGGGCGTGATGGGCGGGTCGGAGTCGGAGGTGACGGAGGCGACGACGCGCGTTCTGTTGGAGTGCGCGTACTTTGATCCGACCACCGTGCGACGCACCTCGAAGCGCTTGGGGATTCACAGCGAATCGAGCCATCGTTTCGAGCGCGGCATCGACCCCGACGCCACGCTGCGCAATGCCGCACTCGCGATGAGCCTGATCCTGCGTACGCAACAAGGAAATGACGCGGTCGAGGTTCGCGCGGGCGTGCTCGAACACGACGCCGTCGATCACGAGCCGCGCGTCATCGACTTCGACGAAGCCCTGGCGACAAGGATCCTGGGCTTGGCGGTGCCTTCGGAGGAGATTCGCCGGATCTTCACCGCGATCGGCGCGGCCACCGAACCCCACCAGGGGCACTCGCGCGTCACGGTCCCGAGCTGGCGGCCGGACCTCGAGCGCCCGATCGACCTCGTCGAGGAGATCGCGCGGTTGCACGGGTTCGACAACTTCAAGCCCACGCTGCCCCGGGCGGCAATGGGAGCCGCGCACGTGCCGCTCGCGGAGCCGAAACACGGGCCCACGATCATGACGCGCCGGGTGCTCCGGAACATCGAAGCGACTCGGATTCGATTGCTCGCCGCCGGTCTGCACGAAGCGCTGAGCTACAGTTTCATGTCCGTGGAGGAGCTCGATCGGCTGCGGATTACCGCGGACGATCCGCGTCGGACCCAAGCGGCGGCCGTCGCGAACCCGTTGACGACCGAACATTCACACATGCGGACCACCGTCGTCCCGGCGCTGTTGCGTGCATTGGAGGCGAACCTCGCCCAGCGCACCAGTGATGTCGCGCTGTTCGAGATCGCGCGTCGTTTCCTGCAGGACGGGGAGGTGACGACGTTGGGGATGCTGCTGACCGGCGCCCAGACGCGACATTTCACGTCGCCGCGGCCGTGGGATCTGCACGAAGTGAAGGGGATCCTCGAATCGCTCCTCGGGCCGCGTGCTTCCACGTCGCGCTGGACGGAGCCGCAGGTCGCCGAACCGTACCTGCACCCCGGGGTTCAGGCGTCGTGGAGCGTCGCGGGTCACGCCGTCGGCGTCATCGGACAGTTGCACCCCGCGCTGCTCGCGGAGCTCGAGATCGAGGCGCCCGTGTATGTGGCGGAGGTCAACTTCGACGCGCTGCTCGCGATGGAGGTCGCCGACGCCACGTTCAAGCCGTTCCCGAAGTATCCCGCCGTGGCGCGCGATTTCGCGCTGCTCTACGACCGGACGGCGCCGTACGCCGCGATCGAGGACGCCGTGCGGGAGTTGGCGGCGAGCAACACCGACTTCGGGGCGCTGCTCGACGACCTGCGACTGTTCGACGTCTACGAGGGCGAACAGGTGCCCCAGGGCAAGCGAAGCATCGCGCTGCAGGTGGTCTATCGCGCCGCGGATCGGACGTTGACCGACGATGAAATCGCGGGGGCGGACAGCCAGTTGCTGGCCCAAATCGAGAGTCGTACCGGAGCGACGCTTCGCTGACGTCACAATCGGACCGGCTCGCTCTCGGTGATCCTGTGGCATCGCGCGATCTTGTCACGCCAGAACAACGCGAGATCTACGCAGAAACGGCACTTGAAAGGCCGGGTGTGGGAGTTTACAACCACTAGCGGGCAATCACTCGCACTAGCAGCCAAGAATCCCAGAAGTACAGGACGGGTCGTCCTCTAGGAGTAGTAATGACGATGACAAAGGCAGGGATTGTAAACGACGTGTACGAACGAGTGGGCGTCACGAAGAAGGAGGCGGCGGAGTATGTCGACGCGGTCTTCGACGCGATGAAAGACACCCTCTCCGACGGCGAAGACGTCAAGATCAGCGGATTCGGCAAGTTCGAAGTTCGTCAGAAAGGCGAACGCGTCGGCCGCAATCCGCGCACCGGCGAGGAGATCATGATCCCGGAACGGAAGGTTCCGCGCTTCAAGGTCAGCCAGGTGCTCAAGGACGAACTCAACGGAAAGCGTTAAATCGACGAACGATGCGCGCGTGCGCTAGGGAAGTGCTTTGGACTCCATCCAGATACCCGACAAGACTTACTTCAAAATCGGGGAGGTCGCGAAGTTGCTCGACCTCCAGCCCTACGTGCTCCGCTACTGGGAGACCGAATTTGACGCGCTGCGTCCGGAGAAGACGAAGACCGGTCAGCGCGCCTATCGTCGCGACGATATCGAGCTGCTGCTGCTCGTGAAGAATCTCCTCTACGAGGAGATGTACACGATTGCGGGAGCTCGCCGGCAGCTGAAGCTTCGAAAGAAGGGCGCCATCGAGCCGTTGGGGCCCGAGGCGCAACAGCTGCTCGTGTCGTCGCACGAAGATCTGCTCACCGAGAAAGCCGCGTGGGCGACGGAGCGTCAGCGACTCGCGCTGGCCGCGGAGAAGCACCGCGACGAAGCGGGGCGACTGCGGATCCAGAACGAGACCCTCGAGGACGAGAACGCGCAGCTCGCGGCCGCTCAGCTCGATTACGAGTCATCGATTGGTCGGCTCCGCGAGGAAGTCACGCATCGACGCGATGCGGTGCACACCCTGGAGCAGCGCGTGGAAGAGATGGCCGATTCGTCGGCCTCGCAGGTCGACCACGTCGATCTGCAGCTCCAGAACTCGCAGAACGTCGAGCGCATCGCGGTGCTCGAAGGCGAACGCGACGAAGCGGTCTCGAGCCTTCAGCAAGCGATGGACGAGGTCGCGCGCGAGTCGGCGCGGATTCTCGAATTGCAGGATGCCCTCGAAGCCGCGCAGAACTCCGCGGCGCAAGTGTCTGCGGAGCGCGTGCGGATGGCGTCGGAGATGGAGGCCCTCGAAGCCGATCTCGCGTCGGCCGAATCCGAGCTGGAGCGACTGGAGTCCGAACGGGCCACCCTTGTCGCCCAGGCCGTGGACTCGTCGGCGGTGGACGCCCTCGAAGCCCAGCTCGCGACCGCGTTGTCGCGGATCGAATCCCTGCAGTCGGATCGGGAGTCGATGGTCGAGCAGCGCCAGCAGCACACCGAACGTCAGCGCGTGCACTACACCACGCTGCGTCGCGAACTCCAGTCGTTGGCCACACTGGTCAACTGACGGGGCCGCGGAAAATCGTCGTTCCTTCAGAAAACTGACGTCGCGCCCCACCGTGGGCGCGCAGATCTTTCTTGGAGGTGTGGAAGTTTCAGTGCAAGCTGTCGGTTGAAGTGCACGGGCGAAAAGAGTGGCCAACTGGCGGCAACTCTTTTCAGGCGGTGCGACACGGATGTCACGTCGGAAGCCGAAGATCCTCCCGGCGATCGTCGCTGATTCACGCTACATCACCGAGGACACACCGCTCGCGGGAGTGGCATGGAAAGTGCTCCTGACCATCGAGCGAGACGGGAGCCTCCGAATAACAAGTGCCAGAACTCGGATCGGTTTTCAATTACTCGACGTGGATAAGGACAGTGGGCGGATGCAAGTGAGGATGCAATATGAAGGGTGCGGTCGTGAGTGACGCAGACGAGCAGGAAGGCAGCGACGATCTGATCTCGGAGCGCAAGCAAAAGCGCCATCAAGCGCGCATGCGAGCCACCGGGGACGATTGGCGCGACGGCTTTGATCCGGTCAAAATGTATCTCCGTCGCATCGGCCAGGTCAGCCTGCTCACGCGGGAAGGCGAAGTTGCCATCGCCAAGGAGATTGAGGCGGGCCGCGAGATCGTCTTCAATGCCCTCGTCAACTGCCACGCCGGGATCGAGCTGATCCTCGCCGTCCCCGATCGGCTCAAAGCCGGCACCGCCCGCGCCCGCGAGGTCTTCGACGAGTACGAGCCGAGCGCCGAAGACAGCGATATGCCCGTCGCTCCCCAGGTCTTCAAGCGCTTCGAACGCGTCAAGCGGGCGTTCAAGAACTACGGTCGCTATCAGGAAGAGCTCGACGCCGAGCGCGCCAAGGCGCGTCCGCCCAAGAAACGCATCGCCGAGATCGAGCGCGGTCGCCAGCGCGCCCACAAGAAGCTCGTGAAGACCGTGCGCGAGTGCTACCTCTCCCAGCGCTTCGTCAACGAAGTCGTGGTGACGTTCAAAACCGGGCTCGAGAACATTGACCGTGCCCATTCGCGCGTCGACAGCTTCGTGCGCCGCTCGCGGCTCGATCGCGCCACCCTCGACGAGCTCCTCGTGCGGTGGGAGAAGGGCAAGTCGATCAAGTATGAAAACTATGATCACGTCGACGCGATGTTCCTCGCCGAGTACGCCCATGCCAAGGGCAGCGGGGCCAGCGTGACCGAGCGGATCGAGGCCGAGCTTCAGCTCGACCGCGACGCGCTCGCCGAAGTGGTGACCGTGATCTCGGCCGGCGAACGCCGCGCCGAGCGAGGCAAGAGCGAGATGATTCGCGCGAACCTGCGACTCGTGGTCTCGATCGCTAAAAAGTACGTCAATCGGGGGATGCACTTCCTCGACCTGATCCAGGAAGGCAACATCGGGCTGATGCGCGCCGTCGACAAGTTCGAGTATCAGCGTGGTCACAAGTTCTCGACCTATGCGACGTGGTGGATTCGACAGGCGATCACGCGTGCGATCGCCGACCAGGCCCGGACGATCCGGATCCCCGTCCACCTCATCGAGACGATCAACCGGATCGTGCGGACGTCGCGACAGCTCGAACAGGAGTTCGGACGCGAGCCTGAGCCCGACGAGATCGCCGAGCGACTCGATATCCCCGTCGAGGCGGTGCGACGCGCACTGCGCATCTCGCGTCAACCGGTGAGCCTCGAGACGCCGATCGGCGACGACGAGAGTCAGCTCGGTGACTTCATCGAGGACGAGCGGTCCCCCAGTCCGATGGACGAGGCGGTCAGCCAGAATCTGCGCGAGCAGACCCAGGTGTTGCTCTCGAGCCTGACCCCGCGGGAGGAGAAGATTCTTCGCATGCGGTTCGGGATCGGCGAGAAGACCGACCACACGCTCGAAGAGGTGGGGCAAGACTTCAATCTGACGCGTGAGCGCATTCGCCAGATTGAGGCCAAGGCCCTCCAAAAGCTGCGCCAGCCCAATCGCGCGGACACCCTGAAGCCATTCTACGACGGCAACTGACGCCCTTGCTCATTCGGGTCCGATACTTCGCGCGCCTGCGGGAGATCACGGGCGTCAATGACGAGCTCATCGACCTCGCGGCCCCTGCGGACGCCGCGTCGCTCTATCACGAGCTGACGACCCGATACGCGGCACTGAGTGGGCTTCGGTCTCACCTTCGCGTGGCGCGCAATCTCGAATTCATCGACTGGGAACAGGCCCTGTCCGACGGGGACGAGGTCGCGTTCATCCCCCCCGTGTCGGGAGGCAGCGGCGCCCGGTTTCACCTGACGACCTCGCCGCTGTCGCTGGATGCCGTCGTGCAGCTCGTGTCGCGGCCGGAGGCGGGCGCCATCGCGACCTTCACCGGTGTGGTTCGAAACCACACCGGCGATCGCCGCGTCGTTCGGCTCGAGTACGACGCCTACGTGCCGATGGCGGAGCGCACGTTGCAGGCGACCGGCGAGCGCGCTGAAGCCCTGTGGCCGGTTCGCGTGGCCGTCCATCATCGCCATGGCGTTCTCGACATCGGTGACCTCGCCGTGGTGATCGCGGTATCGAGTCCGCACCGCGCCGAGGCGTTCGAGGCGTGCCGCTACATGATCGAAGAACTCAAGCGAGACGTCCCGATCTGGAAGAAGGAAGTGTCGCCCGACGGCTCCGAATGGGTGGGGCGGGGACCGTGACCTCTTTTTTGACAACCTTCCGATCTGTCGGATGATGGACTCCTGACGGCGAGTGGTCGCAAGGAAGCGGCCGGCCGGGACCAGGAGGGTCGATGAGCAGTTCCGCCATCTCGCGACGTCCGCGCACTTCACGCCCTGAGCCGACCCTGCGCTACGGGGATCGGCTCGGCAACTACCTGATCAATGGCTTCGCCGGTGTGGGCGCCACGAGCTACGTCTACCGGGCGCGCACCATGGACTCGTTCCAGCCCGTTGCCATCAAAGTCTTGCACCCCCATCTGCTCGCCGACGAGGTCAAGCGCCTGCGCTTTGAGCGTGAGGCGCAGATGATGATGCGCTTCCAGCACCCGAACGTCGTGAAGTTCCACGAGATCCTCGAGATGCCGGATGGAGGGCTCGCCTTCGTGATGGAGTACATCGACGGCGACACGATGGAGGACTGGCTTCCGTCCGACGACGCCAAGCAGTGCGACGAAGTGACGCTGGCCTGTCTGTTCGTGGACGTGTTGCGCGGCTTGAACAACGCGCACCGGTTCGGGGTCATTCATCGCGATCTGAAGCCCGCGAACATCCTCGTCACGAAGTGCGACGGTCGATACGTGGCAAAGATCATCGACTTCGGCGTCGCTCGCTTCTCCGATCAGCCGACGCCCCCCGAGGATCGCCACAAGATTGTGGGGACCGCGGCCTACATCTCCCCCGAGGAGGTTCGCGATCCGGACACCGTGTGTGAGTCCAGCGATCTCTACAGCATCGGCGTGATGATGTTTGAGGCTGCCTGCGGGCAGCGCCCGTTCGAGGGCAAGCCGGTCCGCGAATTGATGGACGCACACGCGTACGAAGCTCCACCACGTCCGAGCGCGATGAACCCCGCGATCACTCCCGGTCTGGAATCGGTGATCCTGCGCACCCTCGCGAAGACGCCCGACGAACGGTTCGGTTCCGCGCCGCAGATGATCGGCGCACTGGAACTCGCGATTCGTTCAGCGATGCAGCTCGCGGTTCAGCTCGATCAGCCGCCCGACGCGTCGACGACCGAGTGGTCACGGCCTGAGGATCTCGACCTGGATGTGTTGGCCGTGCAGGCGGACGCGGCGAGATTTCTCGGTTTTTTTCGCCAAGCCGTTTTGATGGCCTTCACTCTGCTGATGACGAGCGGGATGGAAAATCGGAGCGGCGATCCCCACCACATGCATCGCCTCACTGACGCCCAGATCCCGTTCGGATAGCGGGCCGTCGGGCGGGATTTTCGTCGACAATTCGGGGGTGTGCGTCGATGTAGGATAACATCTTACAGGGGCGTTGGTCCGCTTATTCGTTGGTCCTCCGCATCGCGTGTGCCTGTGCGGCCTTATTCCCGCGCTTGACACAGATTTGCCGATCTGTAGAGTCCTGCGTCACGCGAGCTGATTGACACCAGCTGCGACGACATCTGACTCGGGCAGAGTGTATCGCGCTCAGGCATCTACAGGCGGTTGGTCGCATGTAGGGAAATGTGTGTTGGTGTACTCAATCAGCTAGGTAACTCCACATGGTAGGCAGAGAAATGACGAAGGCGATTTCGAAGTTGTGTGCCGGTTTGTGTTTTGTAGGTGCACTCGCGCTCGTGCCCGCTTGCGGGGACGGCGGCACCAAAGGCGGCGCCTGTGAAGACGGCCAGAAAGCGGCCGAAGTGAACGGCGAGCAAGGCTGCTACGACGAGTGCATGGAGGGCGCCTGCGCCACCGGGTTCAGTTGCCGCAGCGGCCTCTGCATCGCGGCCAGCACCACGACGAACAACACGCCGACGAACAACACGACGAGCAACAACACGACGCCCGCGAACAACACCACGCCGGCGAACAACACGACCCCGACGAACAACCCGCCGAACAACACGACCATCGATCCGGCGACCGTCACGCTCTGCGAGGCCTACGCGGACCTGCTGTACGGCAGTTGCTTCGATAGCTGCACGCTGGAAGCCGACCTGACGACGGCGCTGGAGAACGCCCTCGACGGGACGCTCAACGGCGATGGCTCGGCCGAGAATCCGGGGTGCGCGCGTCTGCTCACGGACAACCCCCAGTTCGTGACCCAGGTCGAAGACTTCGTCGCCAACAACACCTGTGCGACGCTCTCCGACTTCCGCTGCGGTGAGCTCGGTCTGACGACCGAGTGCGCCTGTGCGCCTCCGACGAACCTCGGCGCGGCCTGCATGATGAACTCGGACTGCATGGGCGGAGACCTCGACGGCGTGTGCGGCACCGAAGCCGAGAGCGGTTTCCCGGGCGGCATCTGTGTCGCGTTCACGTGTCCGTCGAGCGATGAAGTGCGCAACAACTTCTTCTACAACACCGAAGTGTGTGGCGACGGAAACGCGTGTCAGAACCAGATCGACGCCGATGGCGCCGCGACCGGCATCTGCTGGAAGGGCTGTGGCGGTGCGAACGTGTGTCGCGCGGGCTACGGCTGTGAACTCGTGAACATCACGCAGGAAGACGAGGCCGGCACGATGTTCGCTGCCGTCCAGATCTGCCAGCCGGCGTGTGCGGCGAATGCCGATTGCTCGATGACCGACGCCGCCCGCTGCAATACGGCCAAAGGCGCCTGCGAAATCAAGTGCGACGACACGCCGAACCCGGACGCTCCGGACGCGCCGACCTTCAAAGCGCTGTGCGCGATGGCCGGTGGTACCTGCACCGTCGATGCGACGCTCGCGGACGCTGAGTACTGCGTCTTCCCGTAAGCTTACGGCGAAACAAATCGGGCCTGGTCGCGTCGCGACC
The DNA here is from genome assembly GCA_041601915.1 of Bradymonadaceae bacterium. Classification (GTDB taxonomy): domain Bacteria; phylum Myxococcota_A; class Bradymonadia; order Bradymonadales; family Bradymonadaceae; genus JBFIHF01. The sequence goes on from JBFIHF010000055.1 coordinate 13,724, forward strand.
AGGCCCTTTTTTTGTTCTTGCGCGGGGTCGAAAGTTCGGACTAAGAGCGCTGGATGGGTTTGAAAGTATGGGGGTATTGATGCAGGCAACAAACCTCGAAACGTTCGGTCGCTCTGGGGAAGTCGCGTTGGCGTTTGGCGTGCTCGCCGTCGTCGCGATGATGGTGGTGCCGCTGCCCACGTTCTTGCTCGACCTGCTCTTCGCGACCAACATTGCGGCGGCGGTGACGCTGTTGTTGGTCAGTTTGTATGTGCCGAGCGCGGTACGACTGAGCACGTTTCCGGCGCTGCTGTTGTTGACGACACTGTTTCGCCTCGCGCTGAACGTGTCGTCGACGCGGCTGATCCTGCTGCAGGCTGACGCGGGGGCGGTCATCGACGCGTTTGGACACTTTGTGGTGCAAGGGAACTACGTGGTCGGTGCGGTCGTCTTCGCGATCCTGACGCTGATTCAGTTCATCGTCGTGGCGCGTGGGGCCGAGCGCGTCTCGGAGGTCGCGGCCCGTTTTGCGTTGGATGCGATGCCAGGGCGGCAAATGGCGATCGACGCCGACCTGCGGGCCGGCGTGGTGTCCAGCGACGAGGCGCGCCGACTTCGCGGTGCCCTGCAGCGAGAGTCGCAGGTCTACGGCGCGTTGGATGGCGCGATGAAGTTTGTGAAGGGCGATGCGATCGCGGCGGTAGTGATCATCGGCATCAACGTCGTCGCGGGGCTGCTCATCGGGATCGTCCAGATGGGCATGCCCGCGGGCGCGGCGCTCGAGACCTACACGATCTTGACGATTGGGGACGGACTCGTGAGCCAGATCCCGGCACTTCTCATCGCGACCGCCGCGGGCATCATCGTGACGCGCGTGAGCAGTCCCGAGCACCGCCCGCTCGGTGACGAGATCGCGCGGCAACTCGCCGCGCACCCCCGCGCGATCGGGCTCGCCGCTCTGTTGCTTCTGGTCCTCGCTGCCGTGCCGGGCTTGCCCGGCCCCCCGTTCGCGATCACCGCCTTGATCGCCGGGGCGGTGGCGCTCGCCGTGTATCGGTCGGGCACCCCAGAGAAGGCGAATACCTCGAGTGCCGCGGGCCTGTCGGCTCCGCCACTGTCGCGGTTGGAGCTCCATGTGTCGGAGGCGTTGAACGCGGAGATCGAGGCCGACCGCGAGCGCTTCGATGCCGGCATCCGCGGGGTGCGAGAGGACCTGCTGCTGAGCCTCGGGGTGTCTGCCCCCGTGCTGCGCGTGCGCGTCCGCGACTCCGGGCCGCGAAACTACAAGCTGTGCATCGATGAGGTTCCCGTGGCGCGGGGAGAGGCTGATGGTCTCGAGCTCGAGCAGATGTTGTCGTGGTGCGCTCGGGTGTTGCGCCGCCACGCCGATCAATTCGTAGACGTCGACGCGACGCGGTCGATGCTCGATGCCTTGGAGGCGTCGAGCCCGGAGCTCGTCGCGAGCACCGTTCCGGGCATCGTGACGCTTCAGCAGTTGACGGAGGTGCTGCGGAGTCTGGTTTCGGAGGACGTGAGCATTCGCAATCTCGGGCGGATACTGGGAGTGATCGCGGCCCACGGTGCGGCGATCGACGACACGCCGGCGCTCGTCGCCGCGGTTCGCGCCGGGCTCGCGTCCTACCTCGTGCACCACTTCGCCGACGCGGACAACCGGCTGCGGTTTTACGAAGTCGAGCGCGGGCTCGAAGACATGGTTCGGGGGGCTGTGCGGACATCGGGGCGCCAGAGCTATCTGGCCCTCGGGGCTTCGCTCAGTCAGGAGATCATCGAGGGGATCACGGAGCAAACCCAGGCGACCCGCGATCTCGGGCGTCGTGCGATTGTCGTGACCGCCCAACCGGTGCGCGCGCACCTGCGCGGCCTGCTTCACGCCGATCTTCCCGACGTCGTCGTCCTGTCACGCCGCGAGCTGGCGTCGGGCGCCGACCGCGAACGGATTGGCTGGATCAGTCTGTGAGGGTCGAGGTCGCGAGCGTCGGTGCGAATGGCGCGAGGCCGTGGGCGCCCGCGACGACGTCGTGGGCGGTGTGACGGACGTTGTCGAGGTCGTCGTGGAGGCTGACCTCGGCGGCGCGAAACTCCCGGAGCACCCGGTTGTGCCACATCGTCTGCGCCGTTTTCACGTCGACCAGTTTCGCCTGGATGTGCGTCACGACGCAGGCGGTGGGGCCGCGCCCCTGGTTTGCGGCGCCATCGCGGCTCACGACGACTGCGAACCTGCTGTGGTCGCGGGCGTCGGTCGTGCATGTGCCGCGCGAGTGGTACACGATCTCGGTGAACAGAATCGACCCGACGCCGAGCACGTTCTCCGCGGCCAGCTCACGCAATGCCAGAACCTCCCCGGTCGCCGGCGCGTAGACGCTGGGCTCGAATCGCTTCTCCAGTCCGGTACCGAAATCCAAGATGTCGCCGAATTTCTCCCACGCGCGACTTCGCTCGAGCACATCCCGCAGTGCCGCGGGGTCGAGCGTCACGAACCCCAGTGCGTTCAGCTCGGCGGTGATGTTCCGGATCGCGATGGCCTCGACCTGACGCCACTCGTCCGCGGGGACCCCGAAGCGAGAATCCGACCAGATCGGCGCGATGGCGATCTGGTGGACGCGGTGGGTCTCAAAGCCCGCGCGCACGCCGATGCGCGGCGCCGACGCACAAGCTGGAAGTGTGACGAGCAGCGTCGCGACGATGAGCAGGTGGTAGCGGGTGGGCACGTCGCGCGTTCAGACTTCGACGCGGAAGAGCTGTTGGCCCATCAACACGAGGTCGCCGTTTCCGACGTGTCGTTCGCCGCGGATGCGGACGTACGTGCCATTCGAACTGCCGAGGTCCTTGAGGTAGACGCGCCCCTCGACCTTCGCAATCCGTGCGTGTCGGCCTGAGACGAAGCCGTCGTCACGGAACAGAATATCGCCGACTTCGCGCCCGAGCGTGACTTCGTCGCCGCTGAACACGAATCCGCGCGACTCGACGTCGGGTCCCGAGATGAGCGAGAGGCGACCCCAGAACCCGCCGTCGGGCGAGCCCGTCGTCAGCGTCTTGTCATCCTCGGCTTTCGCGACGATCGGGGCGGTGGCCTCGACAAAGCGAAAGTGCAGCAGCTCTTGTCCGATCCGGATGAAGTCGTTGTCCTGGAGCTCGACCTCGGTCGTGATGCGGATGAAGACGCCGTTGAGGCTATTCGCGTCACGAAGCACATGCCCGCTGCCGTTGCTGATCAGCGAGGCGTGATGCGGGGACAGGAAGGGGTCCGAAGCGAGGACTTCGTGCGGGCTATCGCGCCCGAGCTGCACTTCGCCCTCGTGCACGTCGATCTTCGCGCCCTCGGTGCCGTCGGGTTTGATCACGACGAGGGAGCCAATACGCTTGCCGCCCGCGGGGAGCTCCGCCACCTTGGCCGCCGGGGCCTCCGGTAGCGTATCCGGTTCGGGGGCCTGGATCGGGGTCGCCGACGCGGGCGCCGTCCCGGCACTCACGGGCACGGGGGTGCCGCACTCACCGCAGAACTTGAAATTCGGCGGAATCGCCGCCCCACAGCTGACGCAGCTCTGGGGGGGCTCGACGGCCGGGGCCGCCGCGACACGCGGCAAGACGGTGCCGCAGCCCAGGCAATATTTGTACTCGTCCTCGTTTTCGCGCTGGCAATTGGGACAGATAATCACGCCAAAGCTCCTGCGAATCGTGGTTTCCCGACATCGAACTCGACCCCGAATTGGTAGCATCACGCACGCGGATCGCGCAACCCGCGGTGTGCATCCATGAGCGGTCTTGCCACACCGCCCGCGACGACCCTGTGGCGGTGGGCGAACCCCGCTCGACCCGCGGATGCGCGTCGCCGTTCGCAGTGGCGAACCGGGCCTGTTGGTGCTATCCCAGTGGGCGTAGTTCGACCCCATTTTTGAAGGAATCGATAATGGCGCAGTGCACGATCGGACCGGGAATCGTGGTCAACGGACGAATCACGGGATCGGCAACGGTCTCCGTCTCGGGCCGCGTCGAAGGCACGATCGCACTCGATGATGAGCTCATCGTCGAGGACGGCGGGGTCGTCGTCGCCGATGTCGAGGCCGAGAGCGTCACCGTGTACGGGACCTTCGAAGGCACGATGCAGGCTCGGGACACCGTGCGGCTGTGTAGCGGTTCGACCGTCACCGGCGACGTGCGGGCGCCGCGAGTCATCATCGAAGAAGGCGCGCGATTTAGAGGGGACGTAGACATGGATGTGCAGATGCCGGCGTGAGCCCATCTGAGACCCACAGGAGTATTCGGAACATGGCAGATACGGTCATTGGAAAGGGCATCGTCGTCGACGGCGAGATTACGGGGACCGCCCCGATTCTGGTCGAAGGGACGGTCAAAGGGCGCATCGATTTGGACGCTGCGGTGATCGTCGCCGCGAGTGGTCTGGTCGAAGCCGACGTGCTCGGCGATGAAGTCGAGGTCAACGGCCAGGTCACCGGGAACATCACGGCGCGTGAGCGCGCCGAGATTAAGACCGATGGCCGCATGGTCGGTGACATTAAAGCACCGCGGATCTTGATCGCCGATGGCGCAGGATTCAAAGGTCATATCGATATGGACGTGGACTGACGCATGACCACGATTGGGCCAGAAACAACCGTCAACGGGCGCATCGAAGGGGACGCGGATGTCACCATCGAGGGCCGCGTGGATGGGACGATTCTCCTCACGGAGACGTTGACTGTCGCACCCGACGGCTACGTCACCGGCGATATCGAGGCGAAGATCGTCATCGTCGAGGGCTACACCTCCGGTACGATACGTGCCGAGCTTGTGGTGCACCTCACGTCGACCGCGCAGGTGGAAGGCGCGATTTACGCGAACGCCGTTCGGGTCGACCCCGGCGCGCGACTGCGCGGCCGCATCGAGATGGATGTTGCCGCCGCGCCGCCCCTGCCGATTCGAACGGAACGGGCCGCGCGCCCCGTCGCGACACGCGCCGCTGCCCCGGCAGCTCGCCCTGCTCCGGCACGCGCCGCAGCACCGGCACGCGCCGCAGCACCGGCTCGCCCGGCGCCCGCGCCGCAACCCGAGGTCACGCGTGAGGAGGTCGTGGAGACGCCGCGTGCCGCGGCACCGGCCCCCGCGAGGCCCGCTCCGACGCGGGCGGCGGAGCCGCGCGCACCGCGAGCCCAGCCGCAGCCGAAACCCGAGCGTCGCGCCGCCCCGAAAGCGGCGGCCGCCTCCAGCACGACCGTCGAAATCGACGCGGACGAGCTGACCGTGAAAGAGCTGCGCGAGATGCTCACGGAACGTGGACTCGCGTTGAGCGGCACGAAGACCGAGCTCGTGCGACGGCTGCGGACCGGCGAGTGAAAGACCTGGTCGCGCTGCTTCGGTTGCACTCCTTGCAGAAAGGCGACTTTCTGCTCGCATCCGGTGCGCGCAGCCCCTACTACCTCGATGTCCGTCGGACCGCGCTCACCGGCGCTGGAGCGCGCGCGATTGGGCGTGCTGCCATCGCTGTGGCGCGCCGTGTCGCGCCCGATGCCGTGGGCTGCGCCGGGATGACCCTCGGTGCCGATCCCATCATTACCGCACTCTGCGTGGCGGCCGAGGATCTCGGCGTGGAGTGGGGTGGGGTGATCGTGCGGAAGGAGCCCAAGGGCCACGGCACGCAGAACTGGCTCGAGATCGCGGGCACCTTGCGCGGCGACGAGGAGATCGTTGCCGTCGACGATGTGGTGACCACCGCGGGGTCGACCTTGCAGGCCATCGCACGGCTCCGCGATCACGGATTCACCGTGCGCCACGCGATTTGTGTCGTCGACCGCGAGGCGGGCGGCGCACAAGCGCTCGCGGACGCGGGCGTGACCTTGCATCCATTGCTCGTGATGTCCGAGCTCCTCGAGTAGTCCGTGGAACGAACAGGATTCTTTGAAGCAGAGGACGGCACCCCGATTTGGTGGGGAACCGTCGGCCGTGGGCCGACCCTGGTGCTGTGCGACGGTTTTGCGTGTGACGGCTTCATTTGGCCGTACGTCATCGATCACTTCCACGAAGACTTCCGCATCGTGCGCTGGCACTACCGCGGCCACGGCCAGAGCGGCGTGCCGCGCGACGATCAAGCCGTCAACATCGACCAGCTCTGTCGGGACCTCCATGGCCTGCTCCGGGCGATCGACGCCGACGATGTCGTGCTCGCGGGGCACTCGATGGGGGTGCAGGTCACGCTGCAGTATGCGTCGATGTACCCTGACGATGTCCGAGCCTTGGTCGCGATTTGCGGAACCTACAAGCGCCCGCTGGACACCTTCCACAACAACGACCTGCTCAAGACGGCGCTGCCCTATATCGACCGCGTCGTGAATGCGGCCCCCGATCAGCTGCAGTCGATCTGGGAGGCGCTCTCACTGAGCCGCTTTTCGAAGTTCGCGTCGCGCGTGGAGATCAACCCGAGGCTCGTTCGGCAGACGGACTTCTTGCCGTATCTGGAGCACGTGGCGCTGATGAACGTGCAGGTGTTCGTGCGGATGCTGAAAGAGCTCGCCGAGCACAGCACCGAAGACCTGCTCCCCCACATCGTCGTGCCCGCGTTGGTCATCGCCGGCGAGCTCGACACCTTCACGCCGATGTATCGCTCCGAGGAACTCGCGACCCTTCTTCCGGGCGGCGAACTGCTCGTCGTTCCCTCGGGCACCCACATTGCGCCGCTCGAGATTCCCGAGCTGGTCAATGGCGCGATCGAGAAGTTCCTGCGGGCGACCGACCGGACCTGACGTCAGTCGACGTAAGCCGACGGCACGCAGTGTGACTCTTGGGAGCCGAGTACCACCTCGACGCAGCTCTCATGTTCGCCGCACCCCGCCTGATCGACGCATGCGACCGAGCAAACGCCCGGGTTCGCGCGCCATTTGACGCAAACGTCCCCGCGACATTCCGGGTGAGACCGCACGACGCACGTCGCGTGATCGTCCGCCGCACACTGCGCGATCGCGGGATCCGGCGAGTCGGTGCCCAGCGCACAGGAGTGAGGTTCGGTGAGGCAGCCGGTGGTCAGCGCGAGCGCGACCACCACGAGTTTGACGTTGTCTAGGTAGGTCATAACAGCAGGTTAGCTGTTTTATGTTTATAAGTACAAATATGTATTACTCGCGCAGGTCAATGCGCTCAATCACGAGGTTTCATCCGCAGTTCATGGCAGCGTCCCCGCTGGTTTTCGCTTGAAACGTCCGGGTCTTGGTCTATGATGCGCTCGATCTTTCCCAAATTTCGCTGACATCCGCCGCATGGCGGTGAATTCGACGAGGCTGTTTTATGACGATGCGACGCAGCGTTCTGTTTCTGGCGGCTGCGCCGGCTCTACTGGTTGGGTGCATGCCGGACGTTCCCGGTCCCGACCCCGAGCCGACGCCGCGGGTAGCCGCCGTCTTTGACGCAGACACCGCCACGATCCCGTTGCCGAATACGGCGGCGCTGGACGCCGACGGGACGCTGCCGAAGCTTCCCGGCGCGGGTGGTCCCGATGCCAATGGTGCGTTCCTGACGTGGTTGGACGGGCTTCACGGTTGGTCCGAGGCGACCCCGATTACGATCCCGTTCTCGGGACCGCTCGACGAGTCCACCGTCACCACCGCGAACGTCAAGATGTGGCGTCACGAGGGTGAAGACGCGGTGGAGGTCGAGTTAGCCGCAGTGCGCCATATCGCCAATGATGCGGCCGGCAGCGTGTGTAATCCCGCGGTGTGCGGAGCGATCATTCTGGCCGTCCCCGCCGAGACCCCGCGCGCGTCGACCCCATACTCCGTGGTCGTCACGAAGGACGTCAAAGGCGCCAACGGCGCGGAAGTGTCCGAGTCGAGCGCGGTGTTCTTCGCGGCATCGCGTTCTCCGTTGGTCACCGCCGACGGCGAGATCACGGTGAGCGTGCTCGCGGACACGCCGGCGACCGCCGAGTCGTTGGAAGGTTTGCGCCAGTTGCTCGCACCGACTTTCGCTGCGGCCGAGGCAGCGGGCATCGATCGAGCACGAGTCGCATCGGCGCAAAGCTGGTCGGTCACCACCGATCCGTTCACGATTCTGGATCCGGCGACCTCGACGATCCCGATCCCGAACACCCTCGCGATCGAGGCCGACGGCACGTTTCCGTCCGCGGCGTTGACGTTCTGCGGGGGGCCGGATGTGGATCCGGCTTCGTTGAACGACTCGTCGTGTGGTGCGCCGGCCCCGGTCTTTCACACCTGCAGTGTGACGTCGGAGTGCGACCAGTACCGCCAAACCGGTGACCCCGCCTCGCAGTGCGTGGGTGGGCGTTGCGTGTTCACGAATTGCGCCCAAGGACAGTTCGACAGCTACCTGGACCAACTTCACGGTTGGCCCACGACGACGCCGATCACGCTGCCGGTGACCCACGCGCTGGATCCGGCGACGTTGACCAGCGACAGCGTCCAGTTGTGGGCGGTGATCGATGACGTGCCCACGCGAGTCGAGGGGACGACGGTGGCGATGAGCGAATGCGGTGACGCGGTGACGATTACCCTGCCGGCCGAGGCGCCTGCGATGGGTTATGCGACGAGCTACTTCGCGTTCGCGACCGACGACGTAAAGGATGAGGAAGGCCGCGCGCTGCTTCCGCCCGCGGCAGTTCTGTTGGCGCTCATGCCTCACGAGCCCGGGGAGCTGCTGGCCGACTGCGCCGCGGAACAAGCCGGCGAAGTCTGTGACGGCGGCGGTGTCTGTGGAGGCATCCCCGGCGTCGGATTCAAGTGCGTGAACTCGCTCATCCCGAACGCCTCGGACGCCGATGTTGCGTCGGTCATGGCGATTCGCCCGCTGTTTCAGCCGGTCGTCGGGACGATCGACGCGCTCGGCACCAAGTGGGACGACCTCGCCGCGGTGTGGTCCTGGCAGACGTGGACGGACACGTTCGTGGTGTTCGACCCGATCGCGGGCTCGATTCCGTTCCCGCACACCCTTTTGACGACCGGATGCCCGAACGCGCAGCCGATCTGCAACCTGCCGGACGGCGAAGGCCCGGTCGCTCCGTTGATCGAGGAGCTCAAGACCCGCTCGGGGTTCAGCTCCACGGCGCCGCATTGGATCCCGACGCTCGGGCCGCCGCTGCTGCCGGCGTCTGTGATTACCTCGCCGCAAGCCGAAGCCGGCGTGCTGTTCGCGGAGGCCGACGTGATTCCGCCACCGCTGTTCCCCGAGGCCGAGTGGTCGGTGGGTTATGAGTTCAACCACATCGTGGCGCGCTTCAACCGCCCGCTGAAGCCCGACACACTGGTCGCCGGTCTCACGACGACGAATCTGATGGGAAGCAACGGATTCTCGGCGCAACCGACGCCCGCGTTCGTGTTCTTGCGCAGCCAGTACCCGCTCGTCGACGCCGAGGGTGTGCGCACGATCCGCGAGATTCCGAACGATGAGACGGCGGCGGTGTTGGAAGCCTCTCGGCAGGACTTTGAACAGCTGTTCCTGGTCGCGCTGCTGTTCGGCTACGGACGCACGGACATCAACAATGCGTGGGCGTTCGACACCGGCGAGACCTACCGGCCGCTGCAACGGCTGCGCGCCCGCACCCTGTTTGAACTCGCCGCGGGCGCCCCGGTCGCGACGGCTGCCACGCCCGACGTCGACACCTCGCCGTTCGCGAACGGGAACGACACCGTGCCGGATCCCGACATGATTACGGTCGACATCGACGTCTCCAATCTCGAGCAGATCCACTGGAACGTGGAGTTCGATACCGTCTACTGGCTGAACGCCGACCACTCCGCTTCGGCGACCCCGACGCGAAGTGCCGTCGGTGTGTCCGTCTTCATTCCGAAGACCGGCGGCGGTTGCTCGGCGCCGTTCAACGTGGCGATCGCGCAGCACGGCCACACGAACTACCGCAAGAACCTCGGGCTCTCCGTGGCGAACACCCTGGCCGCAGACTGCATCGCGACGGTGGCGATGGACATGCCGGAGCACGGCGGTCGCATCACCGGATCGCCGGAACTTCATCCAGCCTCCAAGCCGGCCGATTCGGGCGAGGCCTACGTGACCGAGGATTTCGTGGGGACCAAGAACCTGTTCCAGCAGACGGTGCTCGATCAGGTCGTGATGGTTCAGATGATCAAGCAGGGCACGTTCGATACCGCGCTCGGCCAGACGTTCTCCGACGCGACGTCGCAGATCGGCTACGTCGGCAACAGTCTGGGTGCCTTTGCCGGCTCGCTGCTCGCCACGATCGAGCCGGACCTCGGCCCCACGGTGTTGAACGTGGTCGGCGGCAACTACGGCGTGTTGCTGAAGGACAGTGGCACGTACGGACCGCTGTTGGCGGGCGCCGGGATTCCTCCGGACACGTTCGCCGAGCTTCAGGCGCTGCATTTCATTCAGTGGCTCGGCGAAGTCGCCGACCCGTATGCGTTCGCGCCGTATCCAGTTCTCAACCCGATCGATGAACTGACGTACGACGGGACCGACTTCGTTCGCGGAGCGAATTTGCCCGCGAAGGACATCGTGATTCAGATGGTGACGGGCGACGACGTCGTGCCGAACTCGACGACGGTCCCGTTGGCGCGCGTGATGGGCGTGAGCCTGGCCGACACGACGTTCCCGACCGGCACCCCGCACGGCTTCCTGAGCAACATCGACCCGGCGTCACCGGTTGCGACGGCGCACGACTGTGCCGTCCAGCAAACGGCGGAATGGCTGTCGACGGCGTTCGGCGGAGCCGCAGCACTCACAACGACCGTCACGTCCTGTGGACTTTAATCAAAGGAGAAGGTCATGAAGATGAAACAGCGATGCTTCACCGCTGGCTTGTTTGGCAGTCTCCTGCTGATTCCGCAGGGGGCTTTCGCAGCCGGCTTCGCGAACACCGCGCAGAGCGCGACCTCGACCGGAATGGGCGGGGTCGGCGTCGCCAACCGCGACGAGCCGAACTCTTCGTACTACAACCCGGCCGCCATGACGGCGCGCGACGACTTCAACGTGTACATCGGCGACAGCCTCATCGCGCCGACGATCAAGTACGACGGGCCGGGCAC
>JBFIHF010000056.1:0-24394 GCA_041601915.1 Bradymonadaceae bacterium
ATTTTGATTAGTTGACGTCGGTTCTGACCGACGATCTCTTCGCCGTCCTCCTCGACGATACGGCAGCATCGTCTGCGTCGGACGGCTTCGACCTCGTCGCCCAGCCCTCGTCGTCAACCGATCAAAATCACTGTGGCCAAGTACTAGTTTCTGGCGGCCGGTGTCATACCGAACTCGACGTCGAGTCACTGACCCCCGACGGCGTGCAACGGACTGATCGTGGACCCAGATCTCGCATCCCAGGTCGAAGCCCTGCACACCGACGCTTTCGTGTGGGCCGTTGCGTGCTGCAACGGCGCACGAGCCGAGGCCGAGGACGTATTGCAGACCGCATATCTCAAGATCGCCGACGGGCGTGCGCAGTTCGGTGGGCGCTCGAGCTTCAAGACCTGGCTGTTTGGCGTCGTGCGTAACACCGCCCGGGAGCGGCGCCGGCGCGCGACAGTGCGCCGATTGCTTTTGGTGCAGTGGAAGCCCGAGCCCGCGCCGGTGCAGACCCCCGGCGAGGCGTTTGCGTCGGCGGAGCGGGCCGCGACGCTGCGGCAGCTGCTCGAGGGGCTGTCGGACCGCCAACGAGAAGTGCTCGATCTGGTGTTTTACCACGACATGACGATCGAAGAGGCGTCGGCCGTGATGGGGGTGTCCTTGGGGACCGCCCGCACGCATTACGATCGAGGAAAGAAGGCGATGGCCGCGAAGTTGCTGGCGCTTCAGAGCGGTGGCGGAGGGTACGAAGATGCAGGATGACGACGAACTTCGGGAACTGTTTCGTAGCGGCCGTGCCGACGACCGGGACCATGCCCCTGCGTTCGAGCAGATGTGGCAGTCCGCGCAGGGCGACCGGCCCCCGCGGCGTCACCTCGCGTGGGGACTCGCTGCCGCGGCTGTTTTCGCGGTCGGTCTGGGATGGCTCGCCTTTGATGAGCCGGCCGTGGTGCTGCCCGACACACCGGCCCCGATCGCGGAAGTGGTCCCGCCAGCCGCGGCCCTCGACGAGCCCTTGGAGCTCGCGCGGTGGGAGCCGACCGTGTTTTCTTCACCGACGGATTTTCTCCTCGACGACGACGGAAGTCTCGCCGGGGGAGTGCCCTCATCCACGTTCGACGATCCAGCGTTGGATCTCGACGACCTCACGATGGAGCTTTGATCATGCGCATACGCTTGTGGATGTTGTTCGCCGCTACTGCGGTGTCGTTGCTCTTCAGTTCACCCGCGTTCTCGCAGGGGCGTGCGGACGTGCTCAAAGAGCTCGTGCCGCCCCCGAAGCTGTTGCTTCGACATTCCGATGAGCTCGGCCTCACCGCCAAGCAGAAGTCGGAGCTGAAGCAGATCGTCAAGGACGCGCAGGCGGCGTCGTTGGACCTCGAATTCAAGGTTCAGGAGGAGGCCGAGCAGCTCGCGAAATTGATCGGCGCGGACTCCGTCGACGTGGGCAAGTCGTTGGCTCAAGCCGACAAGCTCATGGCCGCCGAGACGGCGCTCAAGCGCGTCAAACTCGAGATGATGCTCAAGACGAAGGTGTTGCTCACCCCGGCCCAGCTCAAGAAGATCGACACGATTCGCGAACAGAGGCGCAGCGAACGCCAGGACCGCCGAACGCGTCGTCAGGGTGCGCCGTAGCCCTCACTCTACGTCGTTGAGTCGCCAGTCGTAGTCGAGGAATTCGACCGTGGCGTCGGCCGCCACGTCGTCGCGATACAGCGCGACGAACGCCGCGACCGTCGCCGCGCGTGGCGACCAGCCCTCGGCCACGAAGTCGTCTCCGTACCAATTCATGAGCGCCGTTACGTGAAGCGTCGGTCCGTCGACCCGCGCGTACCGGGAGTCCGTCAGCGCGCGACGCGTCGCCTCGTCGAGTTGGGCGTCGAGCGCCTCGCCGACGAACGCGGAGTCGGCCAGGGGCGGGCATCCGATCGACGCGCAGTTCAGGGCGAAGTGGACCCGCGGGTCCTTGTATGTGGGTCGCAACAAGCCGTGCTCGATGTCATCGAGGCTCACGACGTCGCCGCCGAGCTTCCAGCGCTTCGTCTTCCACGGCGATGGGAGGTCCTTGATCGAGGCGAGGGGGTAGTTCTCGAGGATCAGGAGCAGCGTGAACGCGTTGTAGGCGTTGATGAGCAGCGCTTTCTGCTCGACGCGTGACAGGGACTCCAGGGCGACGTCGCCGAGTCGTTTCGCATAGGCCTCGAGCGTCGGGCCCTCGGCGGACAGTCCCTTGTAGTCGACGCGCCCCATGTCGGGGCGCGCATGTCGCGCGAGGAGACCGTCGAACGCGCTGTGATCGAACGGTGCGACCGCATCGGCGCTCGGCGCGTTCAGCTTCTGGGCCACCGGGCTGTCGATCTGGCGCGCAGGTGTGCCGAAGCAACTCATGCGGCATGCCGAAAGGCTGAGGACGACCAGTACCATGAGGCACCTCGTCACAGGCCACTCCGCACGATCGACGTGTCCACGTTGAACATGAACTCCCGCCAGTGAGCGCGTACGAAGGTAAAGAACTCGCGCTTCTCACCGCGTGGGTTCCAGCGCGTCTCGAACTCCTGCCAGAGCTCCTCGAGCCGCGCGGCGACCTCGCTGTCGTGCGCGGCAGCGAACTCCAGCAGGGCTTGTGCGATGGGGTAGTACGACCAGTGCCAGCGCTCCTCCATGTAGCGCTCCCCGCGCACCTCCCGGCTCGTGTAGGGCTGGAAGAAGCCCATCAGCAGCGCGTTGTGCGTCATCCAGAGGTACTCGTCGGCGTAGCGGCCGGTCCGGAACATCGCGGGCGCGAGCGCAAAGATGTCGAAGTCGGTGCCCCAGTGGTGGCGCGAGATCCCGGGCGCAGCGGACGCCTGCAGGATCTCGCGTTCACGTTCGCTGGGCGTGAGCATTGCACTCCAGCATTCGCGATGTCGGGAGCTGTCGGGTTTCCACGACTCGTGGGCCTCCAACCCGCAGCGCTCCGCCGCCCGGGGCGACACGACGTTGAAGTTGCGCCCCGAAAACACGAACTTCCGCTTCCAAATCCAGCTCTGCGTGTGCGCGTCCCGATGATCGGACTCCGTGAGGCTCGCGTGCAATTGGCTGCGAAACGCCGAGGAGCTGGCGTACCGTGCGCCCAACGCCTGCATGGACGCCTTCGTGGCGTTCTCCTTCTGGAAGTCGAGGATCAAGCGCGAGCTCGGGTCCGCCGCGTCGTGCACGATCAGCTCCAGCATGCAGTCGCGTTGCTTCGTCGCTTCGGCGACCGCGGCGGCGGGGGGCTTGCTCGCGCCCACGGTCCAGTCCAGCACGGCGGCCGGATCCGACTGCCACAGTTCCTCGATCACGGTGCGCCAGCGGTCTTTGCGATGGTCGACCGCGCGGGCGTCGACGAAGATCAGGCATGCCGCATCCCCGCCCAGGCCGTGGGCCGCGAGCACGTCACCCACGCGCGGCTTCGCCGCGGCGTCGGGGGCGACAGCCATCGTAGTCAGGACGAGGAGCAGCGGGAGCGTCAGTCGCATGAGTCTCTCTTTCAACCGCGCGGCGCGGGTGCCATAATCTTGGCATGGGTACACGAACTGCGAAACTGACGCTCGTCACAATCCTGATGTTTGGCGCTCCCGCCGTCGCCCAGGAGGCCGTGATCGACGTCTTCGAGGGCCAATCGGAGATGAAGTCCACGGTGGTGCGTGTCGAATCGACGGATGGCTCGCCGATCATCGAGTCGGGCTCGGGCGATGATGACTCGGACTACGGCGGGGATCCGGAGGGCGGATTCACGCTTCGATACGAGAAGCGGCAGTCCTCGATTCTGGTTCCGGCGACGGTCGAGGGGCACGCCGTCTATTTCATCTTCGATACCGGTGCGACGTACACGACGATCGACGCCGGGTTCGCGGCCAAGGCGGGTGTGACGCCCAAGGAAGGCAGTCCCGTGGGACAGTCGCGGACCGCCAATGGCATCGTCGCGACGCGCTACGGGATCCTGTCCTCGCTGGTGCTGGGCGGCCGGAACCACGGCGGCGTCACGTTTGGGATGTGCGCTAACTGTCCCAGCGGCATGCACAAGGGCAAGCCCATCGTGGGGCTTCTCGGCATGAACGTGATCGGGCGCTATCGCACCAGCTTCGATCACTCCAAGGGCGTGATCGAGATGACGCCGTCGTCCAACTATGCCGATCGTGCGGCAGACGTGGACCTCTGGATGGACGTCGAATACAAGAGCTTCCTGCTCGATCGAAACGGCAAGGACTTCGTCGCTCACGGCGTGGTGCGAAATCGAGGGCGTCGAACGATTCGGCAGGTGACCGTCGAGTTTACCTGCGAGGGCGGCACACCGGCGACCTCGACGATCTCGGTCGGTGCATATGCGACGGCAAAGTTCCGCGTCGTGATCAAGGACGGGAACTGCCGAGCGGGGACCGAGCGCAGCGTCATCAACGCCCGCTGGTGAACCCTTCGCCTCAGGACCACCGGTTGACAGTGCGGCGAGCGGGCGGCTAGAACCTTTATGTGGACGGCCCTTTGCGCGGTCCTATTGGATGTGTTGAGTTCTGAGCGGCGAGCTCGCCGCGGGTGGATTGAGGTCTTGTATGGGCGATGACAGCAAAGCCCGACTGTCAGAATCATTGCGGGGATATTTCGAGCGCGCCGGAGCTCGCGTCGACGTCAACGACGAGTTTCAGCGGCTGTATAACCTGGATTTCGTGGTCACGGGGTTGGAGAACGTGCACGCGCACGTGAACCTCGGTGTGCACGTGACGACGCTGAGCGACGATCTCGAACGGATGCAAGGGTTCTTGCAGGCCTCGCAGCGCGGCATCGTGTTGAAGGCGCTCTACATCGAGATCTCGGATGCCGTGTTGAACAGCGGCGGATTCCTCGTCGCGTTCGGCGCCTGTCTGTCCTACCTGTTCGACCGCCGCCATGCGCTGACCAAGTCCCAGGGCATGAAGATTTTCGAAGACTGCACCTACCAGTTCTTCGAGTTCGACGATGCGATGCAGCGCCTCGAGCGCATGCATGTCGACGAAGACCTTGCGATCGGCGACGAGCTGCAGGGCCGGATCATCGCGTACTTCACGGACAAGGGGTTCGGCTTCATTCAGACCTCCGACGATCGAAAGTACTTTTTCCACATCGCGAATGTCGTCGACGACGAGCTGCGCGCGCGGCTGCCCGCCTACGTGCTCGGGGAGATCATCCCCGTCGAGTTCCAGTACGGCGGCAATGATGGCAAGAAATATCCCAAGGCGATCAATGTTTCGCTCTCTGACGAAGAATTGGGCGAGGACAGCGATTTCTACGACGAGGAATACGAGGAGTCGGACGGTTTCGACTGACTCGCGCGATTGGGCCTCCAGTGAGCGAATCTGACGACAACCCCGTAGCCGACCCCACTCGGTATGAGCGGCACCGTGCGCTCGTTCGCGAGACGGACCGCGAGTTCGCGACGGTGTACGGCGTGGGCGGAGCCGCGGTGCTCGGCGCCGCGGCGCTGGTCCTTGTGATCGGCTGGGCGGCTGGCGCGATCGGTTCCGCGTTGCCCTGGGTGCTTGCGGTGACCGCCGCGTTGCTCGCCCTCTTCGTGCTCCGGCAGATCGTGGAGCGTCGTCGTCAAGCCCTCGCCTCGCGCATCTCGGAGTACTGCGAGGTCAATCAGCTCGATACCGCGGCGCTGGTGCAGTACTTCCAGCAGGAAGACATCTACCCGTACTTTGTCGCACTCTTGTCGCCTAGGACTCGCCCGCAATGAATGAAGTGTTTGAGTTTTTGGGCAAGGGCGGCTGGCTGATGTTGCCGATCGGCCTGTGCTCGGTGATCGCGCTCGCGTTCTTCCTCGAGCGGCTGTGGAGTCTGCAGACCAGCAAGGTCATGCCGACTCGCTTCCTCGAGGTGATCGGCAAGCTGTTGCGTGAACGGAAGTTCGAGCAGGCCGAGGCGATGTGCCAGGGCAACGATTCCCACATCGCGGCGGTCCTCGCCGCCGGGATTCGATATGCCGGCCGCGATCGCGGGGTCGTCAAAGAGGTCATGGAAGGGGCCGGCCAACGCGAAGTGCACTACATGGAGCGGTTCACCGGCGCGCTCGGCTCGATTGCGACCGTCGCGCCGTTGCTCGGATTGCTGGGGACCGTGACGGGCATGATTTCGGTGTTTCAGCGGGTCGTCAATCAGACCGCGACGGGGCAGACCGCGGACGCGGGGGCGCTGGCGAATGGGATCTGGGAGGCGCTGATCACCACCGCCGCGGGTCTCACCGTCGCGATTCCGGCCTATCTGGCGTACCGCTACATCGAGTCGAAGATCGACCGTTACGCGGTGGAGATGGCCGATGTCAGTCTGCGCCTCGCGGAGTCTCTGGTGCCGGTGGGGCAGGCTCCGAATTCGGCGTTCGACGAGGCCGAGACGCCCCAGGACGACGACGTCGAGGATGAGGAAGTCGCCGGAGTGGCCGTCGTGGAGTCGGCGTGAACTTTCGCGGCTCACGTCGTCGCCGCGCCGAGTTCGGCATCGATCTGATGCCGCTGATCGATGTCGTCTTCTTGCTGCTGATCTTCTTTCTGATCACGACGTCGTTCGCGCGCCCCAAGGATGAGCAGCGGATCCCGGTCAACCTGCCCAGCGGCGTCACCGGATCGGACACCCAGTCCGACGACCCGGTCACGATCGTCGTCGCGGCCGATGGTCGCGTGCGCTTCGAAAACGACGAGATCGCCGGGGCCGATCTTGCCGAGCGCCTCAAGACACTCAAGAAGGACCGCCCCGACGCCGCGATCATGCTGCGCGGGGACACCGAAGCTGCCCACGGCAGCGTCGTCGAGACGCTCGACGCGATCAAAGCGAGCGGATTCGACAAAGTGAACCTCATCATCAAGAAGCGTTCTGATTGACATCAGACCCCCTCGTTCTTATAGTGCCGCGCCTTGACCGGTTGTTTTTCAGTTGTTTGACTGATTTTCTCGAGACGAAGAAAGAACTTATGTCCGTGTTTCGCAACGAAGGTACGCTGTTCGAAAATGAGGCACTCGCCAACTTGAGCGAGGCGCCGGAATGGCAGTCCCCCAAGATCGAAGACGTTCGACGTCAGCTCGAAGAGCTGATCGAGAAGCGTGAGCAGAACCTCGAAGAAGGGATGGACGCGCTGGCGACCCAGTACTACTGGGTCTCCCCGGTCCTGCGTTTCCTGGGCTACACGTTCAGCGTGTCGGAGTTCTCACCGGACTCGGACGCACGTCCCGACTTTACGCTGTTCTACAATGCCGACGACTTCCGGATGGCTGTGGGGCGCCGCGGAGACCGCGAGTTTTTCGCGCAGGCCCTCGCCGTGATGCGGGTCTTCTCGTGGGACATCGACCTCGACGACGTCAAACTCGAGGATGGCCCTGGCGATCCTGCGTTCGAGATCGACCGCCTGATCCGCGCGACGACCGTCAACTGGGGCATCATCACCAACGGGCGTCAGTGGCGTCTGTACCACCGTGAGTCGTCGGGTCTGATGAGCACGTACTTCGAGGTCAACCTGCACAAGGCCCTCACCGAAGGCGACCCCTCCGACTTCAAATACTTCTGGACCGTCTTCAGCCCCGAGGGGATTGGCGGCTTCGAAAATGAGGAGCCGATTACCTTCCGGCTCCTTCACTGATCGAGATTCAACATGGCACCCAAAGAGCGTCGAAATCGTGATGACCTCGGCCCGATCGAGGTTCAGGTCGTAGACAACAACATCGGACGAGCGATGAATCAGCTCAAGCGCCAGATCGGTCGCGAAGGCGTGAATCGTGAGCTCAAGCGCCGTCGGTTCTTCGAGAAGCCGAGCGTCGCGAAGCGCCGCAAGACGGAAGAGGCCGAGCGCCGCCGTCGCAAGGATGAGCGTCGCGAGCGTCAGCACGCCGCGATGTTCTGAGCCGATCGGCATTCGCCGTTATGTTTCAGACGAGTAATCAATGTGGGCCCGGCAATGCCGGGCCTTTGTTGTTTGGAGTGCTTTTCTGCCGGCCCGCAGTGCGCTAGGTTTCGGCGACTTTCATGCTCACGGTGACCGATGTCGACCCCCCTGACTGACTTTTCTGAAGACGAAATCATGTTCCGCGACGCGATCGCGGACTTCGCCGATCGTGAGATTCGGCCGCACGTCCTGGCGATGGATGAGGCGCAGCAGCTCGCGCCCGAGATTCAGCGCAAGTGCTTCGAGCTCGGCCTGATGGGCATCGAGGTGCCCGCGAAGTGGGGCGGCGCCGAGAGCTCGTTCTTCAGCGCCATCATCGCCATTGAGGAGATCGCCGCCGTCGACCCCAGCGTCAGTGTGTTCGTCGATGTTCAGAACACGCTCGTGAACAACGCGATCACGCGATGGGGCAGTGAGGCGCTGAAGGCGAAGTACTTCCCGCGCCTGACCACGGAGTGGGTGGCGAGCTACGCACTCAGCGAGGCCGGCAGCGGTTCGGACGCGTTCGCGCTGGCGACGCGCGCAGAGGACTGTGGCGACCACTACAAGCTGAACGGGACGAAGCTGTGGATCACGAACGGCGCCGAGGCGAGCCTGTACCTCGTGTTCGCAAACGTGGACCCGTCGTTGGGCTATCGCGGCATCACGGGCTTCCTCGTCGAGCGAGAGTTCGAGGGATTCAAGGTCGGCAAGAAGGAGGACAAGCTCGGGATTCGGGCGTCGTCGACCGTCGAGCTGATGATGGAGGACTGCATCGTGCCCAAGGAGAACGTGCTCGGTGAGGTCGGGGTCGGATACAAGGTCGCGATCGAGACTCTGAACGAAGGCCGGATTGGCATTGGCGCGCAGATGATCGGCCTGGCCCGAGGCGCCTTCGACGGCGCGATGCGCCACATGGTCGAGCGCAAGCAGTTCGGGCAACGGATCGCCGACTTCCAGGGGCAACAGTTTCAGTTCGCCGACGTCGCGACCCGCCTCGAGGCGGCCCGTCTGATGGTGTACAACGCCGCGCGCCTCAAGGACGCCGGTCGGCCGTTTACGAAGCAGGCCGCGATGGCCAAGCTGTTTTCGTCGCAGACCGCCGAATACGTGGCGTCCAAGTGCGTGGAGTTTCACGGGGGCGTCGGCTTCACCAAGGAGTTTGGGGCCGAGAAGTTCTATCGCGACGCCAAGATCGGCACGATCTACGAGGGCACGTCGAACATGCAGCTCCAAACGATCGCGAAGATGCTGATCCGCGAGTGGGAGTAGCGTGTTCGCCGCGGACGCTGCGCGCACGATGGTCGCGGACGCGCGAGCGTTCTATGAGTTCGGGTGGTTGCTCGGCACGAGCGGGAACCTGTCGGTCCGTCTGGACACGAACCGCTTCCTCATCACGGCGAGCGGGCGCGACAAGGGTCGTCTGAGCGAGGACGACTTCCTGGAGTGTGACCTGAGCGGGGCGACGGTGGTTGCTGGCGAGCAACGACGACCGTCCGCGGAGACCGCGATTCACTGCGCCATCTATGCCGCGCTCGCTGATGCCGGCGCCGTGTATCACGTGCACGAACCGTTTTCCGCCCTCTGCTCCGACCGCGACGAGGCGGCTGGGGCGACGGTGTTCACGCAACTCGAGATGATCAAGGGACTCGATATCTGGGACGAGACGTCAGCGTCCGCGCCGATCGTGCCCAATGTTCGGGAGATCGCGTCCCTCGCCCGCGCCGTGGAGCCGCATCTGGGCGGTCGCGTTCCGGCCGTGAACATCCTGCGTCACGGCTTCTACGCCTGGGGGAAGACGCCGTTCGAGGCCAAGCGGCACGTCGAGTCGCTGGCCTACTTGTATCGAATTTCGTGGGAGTTGGGGCGGGCGAACGCCTAGAAAACGGGTACGTCCGGCTTTGCTTTCTTCTTGATATCGACCCAATCGTCGACCTTGTCCGGTGTCTTCTTGATGGGGGTCTTCTTGACCGGCTCCTTCACCGGATCTTTCACGGGGTCCTGGACCGCCTTGACCGGATCCTTCTTGGTGTCGCTCCCCTGGCGCTGCATGCGGATGTCCACGAGCTCGTCGGAGTTGCCGCTCAGGACGAGTTCCTGGTCGTCGTAGCCGTCGGCGCGCAGCGTGAAGGTCTTCTCGGCGCTGACCGGGAAGCGGAGCGGGGTCTCGCCGACCAGTTCGTCGCCGTCGAACACCTTGGCTTTCACGCCGGGCGTGAGCAGTCGGATCGACTTTGACGGCAGGCCCGGGTCGACCTTTGCCACCTCGACCGGCTCGTTCACGACTTCGACGGGCTCGGTGGGCTCGGTGGGCTCGGTGGGCTCGGTCGGTTCGGTGGGCTCGACCTTCGCGATCTCGGGTTCCGCGGGCTCTTCGGAGTCACCGGACATCACGACGACGCCGATGACGGCGACCACGAGGAGCACGACCACGATCGCGCCGATCGCGATCAGCCCTTTGTTCGCGCCGGGCGCGGGCCCAACATCGGTATCTCCGCTCGGCACGAACGCGTTTTGACCGGCCATCGGCGTCATGACCGGCTGACGATTGGCCGGTTGGGGGCTCGGTGAGACCATCGGCTGTCGCGCGGGCGTCTGCGCGGCGAGATCCGGCGCGGGCGCGCGCAGAGGATTCGCGTTGACGCCGGAATCGCGGGGCGCCGGTTCGTCCTCCGAGAAACCGTCGCCGCGGGGCTCGTCCTGTTCGGGCGATGTCGCCTCCTCGAGCGACTTCGTGCGCATCGGCTTGCGGACTGCTTCGGGCAGCGGCGGTTCGGATTCGACGGGTACGGGCTCCGGCATCGGCAGGCTGGCCGACGGGCTGCTCGGGGTGACCGGTGCCGCCTCGACTTCCGCGACATGAATGAGGGGATCTTCGGAGAGCCCCTGGAGCTGACCGAGGGCCTTCAGCATCGCCTCGGCCTTGTCGTATCGCAGCGCGGACTGCTTCTGCAGCGCCTTCTGCAACACCGGTCCGATGACCGAGTTCACAACTTCGAGGGGGATGTCGACCGGGTCGTCGGAGATCTGCTTGTGCAGGACTTCCCAGCGGCCCGTCCCTTCAAAGACGCTGCGCCCCATCAGCATCTCGATCGCGATGAGCCCCAGGGCGTAGAGGTCCGAGACGGGTCCGATCTCACCGCCTTGAATCTGCTCGGGGGACATGTAGTTCAGCGTGCCGACGAGCACGCCCGCGTTCGTCAGCTGATCGCGGTCTTCGCCGTCGTCGCCGTCCATGATCTTGGCGATCCCGAAGTCGACGACCTTGACGAAGTCGGTCTCGCCGGCAATCTCGGCGATCATGATGTTCGCGGGCTTCAGGTCACGGTGCACGATGCCGTAGCTGTGGGCTTCGGCGAGGCTCTTGCAGATCTGCTTCAGGATGTGGGCGACACGGGCCGGCGCCAGCGGGCCCTCGTCCTTAATGACGTCCTTGAGCGTCGGGCCCTTCACGTACTCCATCGTGTAGTACAGAATCCCGTCGGGCCGGTCGCGGAAGTCGTAGATCCGGATCGTGTTCGGGTGGCCGAGGCTGCGGCACGCCATGACTTCACGGCGAAAGCGCTGGATCATCTCGTCGACGTTCATCGCGTTGGCGACGAGGATCTTGAGGGCGACCTCGCGATCCATCGAAAGTTGGCGCGCCAGGTAGACGGCACCAAAGCCGCCCGTGCCGAGCAGACTCTCGATCTTGTAGGTGTCGTCGAGGACGTCACCGATTTGTGGAAGGCCTTGCATGCATAGCCTGGACGTGCCAGTGTCACCGCTCGGTCGCGTTACTGGCTGCTTACTTGCCGTTAAGCTACCGCTCTAGTAGATTACGGACAATATTAAATTTCCGCCAAAGTCCCGTTCGCGAGGCCATTCGTGGAGAATCGACGAACAATGCGCTGGATTACCCATACTAGCGTGACCCTCGTGGTCGCGGTCATCTGTCTCTTCGCTTCCAATGTTTCGGCGCAGTCCGAGTTGGAAGGGATGAGCTTCGAAGAACTCATTGGCGGGGCCAAAACCGCGTACGAGGCCGAAAAATTCGATGAGGCGATCAAGTATCTGCTCGCCGCGAATCGTGCTCAGCCCAACGCGCGCCTGTTGCTCAACGTCGCCAAGTCCTACGAGAAATCCAACAAGTGCGTCAAAGCACTGGTCTATTTCCGCGCCTTCGTGCGGGACCCCGAGGCCGAGTTGGCGCTGGCGGACCAGGCGCGAGCGTCGCTCGCTGCGGCCCCCAAATGCGCGGGATGGACGGACCTGATGTCGGGTCGTGTGATCCTGTCGGCCTCCGAGCCCGGCGCCTCCGCGACCATCGACGGCACCGCGATTGGAACGCTGCCCACCGAGGTCGCCGGCCTCATGGAAGGCGATCACAAACTCGTCATTACCCTCGAGGGCCACGACCCCTACGAAGAGACGCTGAAGCTGCTGCCGGACAAAGACGTCGTGGTCAAAGCGACGCTCAAACTGACCCCGGAGTTGGTGGTGGAGGAAGAGTTGCCCCCGCCGACCCCGGTCGACGAGGACAAGCCTCCGATCGTTCAGTACGCGATCGCGGGTGGTGTCGGCGCGGTGGGGCTCACGCTCTTCACGATCGGTCTCATCACCGATCTCGGCATCCCGTCGAAGTACGACGATCCGCGCGAAGTGCCCGGAATTCAGCAGTCCGAATTCGATGACCTCACCGATCGACGCAGCTCGGCGGTCACGCGGGCACTGATCTTCTATGTCGCCGGTGGTGTGCTCGTCGCGGGCGGGGCCGGATACGGTGCCTACGTCGCGGCGACGTCCTCGAAGAAGGAGACCGCACCGCGGCTGACGTTGACTCCAGAGTTCGGTCGCGACGGCCTGGGGATTTCGATCAGCGGGAAATTCTGAGGCCCATGGGCGTCTCCGCACAAGGACTCTCCGTCGGTGAGGTACTGGCCGGCCGTTACAAGCTCGTTCAAGAGATTGGGCGCGGTGGCTTTGGTGTCGTGTATCGCGCGACGCAGCTCGGGATGAACCGCGACGTCGCGGTCAAGCTCTTGCACACCGCGGCGGCATCGGCGGTCGATCCGCAGATGCGCGAACGCTTCAAGCGCGAAGCGATGATGGCGCGGAATCTGAACCACCCCCACACGATTCGGCAGTACGACTTCGGCGAGACCGAGGACGGGATGATGTATCTCGTGCTCGAGTACCTGGAGGGCAAAAACCTCGTGCAGACGCTGCGCGAGGAAGGGGCGCTGAGTGAAGACCGCGTGCGCCGCATGGCGTCCGGGGTACTCAAGTCGCTGGCCGAAGCCCACTCCCAAGGCATCGTGCATCGCGATCTGAAGCCCGCGAACATCATGCTGTGCAACGTGTACGGGGAGAAGGACTACGTAAAGGTCCTCGACTTCGGCATCGCGAAGACCGTCATGGGCGATACCGACCTCACCGCGGCCGGGGTCGCGCTGGGAAGTCCGCGCTACATGGCGCCCGAGCTGTTGCGCGGCGACAATCCCACGCCCGGCAGCGACGTGTACTCGATCGCGATCACCTTCGCGGAAGCGCTGATGGCGAAGCCGTTGATCCAAGCCGAGAATTCGGTCGAAGCGGCTCAACTTCAGCTGAGCCCCGCGCCGCTGCCAGCTCCCGACGAGCTGAAGGCGAGCACGCTGTGGCCCTGGCTGTCGATCGCGCTGAAGAAGGACGAGAAGCAGCGGTATCAAAGCGCCGAGGAGATGCTCGAGTTCCTCGGTGCGTCCGCGGAGCGACTCGCCCAGCGCGGCGCCGAGTTTCACGTCGTCCCCGAAGTGACGACACAGATTCCAGACGAGCCCCCCGAATCGGCGACGCAGCCTCGCGAGCAGCCCGACTTGCGCGCCACGCAGGAGGATGAGGCGATCGTCCCTGACGCGGAGGCGAACGAAGAGGAGTACGCGCCCACGATGCGCATCGACGGCAGTGACGTCGATGCGTACCTGCGGCAGCGTGGGCTCGCGTCGGCGCCAAGCCCCGACGACACCGCCGAGGCCGACCGAGAGTTCGCGCTCGGGGAGACCGCGATGGTGTCCGGCGATGAGTTTGGAGTCACGAGCCCGTCGCACTCCGCGCTGGAGCGGCCGGCGTTCGACGCGTCGTCACTGGGCCTCGGTCGCCCCGATGTCGAAGACAACCGGATGACCACGCCGCTTCAGAGCCGGCCGCGTTCGATGGATTCGAGCCCGTCCCTCGATGGCGGGGCCCCCGGCGAGGACGCGACGCAGATGGTGACGCTCGCCGAGGCAGAAGCGGCACCGCCGTTCGTGGTGGCCAGCGGCGACCCCGAGGACGTGACGGCCCGCAACCAGCCCGCGGTCGACCCCGCCGCCGTCGCCGCGGCCGCCAGCGAGCAAAAGACGCAGATGTTGACGCTCGAAGCAGCGATGGGACCCCCGCCGGCCGGGCACGAACAGCCCGCCCAGCCGATGCGGACGGCCGGTAGTCATCGCGCGGGGATGGGCACCGGGCCGGTCGTCGGAGGCCAGCAGGTCAGCGGTCAGGCGTTCTCGCCGAACGCGCCGGTTCAGGACCATTCCACATCGTTCATGCCGATGGTCACGGGCCAACAGAGCGAACAGGTCCAAGGCAAGCGGAAGAAGTACTTGCTGCTGCTCGCCGGTTTCGTGGGAGCCGGGATCATTGGCCTCGGCGGAATCGCGTACGCGGTGCTCAAGCTGTCGCAGGCCGGCCAGACCGACATCCCCGTCCAGCCGGTGATCACGCTGCCAGACCCCCAGATCGACACGCCACCGGCCGTGAAATCGGTCGAGTTCCGCATCATCACGACGCCCGAAAACGCCGCGCTGGTGATCGACGGGACCGAGAAGGGCCGCACGCCGGCCAAATTCGCGCTTCCCGAAGATCGGCTTCCGATAGATGTCGAGATCGCGCTGGACGGCTACGAGAAGCGCGACCTTCAGTTGACGCGGGGTGGAGCGACGAAGTTCGATCTCAAGTTGGAGAAGCTCGACAAGGCCCCGGAACCGAAGCCGGAACCCAAGCCGGAACCCAAGCCGAAGCCCAAACCGGACACGAAGCCGGATCCGAAGCCCAAACCGAAGCCGAAACCGAAGCCCAAGCCGAAGCCGCAGCCCGACAGCGTTCCGCTGTTCGACTGACCCGCGCCCGCGGGTTGAAATATCTCATCGCTGCTCATAGTTTCCTGCGTCCCCGCGCGCGCCTCGCTCCGCTGGGACTCATCGAGGAGGTTGTATGTCCGCTGATCTGAAAGCTTGGCCGTTCAAAGAAGCGGAGATGATCGTCGAGAAACTCGAGCGCGAGGCGGCCCGCGGGATCGCGCGGACTCACGACTACGTGCTTCTGGAGACGGGCTACGGCCCCAGCGGCCTGCCGCACATCGGCACGTTCGCCGAGGTCGCGCGTACGACGTGGGTGCGCTACGCCTTCGAACACTTGACGGGGAAGCCGGCGAAGCTCGTCGCGTTCTCCGACGACATGGACGGGCTGCGCGCGGTGCCCGACAACGTGCCCAATCACGACATCATCCGACCGCACCTGGGCAAGCCGCTGAACCAGATTCCCGATCCGTTCGGGGAGGAAGCGAGCTTCTCGGACAACATGAACGCCAAGCTGCGCGGCTTTCTCGACGAGTTCGGGTTCGAATACGAGTTCCGGTCTTCGAAGGACCAGTACCGTGGCGGCGTGTTCAACGGCGGGTTGCAGCGGATCCTCGACTGCTACGATGAGGTGCGCGACGTGATCCTGCCGACGCTGGGGCAGAAGCGCGACGACACCTCCGATCGTTCGGAATGGTCGCCGTTCATGCCGGTCTGCGAGGCGTGCGGAAAGGTCTACACGACACGCGTCGTGGAGACACACGTCGCCGACGGGCGGATCAGCTATGCCTGCGATCAAGACTTCACCACGCGAGGCAACACCGTGACGGCCTGCGGCCACGCCGGCACGATGCCGATCGGCGACGGCAACGTGAAGGTCGGCTGGAAGGTCGACTGGGCGCTGCGTTGGTATGTGTTCGGCGTGGACTACGAAATGTACGGCAAGGACCTCATTGAGTCCGCCGATCTGTCGGCGAAGATTGTGCGGATCCTCGGCGGCGAGCCGCCGGTCGGCTTCTTCTACGAGATGTTCCTCGACCCCCACGGTCAGAAGATCTCGAAGACGAAGGGTAATGGGATGGAGATCGACGAGTGGTTGAAGTACGGACCGCTCGAGAGCCTGTCATGGTTCATCTACCAGAGCCCGACGAAGGCGAAGAAGCTGCACTTCGATGTCATCCCGAAGAGCGTCGACGACTACCTCGAGGCGCGCGATCGCTTCTCCACCGAGCCGCTCGACGAGCAGCTCAACAACCCGATCTGGGCGCTGGAGCAGGACGCGGTGCGCGCCGGCAAGGCCGTCGGGTACTCGAGCCGCATCAGCTACTCGATGCTGCTGAACCTCGTGAACGTCCTCAACACCGACGATCGCGAGATCGTGTGGAACTACCTGTTGCGATACGACCCCGCCGCCGAAGACGCGCGCGACGTCATGGACGACATGATCGATCGTGCGCTGAGCTACTACCGCGATTTCATCGTCCCGACGAAGCAGTACGCGGCGCCCGCCCCCGAGATGATGCCGAGCCTCGAACAGCTGCGGGAATTCTTGTCTTCGTACGAGGGCTCCGACCCCGAGGAAATCCAGAAGGCGACCTACCAGGCTGGAAAGGATCACGGCGTCAAACTCGGGAACTGGTTCCAGACGATGTATCAGCTGCTGCTGGGTCAAGAGCGCGGTCCGAGGCTGGGGACATTCATCCATCTGTACGGAACGCGTGAGACGCTGGCGCTGATCGACGAGCGTCTCGCGAATGAGTGACGCGAAGGACACGTCGCTCGGCCGTCGTCCCACGAGCCCCCAGCTCCCCGCCGGTGAGCCGGAGGACCAGGTCATCGCGATCCTCGATCGACCGGATGCGCTGGAGTTTGTCGCGAGCATCGATCCGCCCACGGTGTACCGACTCATCTCGGACGCCGGCTGGGAGCTCGCTCAAGAACTCGTGCCGTTGTTGACCTCCGAGCAGCTGCAGACGTGCGTGGATCTCGACTGCTGGACCTCCCACGAGTTCCGCCCCGCGAAGTTCTCTCCGTGGCTCGCGGCGCTGGTGTCGGCCTCGTCCGACGCGGTGTTTCGCCGTGGCTGCCGCGAGATGGACCCCGAGATCTTGGCACTCTATTTCAGCGAGTACGTGCTCGTCGATTTCTGGGGCGAGGAGGGCGAAGTGCCCGACGCGTTCTGGGACAAGGAGCCGGTGGAGCGCAGCCCGGATGGCGTCTACGCGCTCGTCTACGAAGGCGATGACTCGACCAACGCGCTCATGCGGGCCGCTGTGGCACGACTGTACGACGTCGACCGAGTGCTTGCGTGGACTCTGTTCGAAGCCACACGGTGGGAGCTGCAAAGCGGGATGCAAGAGGAAGCGCTGCGCTGGCGGACGAGTCGGCTCGAGGAGTGGGGCTTCGTCGACTTCGACGAGGCGCTGCAGATCTACCGCCCGTTGGACGGTGCGCGGTTCCGCGACAAGCTCGAGCGCGGAGACTACGTACCCAAAGTGGGTGTCGAGCCGCAGACGAACATGCCGGCGATGCTCAACATCACCGACGGCGCTCGATACTACGCCGCGCGCATCATGCGCGCATTGGTTGGGCAAGACCTGGAGCGCGCGCTGGCAGAGTTCGTCGCCTTGCAGAACCGTGCGACGGTGGGCGAGGGGATCGATCCCGGAGATCGAGCCGACGCAGAGCGGGTCGCCGAACGCACGACCGGTTATCTCAGCATCGGGCTGGAGTTTCTGGCTCGCCAGGATGACGAGCGAGCGCTGGAGATCTTGCGCACGGTGCCGCTGCGCGACGTGTTTCGGGTCGGGTATACGACCGTGGAGAAGCTGCGGGAGAACGTGCAACGGGTCCGGCGCAGGCCCACGCTCAGCCTCGTCGAGGGCGTGCGCTTCTCGCTGTTGCGCGAAGCCGACACCGCGCTCGCCGAGAGCGTCGCGAACATCCGGCCGGTCTTCGCGGATGAAGCCGGCTACCGTGACATTTTCCATACTCAGGCCCAAGTCGACGACGCGGCCGCGCGGCTCGCGATGATCGCGTTCAAGCAGCTCTGGCTGTTCGGGGTTCAGCGATCGGAGCCTCCGGATCTGGTTCAGCGCGCGCAGGCTGGTGCGTGGCTCAACGAGGCTCCGGAGCTCACCTTCGATGCGTTCTTCGCGACGGCCGTCGCCCAGGTGCTGCTGGGGCGACCTCCCGATACGTTGGGACTGGAGGCCGCCGCGCTCGACGACCTCGGCGTGGCTTTGCGTGCGCGCAGTTGGGTCGACGACCCGATCGCAGCGTTTGAACCGCTCGTCGGTCCGGTGTTCGAGGCACTGGGAGGCGCTGGGCGACTGATGACGCGATGGCTCGACGCGACGATCGCGGAACTCGTGGACGAGCTGGGCGCTGTGGCCTCGCCGGATCCGGCGATGTTCACCGCGCTGCTGATCATGAAGCGCGACGCCTGAGCTCGCGGAACGCGCGCCCGTGTATTCTGGTGATGGCGCGGGCGATGTGGCACGATACCTAGGTGACCGCCGATCAGAGCATTCGAAGCCGTGAACGCGAGTTGACCCACGCCGACACGATCAACGGGCTGACCGCGGAGCTCGACGAGCTTCGTGGCACGCTCGCGACCGCGCTGGCGGAGCTCGAGGCACTGCTCGACGAAACCCTCGCTGGTCTCCCCGAGGGGATCGACGCGGACCACGATGCGTTGCGAGCGCTCTTCACGATCGAACTCGAGGAGCGGGCCGTGCGCATCGGGCCGGCCGCTGGGCTGGTTGCCGTCGCTCGAATCGAAGGTTTTCTGAACGATTGGGGCGGGGAGACGCCCGCGACCGACGACGAGAGTCTCGCCGAATGGCGCACGTCGCTCGACGCGATGGACCTGCTGATTGCGGCGGTAGCGAATGACGGCCGTGCCGCGGCCCTCGTCGCGGAAACGCGGCTCCGTGAGCAGCTCGAGGAGTTGACCGCGAAACTCGAGCAGCCGTCGGCCGACTCCAGCGACGCCAAGCTCGATGCTCTGAGGCAGCGCCTCAAGACCGGCAAGATCGGTGCACTGTCGAAGACGGCGATCCGCGACGACGACGAGCGAGCGAAGAAGGTCGCGGAGCTGACCGCGAGGTGGGCACCGCTCGCGCAGCTGGCGCTCGCCGGCGCGGAGCTCGGGACGGATGCCTCGGAGCGCCTGAACGCGCTGCGCAACACGGCGGTTGACGCGATCCAGAGTGCGCGGGCCGCGCAAGAGCCGGAACCAGAACCGGAGCTTGAGCCCGAGCCCGAGCCCGAGGTCGAGGTCGAGGTCGACGTCGAGGAGGCGGAGGAGGAGGTCGACGAGGAGGTCCCCGCGCCGCCGACCTTGTCCGCGGTGAAGCGCGAGCGCAGGCCCACTCTGCCGCCGCCGCTGCCGCGCGAGGACGAGGTCGACGAGCCCGACGAGCGCGACGAGCAAGACGAGGTTGAGGAACTGAAGGAGCTCAGTCGTCCTCCGGAACTCGTGGCAAGCACGCCGCGTCGCCGTGTGGACACCGACGCACCTCGTATGGCCCAGGACACGCCGTTGGCGGCGGCGAGCGTCACGGCGACGATGGAGGTCATTGCTGCGCAGCGGCAGTTCCATGAGCCCACGTTTCGTATCGTGACGGGGTGGACGCCTGTGACGGGCTCCGAAATCGCGCTGGCAATTGGGCCTCCGACGCTCTACGTCGTCGGGATGACCGCCATCACGATCGCCTACCAGATGGGGCTCTGGGCCGAGAACCCGTTCGAGGTGTGGCCCTGGGCGCTGCCGTCGTTTTTCGCCTTCGGCGTGTGGGCGATCGGGATGCCGGCACTCTCGGGATGGCGCATCGAGTGGACCGGGATATCGCCCCAGCCGCTGCGGATGAACGACCGGCGCGAGGGCGGTTTCGCGGAAATTGGGGCGGACTCGGCCGAGATCGACAGCTACGGGTTCGACTTCCGATCGACGCGCGCCGAGTTGTCGCGCTGGCGTGACGGTTCGAGCCGCGGCTGGACGTTGGTTCTGCGAAACGACGACGATCGCGAGGCACGGTTGGCGTCGGTCGCCGACTTCCCGCGGTGGGACGCCTCCAACGCGCCGTGCGCGGAGGTCGAGCCGGCGGGGGCGTGGCGGGTCTCCGAAGAGGCGCTCTTGCACCTCGCCGACGAGTGCCGAGCCCCGAAAGTCAGCTAGTCGATGACCTCGACCTCGTCGCGGGACACGGCGCGGATCAGCGCGGTCAGCTCTTTGCGCCGGTCCTCGTCCTCGAAATAGACGGCGCGCATCTGGCCCACGAGATCCTTGGCCCGGCGAAACGCGCCGACGATATCGCCGGAAAGGTCGGTGGGGTTGTTGATCTCGCGTAGGATCGTCTCCAGCGAGACCCCGCGGGCCCACATCTCACCGAGTGGCATCAACGGCGGGACGTAGACGACCTCCTGTTGGGACAGGAACTGCGAGTTGTAGACGACGTCGGACTCGAACACCGGGCCGATCCGCTCGAAGATCTTCCACCACTTGTCGTCGCGTGGCTCGTTGACCTTGGCGGTGCGCGGTAGCGTCTGGACGAGGCCCGTGAACACACCGAATAGCTCGGGACCGTTGAGCCCTTCGAGGGCACCGCTCATGATGAGCTCGGTCACGAAGATCTCGGCGAACTGGATGCGTTGCACAATCTTCGCTGCGGTGTGGAGCTCGTTCTTGGCGCCGATATAGCCATGCGTGCGCAGGAACGTGAGCTTGCGCTGAAACTGTTCCCAGAGGCGCGGGCGCTCGGCCTCGACCAATTCGCGTTGCAGCAGGGCGAGTTCTTTTCGGCCTGCTCGCCCCGACTCCGCCGGTAGGGTCGTCAGCTTCTGGCGGAGCTCGGTGGCATCCTCGCGGCTCTGATAGGCGCGAAACGAGCGTTCCAACAGCGTGCGAATCTGGGGCTCGTCATAGCGGTCGAGCAGATTGACCACCGAGTTGAAGCTCAGATTGAAGGACGAGGACACCGGCTCGGAGGCGCCGCCGGACAGCTTCTTCCAGATCGGCGCCGCCTCGCGCCAATCGGTGAAGTCCATCCGCACGAGCACATCGCCTTCGGTGTCGATACCACGGCGTCCGGCGCGGCCCGCCATCTGCATGAACTCGCGCACCGTCAACGGCACGATCTCGACGCCATCGAACTTGGTGAGCGAGTCGAAGATCACGGAGCGCGCCGGCATGTTGATGCCCAGCGCGAACGTCGAAGTGCAGTAGAGGACCTCGATCAGACGTTTCTCGTAGAGTTCCTCCACGAGCGCCTTGAGCGCCACGTGGAGCCCGGCGTGGTGAAACGCGATCCCTTGCCGCAGTGCGCGCCGCGACTGCGACTTGAGCACGCCGGGGTAGTCTCCATCGAAGCGTTTGATGACGACGTCGATGTCCGATCGCCGGGCCCGCGCGCCGATCTGGTCGCCCACATCGGTGCGCGACAACTGCAGCGCCAGCTGCTCGGTGAGTTTGCGGCTGTAGATGAAGTACAGCGCCGGGTACTCGTCGCGGCCCATCGCCTCGAAGACCGCGACATGGTTCGTGCGACCGTCGTCGCGGCCACCGCGGTTGCCGCGCCCTCGGCGGTCACCGCCTCGCTTGCCGCGCTTGCCCTTGTCCTTGTCCGACTGACCACGTCCCTCGGCCTTCTTCTCCTTCTTCCAGCGCGCGTAATGGCCGTCGAAGTCGCCGGCGTCGCAGACGCCCGTCGTTTTGTTCACCAGATGAAACGCCAGCGGTACCGTGCGCCGCTCTTCGCGAACGACCTGTACCTCCTCGCCACGAATCTCGGAGAGCCAGCCTGCGAACTGCTCGAGGTTCGACAAGGTCGCGCTGAGCCCCAGGATCCGGATCTTGGTCGGCAGGTAGATGAGCAGTTCTTCCCAGACGGTGCCGCGCTCGGGGTCGTCGACGAAATGAATCTCGTCGATGATCACGGCTCGCAGCGAGTCGAGGTCGCGCATCTGCGTCGTAGATGCGGTCCACGTTTGGGTCTCGTCCACGCCGGCGACGTCGAGCGGCTCCTGCAGCAAGATGTTGCGCAGGATCTCCGTCGTCATGATCCGCAGCGGCGCGTACGGGTTGATGACGATGTCGCCGGTGATCAGTCCGACCGCGTCTCGCCCCAGCAGCTCGGTGTACTCGCGGTACTTTTGATTGGAGAGCGCCTTGACCGGCGCGGTGTAGACGATGTGGCCGCCCCCCTTGAGCACCTCCTCGACGAGGTAGTCGGCGATGAGCGTCTTACCGGTGCCGGTGGGTGCTGCAACGAGGACCGAACGCTCGGCCTGGATGTGCTCGACGGCGAGCCGCTGGAATCCGTCCAGCGTGAGTCCGCGATATTGCATGAGTGTGTCCGTCCGTGGGGCTCTTACTGATACTCGGACGGCGCATCCTCAACAACTAGCGACGTCGACGCCGTCGGGCCAGACCGATGAACCCGAGCAAGCCGAGGACCAGGAACCCGCCGCCGCGGGAATTCATGCCCACGGAGCAGGCGGCATCGTCGCTGCCGAAGTCCGCGCGGTCGCCGGCGGTCGGCTTCGACTCGTCGGCGATGACCCCGTAGGGCGACGGCGTGTAGTTGAGCTCGAGGCCTTCACCGCACTGGCAGTCGCCCGTCCAGCTGTCGAGGTGCTCATCGATACCGCCCAGCGCCGAGGTATCCTTGGCGCCGTCCGGGCACATACAGACGTCTTTGAAGTTGCAGTGTCGGCCTTCCGGCTCCCGGCCCTGGAACTGCGCGATGGTCCCGTTCGACATATTGTCGATGATGCCGTCGCAGTCGTCGTCCACGCCGTTACACAGCTCCGGCATGGTGTTGGTTCCCATCGCGCTGCACTCCTGTACGCCGTTGCTACAGATGTAGACACCCGTCGCGCAGCGCATGTTGGCGAGCTGGTCGGCGGTGCAGGTGATGAGCGGTCCGCTCAGGTCGTTGGGGTTCTTGCACATCAACGCGGTGGTGGCGGTGCACTCTTCACCCTGGTTTGGACACTGGCAGCCCACCTCGGTGCGGATCTTCGTGATCTTCCCTTCGCGAATCTGGCGACAGAGTTGCCCGGTGAACGTGAGCTTCGAGAAGTCGCCCGGCACGAGGAACCACCCCGCGTCATCGTAGTCGTGGGCCGGATTGTTGTGTCCCACCTCGCGGTCTCGGAGGTAGTGGGCCCAATCCTCGGCATCGTTGGTGTCGTATCGAAACACTTCCGCGTAGGCATCAATGTCATAGATGTCCCACTCGCGAATCTGCACGAAGATGACGTTGGGGTCGTTGGGCGCTTTGCCGCCGGCGTAGGAAGGCGGAACGGCGAGGTCGAGCGTGCACGAGGCGACGTTGATGATGTCGTTGATGCGCGCCTTGAGCGTGCTGGCCGACGCGCCGATCGACCCCGAACAGCTGACGAGCGGGGTGAGCGTGGTGCTGAAGGCCGCCGTGACGCAGGGATCGACGCCGCCGGCGCAGCTGCCGGTGCCACCGGCCGCAGCCATGACGTTGAGCATCTGGCGCTCCGTCGAGGTGAGTCCGAGGCCGATGACGTGGGTCCTGGCGGGGGCCGTCGGGTCATCTCGGCGCGCGCAAATCGCGGTGATTCCGGCGGCGAAGTCGGCATAGTTGTCCGGCGGACGATGCGTGATCACGACGGCATTCTGAGTACGAGTTGCGATGTCCATGTCGGCCTGAATCCGCTGCCCCAGATCGCTGTAGGCCGCTGGTCCAAGGCCCGCGGG
The DNA here is from genome assembly GCA_041601915.1 of Bradymonadaceae bacterium. Taxonomy (GTDB): domain Bacteria; phylum Myxococcota_A; class Bradymonadia; order Bradymonadales; family Bradymonadaceae; genus JBFIHF01. The sequence goes on from JBFIHF010000056.1 coordinate 23,705, forward strand.
AACCACGACGACGTGCGGATTGAGATACGAATCGATGTTTGCGATGACAAACGGTGCCGACGTCAGGCCGGTCATCGTCACGTTGAGGGTATCCTGTGTCGCCGTCACCTTCGTGGACGCCACGGCTTGAATCCGGGCGCGCACTCCCGCACAGATCTCGGCCTGGGTGGGGGAGCCGTCGTCGGTATATGTCACGTTGATCCCGTCGATCGTGAAGCTGTAGTCGTGGTAGGGACCGGGCGATGCTGCGAGGCCGCTGCGCGAGGTGGTCCGGCTGACATTCGAGGCCGAGAAGTTCGAGAAGTTCCAGACCGCGCCGGGGTCGGTTGGCGTCACCGTGACCGAGGTCCCCGTCGTCGTCGCGTTGAAAGCGGGGTGCGCGACCAGCGCCGCGGTGATGCTCGCACAGACCCCCGCTGTCGTGAGCGTGGCGGGCGGCGGAGCCGTGATCGTCGTCGTCACGTTGTCCACGTCGGTGTAGTCCCACGTATAGGTGTGTGTGGCGCCCGGGGTCCCCGGCAAGCCGACGCTACCGGCGGCGGTGACGGTCCGCGTCAGGGCCCCCGGGACACCGCTGATCGTAAACGGCATGCCTGGGCTCGTGGCGCTGATGTCGACATAGTTCGGGCCCAGAACCGTGGTGACCGGGTGGCCACTGGCCACAATCTGGTCGCGGATCGCGGTGCAGAC